>DYOU01000112.1 GCA_020720365.1 Candidatus Elulimicrobium sp.
CGGAGACAGGTCATAATTGCGTTCAAGCCCCGTAGGGGCGAAAGCATTTGGCGATTTAAACACACGGCTAAAATGTCGCAATTTCATGAAGCGTGACTTTCATTGATATGGCTCATTCTCATTTCTATGACACTAAAGCCGATCAATCCTGTTATATAGTTCCTGTTGCGGAAAGGCATAAAAACGATAAAGAAAAAACTGTCCGGTTTATGACGAGGTTGGTTTCGTCATCGTTTTCATGAAACTGTCCGCTAACGCTCTTTAAAAAGTTAAAATTTCAGTTTTCTGAACAGACCGTCTCCGAGGACACTCTCAAAAACACTCTGTTCCGGTCAACTCTGCCTTACAATCGAGTCAGCAAAACAAGGTTATGACAGAAGACCGCGCAGCCTACACTGGCCGCGTAATTCTTAAATCCTTTGAAAAGGCACTTTCCAAGATTAAACGCACGTTTTAACACCGAGATACTGCCTTCGCATCCGGCTCGAAAACGTTGGCCGTCTTTAAACTCTTCGCTGCTCTCTCGCTCATACTCCTGCTGGTTGCGACGGCCTTTCTTGCAAATCGACACCGTTGTGATTCCTTCTTCCAGCGAGAAGATTTGCTCCATGCTTTTGTAGAAGCCCTTGTCAGTGGCCAGCACATCAGGACCGACGCCAAACAATTTTGTATGGGCTTTTAATGTCGGTTCAAGCAGGTCTTGATCCTCTTGACGTTTTGGATAGACCTGATAATGATGAATGAACTTTTCGCCGGTCTGGGCAAGCAGTATCTTATGGCCGAACTCGATGGGCTTTCCCGCCTTGCCGCGTTTGAGCAATTCGGTGTGTTCCTCAAAAAGGCTGTATATTTTTTCATCGGCGGCAGGCATTACACCCTGAAAGACCCGTTGGTCGGCCTGGTCAATAATTTTGTTCACGATGGGAAGATAATGGCTTACCAGTTCTGCCTCATAGCCGGCCTTGGCCAACGTGTCCAGTGTTTGACGGGCAACACCGGCAATCCATGTGACACGGCCGATCAACTCTCGATAGGTGCTTTTGACTTTACGCTGTGTACCCTTTTTAGGACTTGCGCCATTACGGGTAATGAAATAGGCCAGCTTTTTGACTTTATCATCGTGGAATCGATGCTTAAGAGCCAAATGCGGCAGTTCCTGCTGGATCGTGCGGAGCAAACTCGCCAGCGTACGAAAGCTGTCCCACAGCAAGGATGAGTCGGTGGGATAATGAATATTGGTTTCATAGACGGTGGTATCCATGCGTAATTTCTCAGGCGAAATCTTGCCTTCCCGAGTGGCATATTGTGCTGTAGTCTGATTGATGGCATCCCACGTTTTTTCGCTGATGATGCCGTATGCTTTGTTCAGAAAACTGTAGTCCATCATATGATTGACGCCAAGACGTACAAAATTTCGCAGAAACTCGCTGTTTTCAATGAGAACTGCAACGTCTCGAAAGCTTTGCTGCTCAATGAACTGCACAACGAGGCAGCGAAGTATCTGCTCTGATGTATAGCCGCTTTTGCGTCCCTTGTTTGATTGCGAGAGCATTTTTGCCAGATCATGATGGACAAGAGAAACCAACTGAGGATTATCGTCCAGCAGTTGTGAGATCAGATTGTATTTTTCTCTGTATTCGTTCACGACTTTTAATCTTGATTCATAAGAGAAGTCTATGTATTGTTGTTTTATTGATTTTATTCTCATGTGCCTGTTCCTTTCTCATTGGTTTTTCGTCAATTCAATGATAACGGGAACAGGCTTTTTTCATATAATTTTTAACAAGGTTTTTAAATATTTTTGTTTCCGCAACAGGAACTATATAGCAATCGCTATTTAGTGACAGCAGGCACAGGCGGTTTTCTTAGAGGCATCGCAACCTTTCTTCGAGCCATTTTCGTCGTCGGCCTGGATTCTCATTGAATAGAACGACCGGCTTACGAATATCATTGAAAGCACAAAGAATATGCCCGCGATGATCCACGTCCATACCTGCTGCTTGTGCGCCATTTCGACCGCCAGTTCGATGGCCAAAAGGCCAAAGAGCGATGTGAACTTGATGATCGGGTTCAGCGCCACCGACGAGGTATCCTTGAACGGATCGCCGACGGTATCGCCGACCACTGTCGCGGCGTGCAGTTCGGTGCCTTTGGCGTTAAGTTCGGTTTCGACGAGTTTCTTGGCATTATCCCATGCTCCGCCGGCGTTGGCCATATAGATAGCCTGGTAGAGACCGAAAATGGCGATTGAGATGAGGTAGCCGATGAAGAAGAACGGATC
>DYOU01000113.1 GCA_020720365.1 Candidatus Elulimicrobium sp.
AATAGCAGCTTTGATCGAAGGCTTAAATTTTGTCGCAATTAGAGTTACAATTCGCAGGGTAACGATCAATGGTATCATTCCCACCGTAAAAATCAAGTCGGCTGGCATATGTTTTTTTATCGTTTATACTTATTCAAGGTAAGGAAAGGTATATGAATATAAGAAGAAATCAAGTTCGATTGCGCAAGATCACTGCGTCAGCAGTGCTTTTCGCGTTCATTTTTTCAACGGTCATTCTTCCTGCTCGGCCTCTTTACGCGCAAGAGGCGATGCCTCTTCTAACCCCCGGAGAGATGATTGGCACAACGGCAGCTTATGTTCCCCCGATGCTCAAGGGGATGCGGGTTAATTCTGCGGATCCGTTTGCTTTTGATTTCCTTCTTGACAGCGGCAATGCCGATCTTGATAAATTCGCGTTGAAACGAGAATCCGGCCGGTTAATTAAATATTTCCTTGTGGCTTTGGCTATTCCGGAGAATGACCTTTGGGTCAACCTGTCGCCTTATGAGAAGGACAGGATCATTTCCAATGAGCTTGGGATTACGGAAATGGGCCGGGATCTTTTGGCACAGGATTATATTCTTAAACAGTTGACGGCATCATTGATTTATCCCGAGAAAGATTTGGGGAAGGAATTCTGGAGCAGGGTCTATACGAAAGCCAGGCAGGTTTACGGCACAGAAGATATCCCTGTGGATACGTTTAACAAGGTCTGGATCGTTCCGGACAAGGCGGTGGTTTATCAAAACAAGGATACGGTGTATGTTCTCCAGAGCCATCTCAAGGTCATGTTGGAAGAGGACTATGTCGCGCTGGCAAAAGCTCACGGTGAATCGCCTGATTCCGCGGCGTTGAGCGGCAGGGGATCAGGGACTGGGAATTCAGAAGAAAAAGGTGCGCACGCTATCGGATCGCAAATAATTCGTGATGTCGTTTTGCCAGAGATAGAAAAGGAAGTTAACGAGGGGCAGAATTTCTTGCGCCTTCGTCAGGTTTACGCATCCCTTATTTTGGCCAAGTGGTATAAACAAAGTCTTCGTCAGAGCATTTTAAACCGTGAATATTCCGACCAAAAGAAGATCGCTGGTGTTGATGTTGATGATAAGAACGTAAAAGAGAAGATTTATGAGCAGTATTTGAAGGCTTATAAAAAAGGCGTTTTCAACTATATCAAGGAAGATTACGATCCCGGGACACAGGAAATCATTTCCAGAAAGTATTTTTCCGGCGGTTTGGAGATGCGGGTTCCTTTGGAAGTGGAAACAAACCCCGCGGCCTTGGCGCATGCCCCTCCAGTTGGCAAATTAAATTGGATTAACGGAGTCTATCGTCAGCCGCGCGTTTCGGCGAGGTATGTCAATGAATACGTAGCCGGTCAATTTAATGATGGCAAGGCGCAGGCAGGAGCGCCGATTAGCCTATCAAATGGTGTGCAGGCCAAGGTTTATTTGATTGAAGGATTATTGCGGGCAACGGGGCAGTTTGGGCATATCGGGCTGGGCGCGAAAGAGCGGAAGGGGGAGACGGTCGTTTATGAAGAGAACGGCGTTCCTGTCGTTTATTTGGACAGCCAGTATGCGGAGGCTCAGGTTGTCAGGGCGAATGAGCAATATAAGGTAGAGAAATGGGAGGCGCAGAAAGGACTGCTGGGTCAGGAGCGCGGTTTAAACCGTCCTTTAACTGCGCAGGAGATGAGGGAGTGGATCAAGGGCAACATTTCCAAGGCCGCGGAGCTGCTGAGGCAGTGGGATATTGAGGCGCCTTCATTAGGTGAGTTGTTTAAGAAAGCGCAAGGGGACGGGCAGCTGCCATCGGAGGAGGTTATTGCCGGGACGTATGTTCAGGCAGATGATTTTCGCGATTTAAATTTTGCGGGAGGAAGGACGGCTGAAAGGGAGGAATTAGTTAGAATCCCTGCCCGGCAGTTGCAAAATACAAGCACAATTTTTGAAAATGTAATTTTATTTGTTAAAAGATTAGACAACCCTGATGTCGAAATGCGGATTAGTGGGATTAATGCGTTGGATGCCCTAATCAGCAATAAATTGATCGACAAGAAAGTTGTTATTGAATTTGCACTGGTAGAAAAGTTGGTGAAATCGCTTGGGGATGGATATGAGGGAGTCCGCGCAGCGGCGGCCACGGCCTTAGGACATGCGTTGGAGAAAGGCGGGGACATCGGTACCACTGGACTCAACGACTTGGTGAAATCGCTTGGGGATGGAGAATCGTGGCGAGTCCGCGCAGCGGCGGCCACGGCCTTAGGACATGCGTTGGA
>DYOU01000039.1:0-8843 GCA_020720365.1 Candidatus Elulimicrobium sp.
AAATGCGATATTTTTCGTTGAAATTAAAAAATAACAGGGTATTCTTTGGGCTTTGTGCTGGTATTTGCTTATGTGTTTCCGGGTTTATTTTATTACGTTCTTATAGTGCATCCTTTGGTAAAGAATATATCAGTCTTTGTTTTCGGCTCTTTCAGCTTGAAAAAGAAGAAAAGTCGCGATATGTATTTGATATTGTTCCGATTCCTGGTGAGTTAAAAAGATTGGGTAATACAGAAAAATATTTTCTTCGGGATAAGGAAACTGATCGGATGTGGATGTTCAAGCCGCATATATTCGGCTTTTTTTCTATGATGGCGGAAGGGATTAGCAAGATTTCGCGGATTTCCGGATTGAATACTCCTGAATTAGGGACGATCCGCTTACCCATTAATGGTAAATATTATTTTGGTTCTTTGCTGGAGTATGTGCGGGCAGATAAATTTCCTTCAGATTATACGGGTTTTGATGGTAAAGATAGACGGCACTTGCAGTCGCTTGAACAAGCGCATATGATTGCCTATTTATTTGATTTTCGCCCGGATTTTATCATTCCCCCCGATGGCGTTCCGATGGTGGTTGATTTTGATGATGTTAGAATTCCTATTCATGATCTATTTGATCTGGAGAAATCCTGCAAGGATGAGCAGTGTCGTTTTTGTATAAGAAATCTTGCCGGGCATATAAGCAACGATAAGCAGTCGTCCTCAGAGAGTTATGCGGGTTTTCTGAGACGATATGTTCCGGCCGGCTGGCAGCAGGTTTCTTCGAGACAGACGTGTAAGATTGCGCGTTTTATTGAAGACATGGATGAGCGGGATTTTCTTTCATTTTTTTGGTCTGGATTTGAAGATAGCAAAACTTATAAGGAATATATACAGTCTGTATTGGAGAGAAAAAAGACTTTAACGAGTGTATTGGGCAATAAGGGAGAGCGTTTTTCTGTTTGGGAGATGCTTATCATGATCCGGTCTGTCAAGGACCGGATAGGCAAGTTGGAACAGCGCCTCAAGTCTTTTTCGCCCAAGAAACAGCCGATGTTGAACGTGGTGAGTTGTTCAGAGGCCTGGGGTATTTTGAGTATATATCATGAAGGAGATATTGATCTGCCTTATGAAGATATTGAACGGCTTCTTGCAGACATAAGGGGGGCGAGCAAGAGCCCTTATGAGATAGAGGCGATCGATTATTGCCTTAATGTTCTTCATAACCTTCCTCAGGCGCGCCACATGCCGCTGGAAAGGTTCAGGTACAAGCTGGTAACGCCGCAAATGACCGGAGAAGCCGATCCTCAGCATATTCGAAACCTTACCTTTACTCTTAATGATAAACAGCCTTTTACCAGTGGCAGTTCGGAGAAGTTCTTATTGCGTGATTCTAACGGAGATCGTTGGTTATTCAAGATGCCGTTTGAGTACTACGATCCGGAGCAATATTTCGGAGTGCCTTGTATTCAGACGGATGCTTTTTTGAGCTTGTTGTACGAAGCCTGGGGGATCCCAGGAGTAGGATATCAGCCGGTTATCGTGAAAGTTAACGGGAAACGCAGATACGGCAATCTGAGCAGGTTTCTTTCAGATGTGGAATCGATCGAGCAGGTTGGGGTTGAGCGGTTGAATGCGGCTCAGCGGCAATTAGTGCATAAAACATTTATACTGGATTGGCTGTTCGCTGTATTTGGAGTTGATCCGGGAGATTTTCTTATAAACAAGACCACAGGGGATATGGTTGTTTTTGATAAAGAGCATGCATTTCGGGATCTTGCCGTGCCGTCACTTGTTTTAAAGAAGCCTTCAGATTTTATAGCAATCCCCAAATTCGGTGGATTCTATAGCCGCTTTTTTAAACAGGCGGCGATGGAGCATCAAGCTGTGGATATGGATGATCTTTTTTCATTCATTGATGCGATCCAGTCTCTTGATGATCGTTTATTCCTTGATCTTTTGAGGCCGTACCTGCGTAAGTCAACGACCTTAAAGTTTAATATGTTTAACGGATTGTTCCTGAAGATTATGCATGAGGGTCAGTTCGATTATATGACATTGAGATTCGGGTCGATCCGCTTATTGACGCGTGTCGACCTTAAGAAAATATTGCGTCTGGTCACGGAGGAAGAAGTCCGCCGTTATGAAATGAAGCTATTGGCGCGTAAACACGCGATGAAGGAATATTTTGTGGAATTCTATCGGGAGTTTGTGAAAAAAGACGGTAGTCCTGTTCAAGGCGGAAAAACCAATGGTCCTGGAGCGGACTTTGCTCAAAAGTCGGAGGCGTTGAATAAGGGTGTGGTGAAAGAATTCCTTGATATATCAGGCAGTGCTGACATACGGGTTGTTGCTTCTGAAAGAGCGTTCTTCTTGTTAAAGCATAATCCTCCGCTTATGCTTTCACAGGATGATCTTATCCGGGAACTTCGGGCCATTCATGTTTCTGAGTCGAGTGAAAAAGAAGCGATCGACATGTATATACAGAAAGTCTATAAGAATGAGCGTCCGATAAAAAGAATAATTCGTTCAGCGTCAGGGAGTTCTTATGATTGATTTGACGATATCTTTTTTGAGTGCTTTGCTGGTTGTCATTGTTGCGCTTGTTTGCGGGTTTCTTTATTTTTGTTTTTAAAACCAGGAGTTAAGAAGGATTGGCTAGGCCAGGGCCGGCCAGGATCAGCGGTTAAAACAGATCTTTAATGAGATGCTGAGCGGATTTCTTTTACAGGAGGTAATCCGTGATCCCCATGGCGTTCCTGTTGACTATCGCATTTTGGATAGGAACCATTTTTCCTCAGATATCCGAAGAGTGGCTGGACCGTTATGCTCGGACGGTGGAGAGCGGGGCTAGCGATCACTTTGAAATGCCCGTGCAAAGTCTTAAACGTTATTTTGATGTTAAGTTATTTTTAGCTGAAAAGGACCGTTTGGCGGTGATGCTGGAAGATATTTCCAGCCGGCGGGCGGCTATGGAAGATCTGGGCGGGGTATTGCCGCGGCCGCGGCAGAAGCGGTTGAAGTGGGGCGCCTTAGTATATGGCTGGACAGTAATATAAGGAACTCTTGCTTTTTCGCCTGGCATTAATATAATGACGGGATTATTATGGATAATACTGATCTCTCAGGACTGATTTCCCAGCTGGCGCGTAATCGTATTTTGTGGGTTACGATTATAGTCTGGATCACGGGGCAAAGCATTAAGATCATTGCTTATTTGCTTCGCGGCCGCAGGTTTAATTTCCGCTGGATCACGCGCACGGGTGGCATGCCTTCTAGTCATGCGGCTGGGGTGACGGCTTTATCTGTCTGCTGTGGGATCGAATACGGGTTTCAATCCGGGATGTTCGCACTGGCAGCGATCTTTGCCATGGTGACCATGTTTGATGCGCAGGGAGTACGGCGATCGACGGGAGAGCAAGCTGAAGTCCTGAATAAAGTCATTGATGATATGTATTGGCACAAGAAAGTGGATGTGGGCCGTATCCGGGAGTTTGTGGGCCATTCACCTATGCAGGTGCTGGCGGGGTTGGTGCTTGGGGCAGGGATGGCGGTTTTATTATATTGAGATGAGGGTGTTATGAACAAGACAGCATTGTTGATATGGGTATTGAGCGGGGCGCTCTTTCTGGCGGGTTGCGGGCAGGTTGATAGCAAGGCGTTCAAGCCGGTTGTGCAGGCTTCGCCTTTAGATGAAACTTACAAAAAAGCACAGTCTTTGGCTGTAGAAGGGAAGTGGCTTGATGCCAGGGCGGCGTATGAAATGTTAGCCAATGAGCATCCGGATTATAAGAATATTGAGCAAGCCCAGAAAGAGCTCTATGATCTCAACATGAAGATCATTCTTTCGAATATTCAGACACCGCAGACGCTGGTTCATGAGGTCAAGGTCGGGGACACTCTGGGAAAGCTCTGTAAGCAATATAATGTGACAATGGACCTGGTCAAAGTATCGAATGGTATGCGGAACGATGTTGTCCGGGTAGGGCAAAAGTTACGGATCTGGACACCGAAGTTCACGGTGTTGGTAGATAAATCTCGGAATATCCTGATCCTTAAGAGCGGGGAAGATGTTATAAAAGTCTATAATGTTTCTACGGGGGCGAATAATTCAACGCCTGTCGGTACCTTTAAGATAACGACCAGGCTGGAGGATCCTGTCTGGTTCAAGGCGGGTGCGGTGATCCCTCCAGAGAGCCCTGAGAATGTATTGGGGACCCGTTGGATGGGTTTTGATATTGAGGGCTACGGGATCCATGGGACAGTGGCTCCGGATAAGATCGGACAGCAGGTGACCGCTGGTTGTATACGGATGCGTAATGCCGAAGTGGAAGAGCTTTATCAGATCCTTCCTCGCGGGACCGCCGTGACTATCGTTGACTAGGAGAATGAAAAATGAGTTCAATGCAATTTGAGAAGCCTATTATTGATATTCAGAACAAGATCGCTGAACTGCGCAAGCTGTCCAATGGCCAGTTAGACTTTTCGTCTGAAATTCAGAGGCTTGAGCAGAAGATGGAATCCCTTCGGGAGAAAGTTTATCATACTTTGTCTTCCTGGCAGCGTATTCAGATCGCCCGGCATCCCAAGCGTCCTTATACGCTTGACTATATCCATATGATGATGACGGACTTTGTGGAAATTCACGGAGACAGGCTGTTCGCGGATGATTTTGCCATGATCACCGGATTTGCCAGGATCGACGATGAGATGGTGGTTGTGATAGGCCATCAGAAGGGTCGTGACACAACCGAGAATGTGAAGCGGAATTTCGGCTGCGCGCATCCGGAAGGGTATCGTAAGGCCATGCGTGCCATGCGCCTTGCGGAGAAGTTCGGACTTCCGGTCGTGGTCTTCATTGATACGCCTGGAGCTTATCCGGGGATCGGCGCTGAAGAGCGCGGCCAGGCTCAGGCGATCGCGGAGAATTTGCGCGATATGGCGGGTTTGGGTACGCCGATCGTGGCCACAGTCATCGGTGAAGGCGGCAGTGGCGGCGCTCTTGGCGTGGGTGTGGCGGATTATGTCATGATCCTGCAGAATGCGTATTATTCAGTCATCTCTCCGGAAGGCTGCGCGTCGATCCTTTGGCGCAGTGCGACCAAGGCTCCTGAGGCATGTGAGGCGCTCAAGTTGACAGGAGAACATTTGATCAAGTTTGGGATCGTTGATGAAATTATTCCAGAGCCGATGGAAGGCGCGCATCGGGACCCGGCGATGGTAATGGCTAATCTCAAGGCGGCTCTTTTGAAGCAGATCAAACGCTTGAATGGGATAAAAACCAAAGATTTGCTCGATCAGCGGTATGCGAAGTTCCGCGCGATCGGACAGTTCAAGGAGTAACAGGCCTTTATGCCAGAGCCTGATATTTATTCGTTGTCGCTGGATGAATTAGCCCGTGCTCTTGTTTCTTTTTCAGAACCTGCTTTTCGAGCCAAACAGATCTTTGACTGGCTTTATGTCAAGAAAGTTCATTCGTTTGCGTTAATCTCATCTCTCCCTAAGCCTTTGCGGGACAAGCTTTCCGAAGGGATCCCTTTCCCGGTATTAAAAGAAACAGCACGCTATAAGTCGGCTGATGGGACGGTCAAGTTTGTTTTTGAATTGCATGACGGTCAGCACATTGAAACAGTTTTTATTCCCACTGCCAAAAGAGGGACGCTCTGCTTGTCCTCACAGGCCGGCTGCAAGTTCTCTTGCCGTTTTTGTGCGAGCGGCCTCCATGGCTTTCGGCGGGACTTGACGACCGGAGAGATCATGGCAGAAGTCCTGGCGGTTATGCGTGCGGTGGCTCCAAAGCCGGTGACGCATATCGTCTTTATGGGAACGGGAGAGCCGTTTGATAATTATGACCAGGTCTTTAAGGCAGTACGTTTATTGAATGCCAAAGAGGGTATTAACATTGCCGCCCGGAGGATTACCGTGTCGACTTGCGGTATCATCCCGGGGATCGAACGAATGGGGACGGAAGGTTTGCAGATCGAACTGTGTGTGTCCTTGCACGCGCCGAATGATGCGATCCGTTCAACGCTGATGCCAATCAATAAGAAATATCCTTTAAAAGCATTGTTGTCCGCCTGCCGCCAGTATGCCAGAGCTACCGGCCGGCAGGTGACTTTTGAATATATCCTGATCAAGGATCTGACGTGTACGCGACAGGCGGCGGAAGAGCTGTCTCGGTTGATGAAAGGCTGGCTGGCTAAAGTTAATCTGATCGTGTACAATCCGGTCAAGGAATTTACATATTCTTCGCCGCCTGCGTCAGACGTCCGGATGTTCCAAGGCGTGCTTGAGGCGGCAGGCGTTACGCGCACCCTGCGTTCTGCCCGGGGGGATGATGTGTCCGCGGCCTGCGGGCAATTAAGAAATGTTTTGAGTAATTGTTAACGGGTTTATGTGCTATAGTTGTATTGTATGAAAAAGATATTTCTTGCTGCAGTTATGGTTTTCATTCTGATCCCTGCCTCCTGGGCTGAGCCGAAGCTTCGGGTCATTGCGTTGAAGGACGGTTCCAGTGTTCAGGGCCGGATCATGGGGATTGAGCGCGGGGCATATATTATAGAAAGTTCTGCTCTTGGAGAGATACGGGTCAGGGAAGATGATGTGGTATCTATTGTATCTCCTGGCGATAGCGTTCCTGCTACTGGGCCGGTCTCATCTTCTTCAACCTTTGCGCCTGCCTCATCAGGGCTTGAGTTGGAAGCTGTGCAGACCATGATCATGTCAGATCCGGCGTTAATGATGGATATACAGGCTATTGCGGGGGATCCTGAGGTGATGGCGTTGATATCAGATCCGGCGTTCATGCAAGCGGTTCAGGCGAAAGATGTAGCGGCGATCCAATCCAGCGAACGCACCATGCAGTTGATGGCTAATCCAAAAATAAAAGCGTTGATCGAAAAGATGAGAGGAGATCAAGGACGATGATCATGCAACAATTAAAGAATATATTTTTAGGGACGCTTGTTTTGACGGTTCTTTTTTCTGCAATGGTTGTTGGGGCTGCGCCTCAGATCAAGACAGGGCCGCTTCGCGGTAATCCTGATTCTCCCATGGCGATCAAAGAAAAAAGTACGAAAGACGTTACGAGCACCGGGGTTGATGCGCAGAAGGAGCAGGACAAGATCATGTCCAACCCTGAGGTGATGGCCGAGATCAGGGCGATCTCCAATGACCCGGAAATCGTTGAGATCATTGCGGACCCGGACTTTCTGCAAGCGATCCAATCCAAAAACCTGAAGGAAGTTCAAGCGAATCCCCGAACGGCTCAGTTCATGGCGAATCCCAAGATCCGGGCTCTTATGGAAAAGATCCAGGCCGTGTTAATCAAGAACTGAAAATAAGTTGTTCTGGCAGATTTCTTTGTTATAATCCTTCCCGGTTTGATAAGCCTGGTGTTCAGGAGATCATTGGGCTTCACTAATCCAGTTCCTGTCCGTTATTGAGTTGGTCTACGGCGGTATGCGGGAGCTATAAATCATTCAGGAAAAAAGTAAAAGGGAGAAAGTTATGATCAAGATTGGTATCAACGGATTTGGTCGTATCGGCCGTTTGGTTTTTCAGGCGATCGCGGATCAAGGGCTTTTGGGTAAAGAGATCGATGTTGTCGCGGTTGTGGATATTTCGACGGACGCGGAATATTTCGCGTATCAGCTCAAGTATGATTCGGTACACGGCCGTTTCAATCATGTGGTTGAAGCCGTCAAGAGTGATGCGTCCAAAGAGGAATGCGATATCCTTGTGGTCGACGGACATAAGACCAAATGTGTCATGGCGACGAGGAATCCGGCGGAACTTCCCTGGAAGGCGCTCGGTGTTGATTTTGTTATTGAATCGACCGGCCTTTTTACGGACAGCGAGAAGGCCAAGGGCCATCTTGAAGCGGGTGCGAAGAAGGTTATTATTTCAGCGCCTGCCAAAGGTGATGTGAAGACTTTGGTCATGGGTGTTAACGAGAACGAATATGATGCCGCGAAACATAATATTGTTTCCAATGCTTCTTGCACTACGAATTGCCTGGCTCCGCTGGTCCATGTCCTTCTTAAGGAAGGTATTGGTATTGATAAGGGATTGATGACAACGATTCATGCGTATACCGCAACACAGAAGACCGTCGACGGCCCTTCAAAGAAAGACTGGCGCGGCGGACGCGCAGCGGCGATCAATACGATCCCGTCGAGCACCGGTGCGGCCAAGGCTGTCGGTGAAGTTCTTCCGGCTACCAAAGGTAAGCTGACCGGCATGGCGTTCCGTGTGGCAACGGCGGATGTTTCTGTTGTTGACCTGACCTTTACAACAGCGCGCGATACGTCTATTGAAGAGATCGATCAGAAGCTGAAGGATGCATCCAAATCCTACTTGAAGGGTTATCTCGGTTATACTGACGAGGAATTGGTATCGACGGATTTCATCCACGATCAGCGTTCGTCGATCTATGATTCGCTGGCCACTCTTCAGAATAATCTGAAGGGCGAGAAGCGCTTCTTCAAGATCGTTTCCTGGTATGACAACGAGTGGGGTTATTCCAACCGTGTTGTCGACCTGGTGAAGTTTATGGCAAATAAGGCGTAAGGGCTTACAGTACAAGTTTATTAAGACACCATGCTTGGTTAACCTGAATACGTTAATCAGGATGGTGTCTTTTTAATGTTTCTTCCAGTTGGACGGCGTTCGGGTTTGTGGTGGGGACGATCGCATATTTTCTGGCGGCTCTTGCTTTTCTTTACCGGGGGCTGCGGTATCATTTTCCTGTTGCGGCATCATCCTGGGCGATTATTCTGATAGTTCTTGCGGAAGGGATCCCTCTTTATGTTTTCAGGAGGCCGGTTTTCTCGCATATACCGTTTCTGTTTCTGAACAGTG
>DYOU01000039.1:8943-13332 GCA_020720365.1 Candidatus Elulimicrobium sp.
TGGCAGGCCGGCGCAGATCGTTTGATGGAAATATATTCGGCAGGTTTCTATATTCATCGTTTCTGGCATGTTCTTTTTGGGATTGACCGGGGGTTGATCTTTACGGCTCCGTTCCTGCTGATTGTCCCTTTTACCGCCTGGCTGCAAAGATTCTTTGCTGATAAGGATCCTTGGCCGCGATGGCCGATCTTTTTAGTAGCCATGTTACCGACAATGTCGATGCTGGTTTTTGAAGGGACCGGGACCAAGTTGACATTAGAGTATGCTCCGCAGTATTTTGGAGAAGCGGGTTGGGGAAATAATATTTACCAGCTGCAGGTATGGAGTTCCGTATCGCTGGATCCTCTGAATACGTTAGTGATCATTTTTAAGGGTGGGGCAATGTATCTGTTGGTGCTTTTGTCTGAGTTTCTTCATGTAACGGAGAATGTTCCGGTTTTTTTGCGGACAAAGTATTCTTCTTTTTCCCCGGAGATCCTGATTCGGGTTATTATTATTTACGCGTTGCCAGTCATAGCCTATGTTATTTACAGGAAGCTCTGTCGTTTTAAAGATTAGAAAAAGCTTATAAACCGGACATAGACAATTGAACATAAATGGCAGATAAGAATGGACAATATACCTTGTACAGATAAAATGAAATGGTATTTTTATGAGAAAACTCACCGATATTTTTAAAGACAAGCTGCGGACATTTTCTTTCGAGATATTTCCTCCCAAGACGGACAGGGGCATGGGATCATTGGAGGCGGTTCTGGCGGATCTTACACGCTTGCCGTTTGATTTTGTATCGGTCACGTATGGCGCGGGCGGGTCAAGCCGCGAGAAGACTTGTGGCTTGGTGCGCCTTGTGCAGGAGAAATATCATTTGCCTGCCATGCATCATTTTACCTGTGTTCTGCATTCACGCCGTGAGATCCAGTCTATTCTGGATGAGTTGAAACGCCTGAATATTTCGAGTCTTTTGGCATTGCGCGGTGATCCTCCCAAAGATAATCCCGGTTGGCTTCCCGGACCGGAGAATTTCAAGTATAGTTCAGATCTGGTGACTTTTATCCGACACCATTATGGTGACTATTTTGCTATTGGAGTCGCGGGTTTCCCGGAAGGGCATGTACTGGCGGCAAACAAGCAGGCAGATGCGGATATTCTGAAAAAGAAGATCGCGGCAGGGGGAGATTTTGTGATGACCCAGCTTTTCTTTGATAACAGCCTTTATTTTGAGTATGTCAGGCGCTTGCGGGCCCTTGGAGTAACGGCGCGGGTGATTCCGGGCATTCTGCCGATCACGAACTATGAAGGTGCAGTTAATTTTTGCAAGGGATGCGGTGCTTCTGTTCCTCAAAAAGTTCATGATATATTCGTGCCGATTGCCGCCGATAAGGATAAAACACTGGAAGCGGGTATGCGTTTTGCCACCGAACAATGCCGTGAGCTTCTGGCAAATGGGGCTCCGGGCATTCATTTCTATAGTCTTAATAAAGTTGAGCCGGTAAGTATGATTATTCGGCAATTAGTATAAATATTCAAGGATTCTTATGGGGATTAACAAGATTTTTCAGTTCTTGGGCATCCCTGCGTTGCTTATTGCCATCGCATGGTTGATGTCGTATCCGGTTCTCACGGATCAGCTTGTTCATGCCCATGATTCCAATTCCAACTATATCAAGTCAGTGGCCATGGCTGTTTCCTGGGCTAATGGCGATCTTTCAGGCCGTTGGACACCGGATATTCTTTGGGGGCACGGCTACCCCATGTTCAATTTTTATTCTCCGTTGTTCTTTTATATTGCGGCGGCTTTGTCATTCATTTTTCCAATGGTACTGGCTTACAACACGGCGATTGTTCTTGTGTTTGGTGCCGCAGGTTTCTCGATGTATCTTTTGGCGAAAGAGTTTTGGGGTAAGGGCGGAGGGTTATTGGCAGCGGCTGCGTATGTGGCGGCGCCGTATCATTTATTGAATCTGGTCGTGAGGGGGGCTCCCTCCGAGTTGACGGCATATGCGCTTATGCCTTTTGTCCTGTGGGCGCTTTACCGGCTATCATCTGAAGTGAAGCTGAGCGTCTTTTTGCCGGGGGTATTTGCAGCCGCGCTCGTATTGTTGGCGCATAATATTGCCGCACTATTCTTCTTTCCGGTATTCTTTGTGTATTCATGGTTTTTATTTCTGACATCAAAACAGGCAGAAAGATCCAGGGGGTTGGCCGCTTCATGGGGAATCTTGATGGGAGGGGCCGCTCTTTCTGTATATTTCTGGCTGCCGGCGATGCTCGAGAAGGGCTTTGTGCAGATCAATCGTGTAGAGAGCGGACGGTATGATTTTCACGCGCATTTTGCTTCTTTAGGGCAGCTGATCTATTCGGCCTGGGGTTATGGCGGTTCATCGGCCGGCGGGAATGATGCGATGTCCTTTATGATCGGTCCGGTTCATTTGGTCCTGGCATTGGCGGGGATCTGTTTTGTATTGTGTTCTGCAAGGGGGAGAGCCATGCGCCGTCAGGGCTTGTTCTTTCTTTTTCTTTTTCTGGCGGGAGTTTTTATGTCACTGGAAGTGTCTGTGTTTGTGTGGGAAAGGTTACCGCTGGTTCATTTTGCGCAGTTCCCATGGAGATTCTTGATGATCATAACTCTTGCGGTATCTGTGTTGGCGGGAGGGGCTGTACGGATTTTTCGCGGGGTAGCGCGTAGCTGGGCATCGGTGATCGCGGCTGGTCTGGTGGTTGTGTTCAGTCTGCCATTTTCAAAGCCTTACGGATACGAATCTGTCGAGTCTGTTAACAAGAATCAATTTCTTTTCAGGTCAACCCCGCGTGATAATATGGAATATCTTCCGGTTGCGGCTAAGCCTATACCCTTCTTTGAGCCTGCGCAGAGATTGCAGACCATCAGCGGGCAGGTGCAGGCGATCGATCAAATATTCTCCAGAGGGACGGAAGCCCGATTCCGCGTATATTCTTCCTCGGAGGCTATTCTTGTTTATCATTCGTATTATTTCCCCGGGTGGAAGGTGGCTGTAGAGGGCCGAGAGTTGCCTTTGATCAGTAATCCTCCTGGACTTATAGTGTTCCCTTTACCTTCTGGAGAACATCAGGTCAGGATCTGGTTTACGGATACGTCTTTGCGGCGTATGGCCGGGAATATCTCAATGACGGCGGTTGGGTTATTTGTTGTATTAATGTTATACTTGCTTGTTTTTGTGAGACAGGCCAGGATTAAAGATCTTTTAATGAACAGGAAGGGGATAGCGGTATGAAAAAGACGCGAAAGAATATACTTGTTACAGGCGGGGCAGGGTATATCGGTTCACATACGGTCAGGCTTTTGCTTGAGAAGGGCCTGAATCCGGTCATTTTTGACAATCTTTCCACCGGGCATAAGGAATTTATTCCAAAAGGGGTGGTTCTTGTGAAGGGGGATTTGAAGAAGTTCGCGGATATTGAGAAAGCGTTCAAGAAGCATTCGATTGATGCGGTCATTCATTTTGCGGCAGCGATCGTCGTTCCGGAATCTGTTTCTGATCCTGTCAAATATTATGAAAATAATATCAGCGCTACGATCAATTTGTTAAAAGCGATGGACGCGGCAGGTGTGAGAAGGATCGTTTTCTCATCCAGTGCTTGTGTATATGGTAATCCGTTGAAGAGTCCTATTCTTGAGGATGAACCGCTCAAGATCGAGAATCCTTATGGAGCGACAAAGGTCATGGCAGAGCAGATCCTGGGGGATATGTCGCGTTCAGGGCGAATGAATTTTATTGCCCTCAGGTATTTTAATGTAGCGGGAGCCCATCCTGATGGCGGCATTGGGATCAAGATGGATAAACCGACGCATTTGATCCCTAATGTTATGCGGGTGGCGTGCGGGTTGAAGAAAGAACTCACTGTATTTGGGCATGATTATCCAACAAAAGATGGGACATGCGTGCGTGACTATGTGCATGTGGTTGATCTGGCGGAGGCTCATTTTCTGGCGCTTAAGGGTTTATTGAGTGGTAAAGTGAAGAATGAGGTCATTAATTTGGGTAATGGCCGCGGGTTTTCTGTGAAAGAGATCATTGATGCCGCGATCAAGGTGACGGGGCAGAAGATCCCGTATACTTTAGTTCCTCGCAGACCTGGGGATGCGGTGAATGTGGTGGCTTCCTTTGCGAAAGCCAATCGATTGTTAGGATGGACGCCTTCCCGCGGGTTAGATGTGATCCTCAGTTCAGCTTATCAGTGGGAACGGTCGTTATATTGTTGATACTCTTCAAAAATAAATGAGACAAGAAATAAACAGGACGCATTAAGCTTTCCCTTTGTAAGATTTAAGGAAAGTTGATGTGTCCTGTTTATTTTTAGGTCTTTCGTATTAAGGGTGAAAGTTTTTATGTAACTCGTTGTGTCGAA
>DYOU01000040.1 GCA_020720365.1 Candidatus Elulimicrobium sp.
CAGATTATTTTTACCGTATCCGTCCGGCCAACCCATCTGGCGCAAGCGGCAGGGGATGAAAAGCCCCGGCTCAGCACCCGCGCTAGAAAGTCCTGCGCTGTTGCCCGTGGTGAGAAAACATGTGGAATTGTTCATGGTTTCTTACCTCCCATGTGAGATATAGCCATAGGTTTTGGCACATAGCAAGTCGGCGGGGCTTAACAGTGAAGCGACATGACGTTGTTATCCCCCTTGATTGCTAACTGCGGAGGCTACGCAAGGGCGAGGCATTGACAGATGAGGAGATTTGGCGTAAGGCTTATTTGTACGCGTATTCTTTAAATCAGCTGGACCTGGCTCAACCGCTCTTTGAGCAGATCTTGTCCAGGAACCAGGAGCATAAGTTCGCCCTATTCTGTCTCGGGCATATTTATCTGGAACGTAAGGATGAGCGCACAGTGAACTATATGGAAAAAGGCCTGCAGATCGATCCTTATCATGAAGGCTGGGCGGCCGAGAAGTTGATGGCTTTTTACGAAGAGCGCGGTGATTTTGAAAAGTCAGGCCAGTGGTATCAGCGGTATCTATCCGCCGAACGGACTCGCCAGCTGGCCGATATGGAACGTCAGAGTGTTGGTCCGGATGATGGGTTCATCCTGCACGACCTTGATCAGGTAACTATTGAAAGAGCCCGTTGGATCCTGGCTGAATTTCAGGATATCAGGAAAGCTTTTATTGTCCGTAAGAAAGTAACGCAGTATTCTCACCAGTCTGTTTATTTAGTTATCGTTGCGCTTAAATGGAAGTTTCATCGTCAAGAAGGTGAAGTGGCCGGGTTTCAGCAGTTTTTGACCAGAAAAGAATGGCATTTTCCAGAGGGATCGGCCTCCTTCTTTGCCGCCAACAGTCAAGACTATATGTCGAAAGTCAAGAAATTTGCCAATGCGCTGGTATTTGAACGGAAAAGTTGATCCTGCCCTGCCGGAGTTACAGAAAGTAGCATTTCGACTGATTATATTTTATACTTTAACAGGTTTAAAAATCCCAGTAATCGTTACATACTCTTAATGACCGATTTAGTTATGCGAAAAACTGTTGCATTCATTATTATTTTAGCATTCTTGCTGAATAACGGAGCTGTGCCGAGTCGTCTTGCCTGTGCCCAGGAGGCGTTTCAGTTGCCGCCGCCAGGAGTTCATGTGCATGTAAGCCAGACGGTTGTGCCGCCGCTTCTTAAAGGCGTTAAGCTTTATCCGCAAGACCCTTTAAAATTCGATTTTATCCTCGATAAAGGTGACTCGAACGCTTCGACAGAGGGCCTGAGAACGGAAGCAACCCGTCTGATTAAATATTTTCTTGCCTCGATCACTGTTCCTGAAAAAGACCTCTGGGTAAATCTGTCGCCGTACGAGAAGGACCGCATCGTGCCTGACGAATTTGGCGTCACCGAAATGGGACGAGACCTTCTGGCGCAGGATTATATTCTTAAGCAGTTGACCGCTTCAGTCCTTTACCCGGAGGGCGAGAGCGGCAAGAAAGTCTGGGCTGAAGTATATCAGAAAGTTTTCGACAAATACGGGACTACGGACATTCCGATTGATATGTTCAATAAGGTTTGGATCGTCCCCGAGAAGGCGGTTGTTTATGAGAAGCGGCAGGCCAGGGCAGACAAAGATCAGGCTCAGGGCGCGGTCGCCTATGTGGTTGATGCCAGGCTGAAAGTTTTGCTCGACAGCGATTATATTACCGCTGATCGTTCAGCCGCGGTCACTCAGGGGTTAAAGGAATCATCGAGTGAGACCCAGGAAATAGCCAGGCAGGTTATTCGCGAAATTATCCTGCCGGTCCTGGAGAAAGAGGTGAATGAAGGCCAGAACTTTGCCCGGCTGCGGCAGGTCTATTATTCGCTGATCCTTGCGGCCTGGTACAAACGAAAGATCAAGGGCAGCTTTCTTTCCGCCGTTTACAGCGATCAAAACAAGGTTCAGGGTGTCAATATTGCTGATCCTGGCATGTCGAAGAAGATCTGGGCGCAGTATGTTGAAACATTCAAGAAAGGTGTGTATAGCTGTATCAGGGAGGAGTCTGACCCGTTGACAGATGAGCGGATCTCCAGAAAGTATTTCTCCGGCGGATTAATGATGGGGGGATTTCCGATCACGGAAGCGAGTGCAATGATGGTGCCGGCCACGAGCGAAGATGTCCTTGTATCCGCGAAGATCATAAGGCCGGAAGATTTGAGCCCGGAGGCTCAAGATCTGTTAGGACTAAAACCTCGTGCGGTCGCCGTGTCGGATGATGCCTTGCACCGCGTTCATTGGGTGATCGCGGAAATGTTGCATGAGCAAATGCGGCAGATTCTGGGGAGTTCCGGGACGGTCAGAATTGTCAATACAGGTTCGACCGTCCGGGGGACGCATATATTTGATATGGGAAACAAGAATCTGGATATGGATTTTAGTGTTCTTTTTAACGATGTGGCGGATATTGAGAAAATACGTTCCGATGCGCTGCGGCGGGAATGGGAAAGAGATGGTTTGAAAGCGCGCTTTGAAGGGATGGGTTTGAACAAAGCAGGAATGCCGAAGTTGAACTATTCTGTTTTTTCGGACGAAGGGATGATAAAGCTGGAGGTCAGCCTTGGAAAGGAGCAGAAAATATACCGTGATTGGTTTAATGTTCAAATGGACCAGATTTATAATTTGGGAGGATATTCAGAGATAGTGCGGGCAGATATCCGTCGTATAAAGAAGCTTTTTTATCAGTGGGGAATGTACAAGACCTATGAAAGTGGCATGGGGGCGGTGGGAATAGAACAGCTGGTGATCCAGTCTGCCGGAGCGCAAGAGCGCGGGCGTCAGCTGGAGGGAGTTGGTGGACTTTATCAGGCTTTAAAAAATATCACAGCGGCGGGAGTGAAGGGCAGGAACGGCTTTCATGTGTATGACCCGGAGACAGGAGAAGATTTTGTAGAACGTTTGTCCGATGAGAATTGGCAGATGATGGTGCGGCTGGCGCAGGAAGCTTTGGCAGAACGCGAGCGTATTGAAACGGCGAACCTGCAGGCTCAAAAGGGAGATTATTTCGGTGTGCAGGAGAATGCCGGCCCGGAATACGCCAGGGCCTGGTCGCCGGAAACCGTGACAAATGACAGCGTGAAAGAATATATTGAGCGTGGCAGAGAGTGGGGATCAGGACATTTTATGCTAACGACTTTTATGCCGGAACGTTTACGGGCGATCCTGGCTGATGGTTATCTGATGTCCCGTTTTGGCCTGTCTGTTCAGCCCGAGAGCCTTCAGGATGAAGCCAAGCAGTCCGACAGCGATAATCTTCCGACAACTTTTGTGCATGCGGTGGGAGATAGGTCAGACTTCTTTTATAACGCTGGCAAGGTGGGTTTCTTTGCCTGGGCAGAACCTCTCATGGAAAATAAATGTATAACAGGGTTTCCGGGCCGGCGCATGTTTTCGGAACATAATAATTTGATCATACCTGGTGAGTGGGAGCTGTCCGGTTTCAGCGAAGCTTTGCTGGACGATTCCAATAAATTCAACGTGAATGAACTGGGGATGATCTTTGTTCCAAAAGATCATGAGGACGATCAGTCTTTTCAGGGTTTTCTGAAAACGTTGTCTTATACGCCAAGGATCTATTATTACACAGGCGGGAGTTTGCCCGAAGGGGTGGCCGGCTTTCTGAAAACATATCATGTTCAGCGGCGCGGCCAGCCTAAAATAAGCGGGCAGCTTGGAAAAATGTTGAACCAGATCGCCGGAGTAGATGTCTTTTTCAATGATTCTCCCTGGCGGAAGGATCAGACGGCGAGTTCCATGCCATATTCCATAACGGCAGAGCACCTGGCTTTAATGGCTTTA
The DNA here is from genome assembly GCA_020720365.1 of Candidatus Elulimicrobium sp. Lineage (GTDB taxonomy): Bacteria > Omnitrophota > Gorgyraeia > Zapsychrales > Fredricksoniimonadaceae. The sequence continues at coordinate 3,858 of DYOU01000040.1, forward strand.
CGGAGAAATCATTTAGAGGTCCGCAATTCTTTAGGAGGCACCGATGTTCTGGCCCGGGAGGCGCTTCGCCTTGCTCCTGAGAGCACTGTTGCCAATTTGGCAGGAGCCCTTGTTTTGGGCTTTTCTATTGATCATTTTGAAAAGGTTGTACAGGCGTCTGGCGTTCAGGTTCCAAGGGCTTTTCTGACACAAGCGTTCAGCCAGCTTTTATGGCGGTATCAAAAGCTGGCACAGTTCGCCAAAGCGCGCTGGCTTGTTCAGAGGGCGCAGGAGGAACGAGTGCCGTATTATCTGGGAGGCGCGGATTGGGATAGTGAGGCCTATGCGCTTGATGTCATGGAAGCGATGTATGAGAAGGTTCAAGGCGCGGTGACTTTATCAGATTTGGAACGGCTAATAGAGAAAGACGATCGAAAACAGTTTTTGCAGAAAGAATTGAAGGGGTTTGATAAGGGAGAAGCCATCTTTAAATGGTTGGAAAGGCATAGTTACATTTTTGTGTCGGGAGAGCATGTTTGGATCGATTCGGCTGTTATCAAGAATGACAAGGGGCTTCTGGAGCAGGCTTATCCCGATGAGGCGAGGGCGGTCGTTGATGTCCTGGATCGCGGGTTGCGCATGGTCAGCTTCGGGGATGGCTTTCTGCTTTGGGGGGGCGTTGTGGCCGCGGTCGATTCAGGAATTGATCATCTTCTGCGTAAGGAAATGGCAGAAGCTATTCGTGTGTTTCAGGAGAGCGAAGCAACGCGTGAAGCGCGAGAGGTTTGCCTGGAAAGTTTTGAAGTTATCATGGAAAGAGGGCGTGTTATTTCAGAAAAATTAACGAGAGGCCGATCAAGGGTGGAAGATGAACAATACCGGGCAGCGTTCTGGGCAGAGATACACAGCGTTGAGCTGAAGGTTGAGAGGGACAGGCGGCAGGCAGCGTATCGGCGTGACTTAAAAGATACTTTGCAGTATTTAAACAAGAATTTGAATGGAGAGAGAGTTATTATAGCCGACGATATAGAGCCTTATTTTCAGGCTGCCGGGAATGGAATAAGCCGTTTAAAAAGTATGGGGGGAAGTGTGGACGATATGCTGGCTTTCTACCGAGCTTTATTGCGACAAGGTATAAATTGGCAGAAGAAAGGCAGTTTGCATTATGCCAGAGTTGACCGGACGCCGTCACCGCCTCTATGGCGGCGGTTAGCGGCCAAGGTGTTGCGTCGAGGCGGGGAGCCGGAAACTTCCAGCGTCGAGCTTTGGACGCGCGCTTTTGAACAAGGCTTGGAAGAGGGCTCACGCGAAGTAGATTTGAGGGCGATATCCGTTCTCCGGGAAATGGCTTCTGTTGCTCAGGCTTCTGACATTCAAGGTGGCATCGACTTTAAGCCTGTTGATAAGGCGCTTGGCGCGAGTTCTCGATATACGACGCCGGAGATAGCATTTGATATTGATCCTGCGCTGTTGGCACGGTATCGGTCAGCTCCCGGGTTTGCCCCGGTTATTACAGGCATCCTTCAGAATGTAAACCTCCATTCGTTTCTGGGCATTTTTTAAATATTTATTAAAATAAGTGCGATAGCATGTTTAAGCCTTTACCCAAGCAGAACCTGAAGATCAAAACATTCCTGGGTATTAATCAGAATGCCGTCTTGTCTCAAATTTGGGTGGCGATGTGTTACTTCCTGCTTACGGCATCACAACAACGGCTTGATCGCTTTAAAATCAACGAATTCCAATACGCCCTGTTCTAAAAAGTTTTACCGGACAGCTGTGGCTTGCGGTAATCGAGCGCAGATAACAGGTCTGAATAATATAGTTGACAAGTCAACTATCGTATGTTATGTTTCAAGTAGAAATGGAGGGTGACCATGGATGATTTACAGGCATTTGGCATAGAAGCGGGTAAGGGAAGGCATTACGAAGAGGCTTTTTATGGGCTGGTTCTCGTTTATACGGTGATTTTTGATAAGGTTGCCAAATATCTGGATACTTTTGATCTAACTCCGGCCAAGATGAATGTTTTGATGATTATAAAGCATCAGGGTGGAGAGAGTGGCTTGAGTCAGCGAGAAATTGGTAACCGTTTGATGGTAACAGCGTCTAATATGACGCGCCTTCTGGATAAACTTGAACGGGAGAAGTTGATTGAGCGTTCTAGCAGGACAGGAGATAAGCGCGTTAAAGTAATCAGAGTTTCAAAAAGAGGTTCCCAGATTTTAGATGATGCGTGGCCCGGTTATATGAAAACAATGAAAAGCTCTATGGACAAGTTGTCTCAGGCAGAACAGAAAACAATAGCAGAGCTTATGTTCAGATGGTTTCGTGATCTGAAAGAGTAAGTATTTTTTTGCATATATAGTTGATAAGTTAACCATTGATGGGTCAATGAGATTGGTATGGGAAGATCTTTCAGAAATAGCATGGATCGGTATATTTCAGGTTTTATGGAATTGGGAAGGGATATTTAGTTTATGGCTTTGAGGCTGAAATAAAGAAGTTAAAATAGAAAATAAGGAAAATTGTGTTTTAAATAGCGGGGAATCAATATGGAAAAGACGTGCGGTTCAGGGTCATTCAAAGCATTGCTTGTGGCTCAGTTCATGGGTGCTATTACGGACAGTTTGCTAAAGGTGGTTGTTTCGCTTTATGCCATCCAGATATTGTTGTCTTCTGAGGCTGCCACGCGCGCTGTCAGTATTGTTGGAGTTTTGTATATTCTGCCGTTTGTGATCTTTGCTCCATTTGCCGGTTATCTTGCTGATCGTTTCTCAAAACGTACTGTGATTATTGTGATGGGTCTGGTCAAGATCGTCTTTGCCTTACTTTCTGCGTGGGCTTTGTGGACGGGGAATCTATGGTTCTTGTCTGGAACATTATTCTTGTTTATGATCGACAGCGCTCTTTTTAGTCCCGCCAAGTTTGGTATTTTGCCAGAGATGTTAAATGAGGAAGAGCTTTCGAAGGGTAACGGGTATGTTCAGCTTTGTACCTTTGTTGGGATTATTCTTGGAACAGCGACGGGTGGGCTGTTGTTCAAGATTTTCAATACTCATTTGTATTATATCGGGCTTTTAATGGGTTTCCTGGCATTGATCGGTTTTGGAGTCAGCTTTGCGATTCGTTCTGAAAGACAGGAACCCGTCAAGAGTCAGGGGTTCTTTTCTGGCACATGGAAAGCGTTGACGGGGATACGGAAAGATCAGGGCCTGTTTTTGACGATGATGGCGCTGGCCTTCTTTAATTTTCTGGGCGCCTCGTTTCAGATGAACCTTTTGATCTATGGCGCGCATGTGCTTTCTGTGGATCAGATCCATATAAGTATTTTGCTTGTTGCCGTGTCACTCGGTATTGCGGCGGGAAGCGTGCTGGCGGGGATGGCATCTGAAGGAAAAGTTGAATTGGGCTTGGTGCCGCTTGGGGCCATGGGGATCACGGCCATGTCATTCTTGCTCGGTTTCGGCGGGCATTATTATGCTGCACTGGCCATGCTGTTTGTCCTGGGCGTGTGTGCCGGTTTCTATACTGTTCCTCTTAATGCTTTCTTTCAGCGCTGGAGTCCGGGTGAAGAGCGCGGGCAATATCTTTCAGTTTTGAATATGGTTTCATCGGGCGGCTCATTGTTGGCCGGTGGATTCTTATGGTACTGCGGCGGGCAATTGGCGATCGGATCAGATAGGATTTTCTGGATCGTCGCAGGATTGACCGCGCTCGCGACGGTCTATATTGTTGCGACATTGCCTATTGCTCTGGTCCGATTAGTGAATTGGGTGTTGGCGCACTCGGTTTATAAGTTGCGCGTTGTTAACAGTAATCTGGTTCCTGACGAGGGTGGCGCGCTGCTGATCTCTAACCACATTTCTTATGTAGATGCGATCCTGATCCTCGCGGCATTAAAACGCCCTGTCCGGTTTATCATGTACCGCAAAATGTATGAAATTCCTGTGGTTCATTTGTTCTGTCGAGTACTGAAGGTTATTCCGATCGATCGTGAGGAAGGTCCAAAGGCGATCATGCGCGCGTTGACGGAAGCGAGAAAGGCGATTGAGGGCGGCGAATTGGTTTGTATCTTTCCTGAAGGCAATTTAACGCGGACGGGGAATATGCTGCCGTTCAACAAAGGTTTTGAGCATATCATGAAGGGATTAAATGCGCCGATCATCCCTTTATATCTCGACAATATCTGGGGCAGTATTTACACGTTTGCCAATGGCCGCTATTTCTGGAAGATGCCGCGGTTTACGTTGTATCCGGTCTCGATCGTTTTCGGCAAGCCTATGCCTGCCGCATCCAAGACACATCAGGTTCGCTTGTCGGTGCAAGAGCTAGGCGCCGAGGCCAATATACTGCGCGGTGCTTGGCGCAAGAAGCTGCACCTGGCTTTTATTGATGAAGTAAAGCGCCACCCGTTCAAGTTCTGTATGGCGGATTCAACGGGGGTTCGATTTACTTATCCCAAAGTATTCGCGGCTGCCGTCGCCTTGTCGAAAGTCTTGTTTCCTCAGGATCGTCGCCCTAAAGAAACCAATGAGATGGTGGGCGTGTTGTTACCGTCTTCCTGTATGGCGGCTGTTTCCAATATTGCGGTTGCCTTTGCTGGAAAGGTTCCTGTTAATTTGAACTTTACCCTTTCTGCGGAAGCTTTTGATTCTTGTATCAGGCAATGCCATATGCGGACGATCATTACTTCCCGGGCTTTCCTGGAAAGATCGGGGATCTCTGCAAGGCCGGAGATGGCCTTTCTGGAAGACGCAAAGTTGAAGATCAGCCCGGTGAAGGCGGGGTTTTATTTTTTGGCTGCGTTTCTTTCTCCGGGATGGATGTTGAGCAGCATGTTTGTCCGTGGCGACAAGCTTAACGTGGATGATGTGGCAACCGTCATCTTTTCAAGTGGTTCGACGGGTGAACCTAAAGGTGTTTTATTAACACATGCCAATATCTTTTCCAACATTGAAGGATTGTATCAGGTCTTTAATATCCGGCAGAAGGATGTTGTTATAGCGGCATTGCCATTCTTTCATTCATTCGGTTTTACAGCGACGATGTGTTTTCCGATCGGGACAGCGGTTGGGGTCGCGTATCACACGAATCCGCTGGATGCGGGAACCATCGGCAAGCTTGCGGCTAAGCACAAAGGAAGCATCCTGATGGGAACGCCGACATTCTTGTCGGCTTATGTGAAGAAGTGTACCAAAGAACAGTTTGCTTCGGTGCGGATGGCTGTTGTTGGTGCCGAGAAATTAAAAGAACCATTGGCGAATGCGTTCCAGGAGAAGTTCGGGGTTACGCCTTTTGAAGGATATGGGGCGACCGAGTTGTCCCCGATCGTGACCGTTGGTTTTCCGAATTATGTAAGTGAGGAGGCAATGGAGAATCAAACGGGGAACAAGTTCGGTAAGGTTGGTCACCCGATTCCTGGTGTTGCGGTTAAGGTTGTGGATCCGGATACATTTGAACTCAAGGGCCCCAATGAAGACGGCTTGTTGCTGGTGAAGGGGGCGAATGTGATGAGAGGTTATCTGAATAATCCGTCCAGGACGGCGGAAGTCCTTAAAGAAGGCTGGTATATCACGGGAGATATTGCCACGATCGATGAGGATGGGTTTATCAGGATCACGGACCGGTTGAGTCGGTTCAGCAAGATCGGCGGCGAAATGGTGCCGCATATCAAGGTTGAAGAGAACATTATGGAAGCGCTGGGCGCGACCGATCCTGTCATCGCCGTAACGTCGGTGCCTGACGAGAAGAAGGGCGAGAGGCTTGTTGTGCTGCACGCTGTCGATATGGATGTTGAGGCCATTTGTGAATCATTGACCAGAAAAGGCATTCCTAATTTGTGGATACCGAAGAAGGACAGTTTTTATCGCGTCGAGACAATCCCGGTTCTTGGAACAGGGAAGACGGATCTTAAGCGGGTTAAATTCTTGGCTCAAGAGTTGTCGACGGCGAGCAAGGGAGAGTCCCTTGCGTAACGTGACCCTAAAGACACAAGACAATCATCGCATTGAAGCGGTTCATCATGAACAGGGATTCAGGAAGGTCGTTATCCTTGCCCATGGATTCTTTAATGCCAAGGATGCGTATCTTTTTCGTGAGATCGCCAAAGCGCTGGCCGGCTATTATGATGTTGTCGCCTTTGATTTCCGCGGGCATGGGAAGAGTTCGGGGCTTTTTACATGGACATCCAAAGAATGCGCCGATCTTCGGGCTGTGATCGATTATGTGAAAACTTGCGGGTATGAGTCGATCGGTTTGATGGGGTTTTCGTTGGGCGCTGCGATCAGCATAGTGGAAACAGCGCAGAATCCTGATATTAAGACCCTGATCGCGGTCAGCGCGCCGTATGATTTCTGGAAGATCGATTATCACTTCTGGAAACCGGCCATGCTCGAGGATCTTAAGCTCAATTTGGGTTATAAAGCCAAGGGCAAGGGAGTTCGTCCGGGGCATCTGTGGGAACCAAAGACGGCGCCGATCGATGTTGTGGACCGGATTTCTCCCCGCCCGATCTTGTTTCTTCATGGGGTGGAAGACTGGCTGATCAGCCCCAGGCACAGTCATGAATTATATAACAAGGCTAAAGAGCCCAAGAAGATCGTGATCATTGAGAAGGTCGGTCATGCCGAGACAATGTTTGATCGGCAGCCGGATAAATTTATGAAACCTTGTTTGGAGTGGTTCGCCAACACGCTATAGGGAGAAGATCTATGAAATGGTTGCTGACATTCATTGATTTCATTCTTCTTACGCCATGTACGATCATGCCGGGATGTGAGATCGGAGACCGGGCGATTATTGCTGCGGGAACGATTCTGCCCAAGGGCGCTATTGTTCCTCCGCGGACAGTTTATGCGGGACGGGAACATGAAAATAAAAAGGACACCCAGGAAGGGTAGTTCAACGGAGGTTCGTTATGTATATGATAGGGGTCTGGATTATATCAATTATCGCCACTTTGTATCTTGTTGAGCAGAAGAAGTTTGGTGTGGGTGGATTCCTTGCCTTGTCGATCTTTACCGGGCCGCTGGCTGTGATCATTGCCTTATTACTTCCCGCAAAGAATGTTCCCTCAATCGACGGTATTCAGGGAGTTAATAATCTTCAGGATGCCAAGCGTCACTTGCAGGATATTAAGTATTCTTTGTATGCACTTGAAGAGAAGACCAAGAATTTGGAACAGTTGATCGTAAGGCTTTCGGGTATCAGTGAAGAAATTCAGGCAGTTAGTGAAAAGAGGGTTGAACTTGTTGTTGAGCCAGTGGTGCGGTTGGAATCTGGTCCCACTCAGGTGACGAGCACACCCGTTAAGCGGGCAGACATGGAATTGGACTTTGGGCGTAATTGGCTTAATAAGATCGGCATAGTTGTTCTGGCATTGGGAGTCGCGTTCCTTATCAGTTATTCGTTCAAATATATCGGACCATTCCTGAAGATCGCTTTTGGCTATGTTGTCGGCGGTGCGCTTTTCTTCGCCGGACTCAAGCTGGAGGCGAAAGAGAAGTTTTTGAATTATGGCCGGGTTCTATTGGGAGGCGCATGGGCCATTATTTATTTTACGACATATGCCATGTATCATTTCGAGGCGTCACGGATCATTGTTAATCAGGGAGCAGACATATTCCTTTTAGCTTTGGTGGTGGCGGGAATGATGACACATGTTATGCGGTATAAGTCAGAAGGAATGATGTCGGTTGTTCTTTGCGTCGCCTATTTGACATTGACGATTGGCCAGATAACCAGTTTGACCAGCATCAGTTTATTGTTTCTGGCGATATTGGCGCTGTACCTGGTCTATAAATTCCAATGGGTCAGGATCCTCTCATTGGGGATCATTTTGACTTACGCGATCCATTATATTTGGCTTATGCCTAATCTTCTTTCATCTTTGAGTGGGGTAGCGCCCTTCGGGATCGCTCCAGTTAACTATTATGACTTTATGAATTTTGCGTTTCTGTCCTGTTATTGGGGCGTATTCTTGATCGGCGTTCATCTCGTCAGAGCCATCGATGAGCCGATCCAGGCACGGGCGCTTGCGGCGACCAATTTCGGGAACATTGCTTTGTACAGCGTCTTGTCTTATCCGTTGATCCTTAAATTATTTGATGCTCAGCGGTATGTGATGGTTTTGATCGCGGGATTGATCTATCTGGGGTGTGCTTTTTTTATGAAGAGGCTGGGACGAGAGAAAATGTATAGCAGTGATATTGTGGCCGCAGTGTTCGCGATTACATTCTCAATATCATTGAAATTCTTACCGACCACGACGCTGTTGATGTGGATGATCGAGATTCCGTTCCTGCTGTTTATCGGCGTGAATTTTAAGGAAAGAATATACCGCTTCTTTAGTTATATTTTGTCAGCGATCGTTGCCTTGAGGGTGTTGTTTTCCGGATTGGGATATATGCCGGATGTTCATTTCCTGGGGCTTGTGTGGACCTGGTATGGATTTATGTGTTTCTGGGCAAGCCTATCGATGGCAGTCTGTTTCTATTTAACACAACGCATGAAGAAAGAACCGCAGGCGAACGGGTTTGAGGCTTTATTCGATCATTTCTTTTCATTCGTGGCATCATTATATCTTTCATTCTGCATTTGGTCGTTTGTCAAACAGCCTTGGGTTGCTTTTTCATTATCAATGCAGGGGCTCGTCTTTCTGGGCGTGAGCTTTGTGCCTGGATTGAAACGCTTCAGGGCGTATGCCTGCTTGGCCATGATCACCAGCGCCATGATCTTTATGTTTGAGACGATCGCGGTCGCTAATCCCGTTACAAAATGGTTTATTGTAGGTTGTGATGTGTTGTCTGTCTTTGCTTTTTATTATGTGATGAGATCGATCGCAGGGCAAAAGTTGAGCGAATTGTTCTTTGAATATGAAGCAGAGATGTCATTTGTGGGTGGACTGTTTCTTCTGGTGGTTGCCATTCAGCAGTATGTGCCGCCGCACTGGATCTCGTTGAGCCTGGGACTTGCCAGCGTTGTGGTGATACTCGCAGGCTTTTTCGCTGGGAATAAGACAGAACGAATGGGCGGGATGGTTTTGCTGGCGCTGACACTGGGCCGGGTTGTTCTCGTTGATCTTTCGGGTCTGGACATTATCTTCAAGATTGTTACGCTGATCGTTCTGGGGGTTTTGTTCCTGGGTGTTTCATATGTTTATACGCGGTTTGGCATCGAGAAGAAATGATGACGCTGAAATGGCTCTTGGGAACAGGAA
>DYOU01000010.1:0-23617 GCA_020720365.1 Candidatus Elulimicrobium sp.
ATCTAAATGGCTCCCCCGCGAGGGCTCGAACCTCGGACACTGTGGTTACGATCTGACTTCAGTTACCTGAAGAGCCGGACTTTCTCTTCGCCATGATGCAATAGCATTTTAGGCGGCGGGTGTAAAGTCTCTGCACTTGCCCTCTGTCCGAACTGAACAGATGCTAGCTCAGGATTGACCTGATCGAGATCAGGCGTTTCCTGACTTAGCCCGCTTATCACTCCAGTATTTCTACTAAAGGCTGCTAACTTATGACACTTGCCTCGCTTATGCGAGGCTCGTGAACAGCCACATGCTCTACCGACTGAGCTACAGGGGAATAAATTTATAAAGAGCGACCTCAAAGAGGGTTAATTACTTGTTTAATGCTGTTGAATTATACTGATATTCTTCGACTTGTCAACACTCAGTATTTGCGTTTTATTGTTAAGACCTAGAATGTGCTTCTCTATGGCAATTGGCACACAGTATCCGGCATTTATCAAGTTCAGCCTTAACTCGTTCCCAACTACGGGTATATCCTTTACTGGAAATATTAAAGTCTTTTAGCTCAGGATCAACATGATGGAAATCTAATGCATCGATACAGCGATTATAGCCGCATTGTTCACACTTGCCGCCTTTGTATTCAACGGCCATTTCTCGAATTTTCTTCCGTCTAGCATAAACAGCTTTGATAAGATATTCTTTACGGTCTTTGTAAGTTCGTTTCTCTTTTCCCACAAAACACCACTGAGTTTTAAATGTCAACCATCGAAACAGAGGAAATAGTCTGAGACGGCGTAGGGCGCATATTGGCCACTTCACGCCTGGCATTGAGCGACATGGTCAGCGTCGATATATCCGCAAATTCCACACAGCTCCCAGCCGGGATGCCGATGCCGATGCGCGAGATCTTCACTCCATATGGCTGAAGCGCTTTGATGATATGCAACGCGGTCAGCTCGCCTTCCATATCCGCGTCCGTGGCCAATACCACTTCCTTGATCGCTGAATTATCTTCCACCACGCGGCGGATGAGTTTGTTAAGGTCCACATCGTCAGGCCCGCGGCCTTCCGAAGGAGATATGGCACCGCCTAAAAGTACAAAATATTGTCCTTTATAATGCCCTGTTTTCTCAATGGCGATGGCGTCCTTGGGGTTTTCGACAACGCAGATCACGGTGTTGTCGCGGGTGGTGTCTGCGCAGATAGGGCAGATATCGTTTTCCGTAAAATTATTGCAGATGCGGCAGAAACGCAGCTTGGCGCGCAGGTCTAGGATGCTTTCGGCAAGGTACTGTGAATCGTCCGGCGATCCATTTAAAAGGAACAGCACCATGCGCTCGGCGCTGCGGCGCCCCACGCCTGGCAATCGGGTCAATTGTTCGATCAGGTTTTCAATAACGCGCGGGTAGCTCATTCATTATGCCATTCGTTGACCACTTCGCCTTCAAAAGCATCTAGCGCATGTTGCAGCTGGGCGGACTTTTCCTGAGGGATGGAATCCATAAGGGCAAAAGATAACATGACGGATTGTCCAAGGATGTTCGAGAATATCTCGGAAATAAGCTTTATGGCCGCAGGCTCTTCAAGGCATTCTTTATGGTAAAGGAATTCCATGGGGAATGCGACCGTCAGGGTTTGTCCGTTAACCGCCACAGGCGCGCCTTCCAAAAGATAAGTTCCTAAATATGTTTTTTGCGCCTGTACGGCCGCTGTCATTTCAGACCAGACACGTTTGACATGCGCCAGGGCCAGGATTTCTGTTGAAACAGCAGTGGCCGTGGGCGTCGTATGTTGGGTACTGGGTGTTGCGGGCGCTGGTTGGCCGACAGGTGCCGTTGGTTTGACAGGCTTAGGCGCTACGGTTGCTATAGGCGCTGGTTTAAGCGGTAGCGTTGCGGCAACAGGCTTGACAGGAGACAGAGGCGTTGCCGGTGCTTGTGCTGGTAATAAAACAATGATCGTTTGTGCTATGGCTAGTTCCAGGGCCAGACGCGGTGCGTTGGTCAGGCGTTCGGTATCTTTGGAAAGGATCAGGATATCCATCACCTTAAGGATGTTCTCCAAAGACAACTGGCTTGCCTGTTCCAAAAGCTGTTTGCGGTAAAAAACCGGGTAATCTACCAGAGATTGGAGTTTCTCGGGGTCGATTTTCATGAGCATCAGGTGCCTGAAATGTTCCACCATATCACGCAACAGACGCCTTTCGTCCTTACCCGCATTGACAATGGACTCAACATAGTTCATGGCTGAGGCCCCGTCTTTGGCGACAATGGCGTTAGCTAGGTCAAAAATATATTTAACATCAATTAATCCCAAAAGCCCATTGGCCGCGGCCAGGGTCACTTTTTCACCACCAGCCGCTAATTGGTCCAGGATGCCTAAGGCATCACGCATACCGCCCTGCGCGGCGCGGGCGATGGCAAAAAGGGCTTCTTCTTCGACAGATAATTTCTCTGTTTGAGCGATCGTTTTAAGTTGGTTCTTGATCACATCCAATGGCAGGCGCTTGAAATGGAAATGCTGGCACCGTGAACGGATCGTTGTCGGGACTTTTTCAGGATCAGTGGTCGCGAAGATGAATTTGACGTGCTCAGGGGGCTCTTCAAGCGTTTTAAGCAGCGCATTGAATGCCGCGGTCGAGAGCATGTGGACTTCATCGATGATATAGAATTTATAGCCGCCGCCCATGGACATGAACATGGCGCTTTCACGGATGATGCGGGCGTCATCGACACTGTTGTTGGACGCGCCGTCGATCTCGATGATATCCATGTTGCCGCCCTCGAATTCCAGGAGGCCTGAGCTTTGTGGGGAGGATTTATTGATCTCTTTGGCCAGGATGCGCGCACAGGTGGTTTTGCCAACCCCGCGCGGGCCGCTGAAAAGAAACGCATGGGCTACTTTATTGGCTGCAATCGCGCTTTTTAAAGCACCGGTGACGTGCTCCTGCCCCACGACTTCATCAAAGTTCTTGGGGCGATATTTTCTGGCAAGGACTAAATACGACATAAGGTTACTACTCCGCTACCTTAATTCTCGTTACTAAGGCGGGATTTTCAAGGATTATCCCGGATTTTTCAATAAGAAGAGGTAATCCGGGATGAACCCGGGCCATTTCTAGATAATATATTTTTGAAGGCCCCCTCAGATCAGAGAGCGTCTTTTCGTGACAACGGTATAATTGATAAAATAGGCGTAATGCCCAAATTGGGTTTATTTGTTTTTCATGGAAAGGGCGATGCGCTTGCGTTTAAAGTCGACTTCCTTGACAGTCACCATGACCTTCTGGTGGAGCTTAACGACATCCGAAGGGTGTTTGACGAACTTATCGGACATCTGGCTGATGTGCACTAGTCCGTCGTGATGGACGCCGATATCCACGAAGCAGCCGAAGTCAATGATGTTGGTCACAACCCCCGGTAGGACCATGTCAGGCACAAGGTCTTCAATGGTGTTGATACCGTCTTTAAACTGCACGAACTCAAACTGGGCGCGCGGGTCCCTTCCAGGCCGGGCTAATTCATTCATGATATCGCGTAAGGTCGGCATGCCTATGGATTCGGTAATATATTTTTTTAGGTCTATCTGTTGGCGGATTTTATCCTGGAGCATGAGGTCTTTGATAGGACATTGGGCGTCTTTGGCCATTCTTTCCACAATGCCATAGCTTTCCGGGTGCACGGCACTGGCATCCAGAGGGTTGTCGCCGCCCATGATGCGCATGAAGCCAGCGGCCTGTTCAAAAGCCTTGACGTTAAAGCGCGGCACATTGCCGATAGCATGGCGAGTCTTAAAGGCGCCATGTTGGTTGCGGTAATCCACGATGCCTTGTGCCAGGGCTGGCCCCACACCGGAAACATACATCAAAAGTTCGCGGCTGGCGGTATTGATGTCAACCCCTACCTGATTGACGCAGCTCACGGTCACATCATCCAGGGCATCTTTGAGCCTGCTCTGGTCAACATCGTGTTGGTACTGCCCCACACCGATGTTTTTGGGGTCGAGCTTTACCAATTCGGCCAAGGGGTCCTGGAGGCGGCGGCCAATGGATATGGCTCCGCGCACGGACACATCAAGTTCAGGGAATTCTTTGCGGGCCACATCAGATGCTGAATAGTAGGATGCACCGCTTTCATTGACCATCATGGTCTTGACATCTTTGAGGCCAAGGGTGCGCACAAAGCTTTCTGTTTCGCGGGAGGCCGTGCCATTACCGATGGCGATCACTTCGATCTTGTGTTTCTTGCAAAGGAATTTGACGGTTTCAGCGCCTTCCCGTTCACGGCTTTCACCTTGTTGAAGGAAAATGGTCTGGTATTCCAGGAGTTTTCCCTGGGGATCAAGGCATGTGACTTTGCATCCGGTGCGGATGCCAGGGTCAACGGCCATGACCATGCGCGGCCCCAAGGGGGGCGCCATTAAAAGCTGTTTGAGGTTATTGGCAAAGGTCTTGATCGCCTCATCGTCTGCTTTTTCCTTGGTCAAGAGACGCACTTCATTCTCAATGGACGGGGCCATGAGGCGCTTGAAGCTGTCTTCAATGGCCATGTCGACTTGAGGGACACATGCGGATTTATTGGACTTAAGAAAGCGTGTGCGCAAAGCTTTATGTGCTTCGACTTCAGACACAATAATGCGCAGTAAAAGGAAAGTTTCTTTTTCACCACGTCGGGCAGCAAGGATGCGGTGTGAAGGCGCTGTGGCCACAGCCTCTTCCCAGGCGAAATAATCTTTGAACTTGGCGCCTTCCTCTTCTTTGCCCTTGATCACCTTGGAGTGGAAAACGCCTTTCTTAAGGAAAAGGTCGCGGATCTCGGCGCGGGCGTCGGCGTTCTCATTGATCCATTCGGCCATGATGTCACGCGTACCGGCCAGGATCAGGTCAATGGTGCCTAAATCTTTTTCCTTGTCGATGAATTTTTCCGCTTCTTTCACAGGATCAAAAGAAACATCCTGCTTGAAGATATTTTCCGCTAAAGGTTCTAGGCCTTTTTCCTTGGCGATCATGCCACGCGTACGGCGCTTTGGCTTGTAAGGAAGATAAAGGTCTTCAAGTTCAGTGAGAGTTTCGGATTGGCCGATGCGTGCTTTTAGTTCAGGGGTAAGTTTTCCCTGTTTTTCGATGGATTCAAGGATAGCAGCGCGGCGTTTGTCGAGTTCATCAAGCTGTTTGATGCGGTCACGGATGCTGGTGATGGCTACTTCATCGAGCATGCCCGTGGCTTCTTTACGGTAGCGCGCGATAAAAGGGATCGTTGAATTGCCCTCCAGGAGGGTAACAACAGCTTCGACCTGGGAGGCTTTAAGATTAAGCTCTTTAGCGGTTTTATGGATGTGCGAAATAATCATTGGCCAAGTGGTTGTCGTTAGCGGCGTTCATGGGTTCTGTCATGATTTTATAACGTTCGTTCTGAGACTTTTGTTCTTCATCAGAACCAGCCTTCTTAACATTGGCGTACATGGCGTTAGCACTCTTGATGGCATTGTCCAGGGGGGCTGTCATGCGTTCAGCTTGATTATTATAGATCTGTCCCATGGCGTATGTGGCTGACAGGAAGCCTGCGGCAAAGAGAATGGTGACGATAAAATTTTTCATGATGATCCTCCAGATTTTTCAAACGTTAGACCAAGCATTCAAGTGCTTTTTTAAGCGCGGTTGCACTTGTTTTAAGTTCTTGCATGCGCATACGTTCTTTTTCAATGACATCCGTTGGTGCTTTTTGCACGAATCCTTCATTGGCCAGACGGCCTTCAATGGCACTGGCGGACTTTTCCATCTGGGCGATTTCCGCGCTGATGCGGGCCTTTTCTTTGGCTACGTCAATGAGGGTGCCCAGGGGGATGAAGAACTTGATCTCCCCTATAACGCCTGTGGCAGAATTCTTGATGCCTTCCGCCGAGCTTTCGTATTTTATAGCTGCGATTTTGACCAGGCGCTGGATCATGGCCTCATTGGCCTTGATGCACGCACGGGCGCTTTCAGATGTGATGATAACACATTCAACGGGTTCATTGGGCTTGATGTTCCATTGGGCCCTGACGTTGCGCACAGCGGTGAGAAGTTCAACGATGGTGCCGATATCGGACTGAGCCGCGGTATTGATGTAGCGCGTTTCAATCAAAGGCCAGGGTTCAAGGGTTAAGAGGGTCTCTTTACCGTCGAGATAGGAAAAGAGCTCTTCTGTCACGAAAGGGATGAACGGGTGCAATATCTTTAACGTGTTCTTAAGAACAAGGTAGGCTGTCTTTTGCGTATTGATGTCATCCTGACGGCCTTTGATCATTTCCAGGTACCAATCGCAATAGGTGGCCCAGAAGAATTCATAAAGGGTATTTTCTGCGTCGGAATAGCGGAATTCCTCAAGCGCTTTTGTAACGTCGGTGAGCGCTGTCTGATAACGGGAGATGATCCATAACGAAGCGGTGTCCAGATTTTTCAGGTCGATCTGAGAGAAGTCATCGATCTTGGCTTCTGATTTTAAGTTCATCATCACAAAGCGTGAGGCATTCCAGAGTTTATTGGTAAAGTTACGGCCGATCTCGAATTTCTCTTTGGAAATGTAGATGTCCTGCCCTGAGTTGAGGATCATGCTGAAGCGCAGGGCATCAGCCCCGTATTCCTTGATGATTTCCAGAGGGTCAATGGCATTGCCCAGGGATTTTGACATCTTGCGTCCCTTGGCGTCACGGACAGTACCGTGCAGGATGACATCCTTGAAGGGTACCTCCCCCATGAATTCAATGCCTGCCATGACCATGCGCGCGACCCAGAAGAAAATGATCTCAGGTGCGGTGAAAAGAGTTGCCGTCGGGTAGAAATATTTGAGGTCAGCGCTGGTGTTGGGCCATCCTAACGTGGCAAAAGGCCACAGCCATGATGAAAACCAGGTGTCCAGGACGTCAGGGTCCTGTTTGAGCATTACATCCTTGCCATGCCTGGCTTTGGCTTGGGCCTTGGCATCGACTTCAGACCTGGCCACAAAGTGGTTGCCATGTTCATCGTACCAGACCGGGATGCGGTGGCCCCACCATATCTGGCGCGAGATGCACCAGTCGCGGATATCGACCAGCCAGTTCTCGTAGACTTTTTCCCAGCGTTTGGGCTGGATGCGCAGATCGCCGTCATGGAAAGCCTTGAGCGCCTTATCCGCCAAAGGCTTCATTTTGACAAACCATTGTTTGGATAAATAAGGCTCAACAATGGTGTCGCAGCGGTAACAGCGCCGGACAGCATGGCTGTGTGGTTCAATCTTTAGCAAAAGTCCCTGTTCTTCAAGGGCTTTGACGATCTGTTGGCGGGCCTCAAAGCGGTCGAGGCTGTTAAATGATCCGGCGTTATGGTTCATGATACCGTTAGGATGCATGACATTAATGAATTCAAGGTTGTGCCGACGGCCCATAGCAAAATCGTTGGGATCGTGTGCTGGGGTTACCTTGACAGCGCCTGATCCGAATTCCCTATCGACAAAATCATCCGCAATGATCGTGATTTCACGGTTGATCAGCGGTAGGACGATTGTTTTTCCAATAAGATGGGTATAGCGCTCGTCCTTGGGATTGACAGCAACGGCCGTATCCCCCAGCATGGTTTCCGGACGGGTCGTTGCCACCACCACAAAATTTGAGGGATCATTCTTAAGAGGATATTTGATGTGCCAGAGGTTTCCCTGGGCGTCTTTGTGTTCGGCTTCTTCATCGGCCAGCGCTGTCTGGCAGCGGGGGCACCAGTTGATGATGTAAGATCCCTGGTAGATGAGTCCCCGCTCGTAGAGCGTCACAAAAACTTCGACCACGGCATGTGAATAGTCATCGTCCATGGTAAAGCGTGTGCGATCCCAGTCACAGGAACTGCCGAGCTTGTGGAGCTGGTTGATGATGGTATCGCCATGGTGTTTTTTCCAGTCCCAGAGGCGTTCCATGAACTTTTCACGGCCCAGGATCTCGCGCGATAGTCCTTCCTTCACCAGTTGTTTTTCGACGACGTTTTGCGTAGCAATGCCGGCATGGTCCGTGCCCGGCATCCATAGGGCGTCAAAGCCTTGCATGCGCTTATAACGGATAAGGATGTCCTGAAGCGTGTTATTGAGGGCATGTCCCATATGCAGCACGCCGGTCACATTCGGCGGCGGGATCACGATGGTATAAGGCCCTTTGGTATGCGCCCCTGCGTGAGCATGGAAAGGCTTCTTTTCATCCCATAATTTCAGGCGTTTTTCTTCAATTTCTGTAGGGGTATAACGTGGGGCGATATCCGGCATGGGGATTATTTCTTGGAGTCCCTTAATAGTTTATATTCGATGCTGTCGACCAACGCTTCCCAGCTGGCTTCAATGATGTTCTCATGCA
The DNA here is from genome assembly GCA_020720365.1 of Candidatus Elulimicrobium sp. Taxonomy (GTDB): domain Bacteria; phylum Omnitrophota; class Gorgyraeia; order Zapsychrales; family Fredricksoniimonadaceae. The sequence goes on from DYOU01000010.1 coordinate 8,335, forward strand.
CGCCGACTGTTGTCCAGGAATCGTGGTCATCCTGTGATTCGATGAGGACCCTTACTTTGGCGGCCGTACCGTCTTTGGTATCTAGTACGCGTACTTTGTAGTCGGTCAGGCGCATATTCTTGAGCGTCGGGTAAAACGGTGTCAGCGCCCCGCGTAAAGCCTGGTCGAGCGCTTCAACCGGTCCGCCGCTTTTAAAAGTGCTTGATTGGGGCTTGCCCTTGACCTCGATATCAACGATGGCTTCAGCCTGGGCGTCTTTATCGTCAGCCAGTTTTCTTGTGTGCACGCTAAAACCTTTGAGCGTAAAGAATGGCTTATAGTTCTTTAGGAATTTCTTCATGAATAATTCAAAAGAAGCGTCTGCCCCTTCGAATTTGTACCCTTGAAGTTCTTTTTCCTGGAGTGCTTTAAGCAGGGCCTTGGCCTCTGGCGAATTCTTGTCGATTTTAAGGTCCATTTGTTCGGCCTTCATGACAAAGGGCATTTTTCCGGCGAGTTCAGATGTGATGAAACGGCGGTGATTGCCAAATGCCGTTGGGTCAATGTGTTCGTAAGCCAATGGATTTTTTAAGATGGCATCGATGTGGACTCCGGCTTTATGCGCAAAAGCAGAGTGTCCCACAAAGGGATGATTATCGGCGATGGGGAGATTGGCGATTTCACTGATGTGGTAGGCAATATCACGCAGTTGTTTTAATCTATTCTCAGGGAGTGTCTTATAATCCAGCTTGCTGGCAAGGATGGCGATGATCGTGGACAGGTCGGCATTGCCACAGCGTTCGCCAAAACCGTTGAAAGTCCCCTGCACCTGTACACAGCCAGCCTCGATGGCAGCCAGTGAGTTGGCTACGGCCAGATCCATGTCGTTATGGGTATGGATCCCTAGCGGCGTTGTGACCGTTTCCTGGACTTCTGTGATGATGCCAGCGATCTCTTCAGGAAGGCTGCCGCCGTTGGTATCGCATAGGACAAGGATATCTGCCCCGGCTTTGGCTGCGGCCTGAAGGGTCTTTAGGGCATATTCAGGATTGTGTTTGTACCCGTCAAAGAAATGCTCGGCATCATAGATGACTTCGCGCTTCTTCTTCTTTAAGAATGAAATGGAATCGCGGATGATCTCAAGGTTGTCATCAAGGGTTGTCTTTAGGACATCCGTCACATGCATATCCCAGGTTTTGCCGAAGATGCACACTACGGGTGTTTTGGCGTCTATAAGTTCTTTATAGTTAGGATCCTGATCGGCGGACATGCCCTTACGGCGTGTTGAGGAGAATGCTGTTAGCTTGGCATGCCGTAAAGGTTCTTTTTGCATAAGGGCAAAGAATTCTTTGTCCTTGGGGTTAGAGCCCGGCCAGCCGCCTTCGACATAATGCACACCCGCCTCATCAAGCTTGTGGGCGATCTTTACTTTGTCGTTAACCGTGAAGGAAACGCCTTCCGCCTGAGAGCCATCACGTAATGTTGTGTCGTAAATAAGAATGCGTTTCAAATCATTTACCCTTTTCAAGGCTAAAACCTTTGTGCAGGGATTTGACCGCCATATCGGCCTTATCCAGCGCGATGATACAGGAGATGCTGATCTCAGAGGTGGCGATCATCTCAATGTTGATCTTGGCATCAGCCAGGACCTCAAACATCTTGGCCGCGATGCCTTGATGGGAGCGCATGCCTGATCCGACGATGGAAACGCGGGCGATATCCTTATCATGGAGTACGGTAGCTGCACCGATTGCTTTAGCTACGTCTTCGGTCGCTTTTAAGCCCTTAACAAGGTCTGCTTTGGGGACTGTGAAGGAAATGTCGGTCTTTTTGGTATGGCTGACATTCTGGACGATCACATCGACGTTGACGCCTGCTTTGGCGATGGCGTTAAAGATTTGGGCGGAAACGCCGGGTTTATCTGGGACAGCGCAGATGGTGATCTTGGCTTCATTCTTGCTGGACGTGACGCCGGTAACAGCCACATCTTCGATCTTCTTGACGGACTTGACGATCATGGTACCTTCCTCCTTGGAATAACTTGAGCGGACATGTAATGGGATATTGAATCTTTTAGCGACCTCGATCGAGCGTGCCTGCATGACCTGCGCGCCGAGCGAAGCCATTTCAAGCATCTCGTCAAAGGTGATCTCTTTAAGCTTGCGCGCTGCAGGCACAAGGCGCGGGTCGGTGGTATAGATGCCGTCGACGTCGGTATAGATTTCGCAGACATCCGCGTCGATGGCTTTGGCCAGCGCTACGGCGGAAAGGTCAGAGCCGCCGCGTCCTAAGGTGGTGATCTCATTATCCTCGGTCACGCCCTGGTAGCCGGCCATGATGACGATCTTGCCTTCCTTAAAAGCTTTCTTGAGGCGCTTGTCATCAATATGCTCAACGCGGGCTTTTAAGTGTGTTTTGCTGGTATGCACCCCGACCTGATAACCGGTTAGCGCCACGGAATCGAACCCGAGTTCACGGACCGCCATGGCTAAAAGCGCACAGCTGATCTGTTCCCCGGTTGACAATAAGAGGTCCATTTCACGGTCAGCGGGTGTCTTGGATATCTGAAATGCAAGGGTTTCCAGGTCATCGGTCGTATCAGCCATGGCCGATACAACGACCGCGACATCGGTGTTCTTGTTTTTGTAGGATGTGATACGCTGCGCGACCGCCTTGATGCGCTCTACATTGGCGACGGACGAGCCGCCGTATTTCTGGACGATGATCTTCTTTTTCATGCTTTCCTTTTTCCTATGAAGTATTGAATCATTGCTTCACCGCTGCTGAATTTCAATCCCGCTTTGCTGGCGAGTGTTTCATTGTACCCGCCTAAGCCATTGGGTTCAATATCTTTTCCATACATCACAAATGGCACAGCGGCGGAGGTGTGTGTCCTTTTGGACAAGGGCGTTGGATGGTCGGGAGACACCAAAATGCGCATATCAGGGTGCGTCTTGGCCCACATTAAGACGGGGCCGACCACGTCAGTATCGAAGTATTCCACAGCCTTGATCTTGCCGTTGACATCGCCGTTATGGCCTGTTTCATCTGTGGCTTCAATGTGGACAAAAACGAAATCATGGTTTTTCAGGGATTCCAGGGCGTATTGGGCCTTACCTTTAAAGTTGGTATCAAGGTATCCGGTTACGCCAGGAACAGTGATGACATTCAATCCGACGATGCGCCCGATGCCGTTGACCAGGTCTACGGCAGAGATCACACTGCCCGTGACCCCGAATTTAGCTTGATAAGACTGAAGCCTTGGCCGCTCCCCTTGCCCCCAAAACCAAGTCATGGTGGCGGGAAGTTTGCCGGCTTTGATGCGCGCTTGGGTAACGGGATGTTGGCTAAGTATTTTCTTGGAACGTTCCATTTGATCAAGCAGGATATCGGCCATATTCCCATGAGGCAAAAAGGCACTAATGGCTTGGTTAAGGATGTCATGTGGGGGTGTACACATGATTTTTTTAAGCACAGGGATAGTATCCGAGGTGATGACCATGATGTGCCGGTAGCTTTTTCCTGTGTAATAACGGACATGGGCACTGTTAAGTCCATGGGCGATATCTTTCATGATGGCGTCAGCTTCATCGATTGAAATATGCCCGGCGCTGTAATCGAGCATTTTTTCATCCTGTACCGTGACTAGATTGCAACGGAACGCAATTTCATTGTCCTTGATATCAATCCCTAGGTTGGCGGCCTCCAGGGGTGCGCGACCGCTTAAATTCCCGACGGGATTATACCCCATAAGCGAGAGGTTTCCCACATCAGAGCCGGGGTGCATTCCTGGGGGGATGGTTTGGACAAGGCCGGTAAATCCATGTTGGGCCATAAAATCCATATGGGGCGTCTGCGCAGCTTCAAGAGGGGTTTTCCCTTCCAAGGCCGGGACTGGTTCATCGGCAACGCCATCAGGGACAAGGATAATGTATTTCATGATAATATTTTGTCGATTCTGGTTGATAAAACTTTCACAAGGGCTTGTTTGCTGTTGATTCGGGGAGAATATTTCCCTGAAGCATCTATAAGGTGCGCGGCGTACTTCCCTTCTTTTTGGCTATTGGCCACAACAAGATCACATCCGGCATTATGGAACAGGTTGTGGGTTTCACGGATGATAAAAGCTTTTGATAATTTTGTCTCTAGTTTAAATCCGACCAGAAAGATTTTTGGCGCGATTTTCTTGATGCCATTGACGATCTTTTTGGTCGGTAGAAGCTTAAGGGTCAGTTGCCTTCCAGAAGAAATCTTCCCTTTTAAAGCTTTTGGTAAAGCAAAATCTGAAACAGCTGCGGCATGGATAAGGGCCGCACAGGGTTGACGGAGCTCTTGTTTTAGAAGCGTAACAAGTTCTGTGTAGAAGAAGAATTTCTTAAGGCAGATTTTATCAGATAAAAGGATGTTGGTTGTTGCCCCATGCCCTTCCAGAAGGGTTACATGGTATTTTCTTTGGGCAAAAGCATTGGCCAAGAATCGTCCCATTGCTCCGGTGGATCTATTGGTGATAACGCGCATGTCATCAATAGGCACAGCTGTCGGGCCGCTGGTGATGAGGACGTGAGGGGTATGTTTAGAGGCCAATTTCTTTCAGGATGGCTTTGATGTCTGCTTTGACGACCACAGGTTCTTTGACGCACTTCATGGCATTTGAAGGGTCTTTAAGCCCGTGACCGGTCAAGGTGCATACGACCGTCCCCCCCTGAGTATTCTTAAAATATCCCTGCGCGGCAAGCTTGAGGATGCCTGCGACAGAGGCCGCGGATGCCGGCTCACAGAAAACACCGTCGCCACCGGCTAAAAGCTGGTAGGTTTTCATGATTTCTTCATCCGTCACCAGATCGATCAAGCCTTTGGATTCATCGCGTGCGGCCACAGCGGATGCCCAGCTGGCGGGGTTACCGATTTTGATGGCTGTTGCAATGGTTTCAGGATGGTCGATCACTTTATTGTGAACGATCGGTGCCGAGCCTGCAGCTTGAAAACCGAGCATTTTGGGTAATGATTTTGTTTTACCGATGGTTTGATATTCTTTATAACCCTTCCAGTAAGCCGTGATGTTGCCGGCATTGCCGACTGGAATGGCGTGGAATGTCGGGGCGGTTCCGAGATCATCAATGATCTCGAAAGCAGCTGTTTTTTGTCCTTCAATGCGGAAAGGGTTGATCGAATTGACCAACTCAATGGGGTGATTGGCGGTGACGTCTTTGACAAGGTTTAAGGCATTATCGAAATTGCCTTCAATCGCAATGACCTGGGCATTATGGATCATGGCCTGGGCGAGTTTTCCCATGGCGATGTTGCCGTTAGGGATCAGGACACAACATTTCATGCCGCAACGTGCTGCATAAGCCGCGGCAGATGCTGAGGTGTTGCCCGTAGAGGCACACATGACAACCTTGGCCCCTTTTTCAGCTGCCTTGGAAATGGCCATGGTCATGCCACGGTCCTTGAATGAACCTGTCGGATTCAAGCCTTCATATTTTAGGTAAACTTTCAGGCCTGTTTTTTCAGAAAGGCGTTGCGAATAGATGAGCGGCGTATTGCCTTCGCATAAAGAGACAACAGGTGTTTTTTCCGTGACCGGAAGGAACGCACGGTAACGCTGGATGAGGCCCTGGTACATCATGACAACTGCTCGATCCTGATAGCCACAGGCTTGGCCTTCACTTCTTTCAATGCCCCGATTTTGTCCAAGGCTTTGCGCACCGCGGCTTCTTTGGCCGTATGGGTCAGCATGACTAAAGGAACAGCGGTTTCCTTACTGACAGTTTTCTGCCGGACCGAAGCAATGCTGATACCGCATTGGCCCAGGATACCTGTGATCTTTGAAAGTACGCCGGGACGGTCAATGACCATCAGGCGGATGTAGAATTCTGTTTCGACCTTGTCCATGGAAAGCAGTTTTAAGGAAGTGCTTTCTTTAGGGTTATCCCCGATCCATGTTTGGTCTTTGTCGGCGTTATGAATGCCTAAGTTAATGAGGTCGCTGAAAACACCGGAAGCCGCGGCCATTTGTCCGGCACCCTGCCCGACCAGGAGCACATCGCCGAGCGCATCAGCTTCAAGCTGAACCGCGTTATAAACACCCTTGACTGAAGCCAGGGAATGTTTTTTCGATATGAGCGTTGGATGAACCCGTGCTTCAATGCCATCAGCTTTCTTTTTGGCGATGGCCAGCAGTTTGATCGTAAGGCCCATTTCTTCAGCGTATTTCAGGTCTTCAGGAGCAATGTGCGTGATACCTTCGGTATGGATGTCCGCTACTTTAATGAACTTCCCCATGGCCAGCATGACGAGCACGGCCAGTTTATGGGCAGAGTCTTTGCCGTTGATGTCCAGGGATGGATCAGCTTCGGCATATCCCTTGGCCTGGGCCAGCTTAACGGCTTCATCAAAAGAAATACCGTTGGCATCCATTTCACTGAGGATGTAGTTGCAGGTACCGTTAACGATACCGTAAAGTCCGTTGTACTGGTTGCCAGCTATCCCCTCCACCAGTGTCTTGATGATCGGCACACCGGCCAGCACGGCTGTTTCAAAATAGATACTGCGTGAACACTGGTGGGCTAATGTGAAAAGTTCCTGTCCGAATGTAGAAATAACAGCCTTGTTGGCCGTGACAACGTGTTTGCCGTTAGCAAGCGCCCCTTTGATGATCTCTAGTGCCGGATGGTGGCCGCCGATGAGTTCAACGACAACATTGATTTCAGGGTCATTGATGATGTCATTAAAGTTCTTTGTAGCGGTGACTTTGCCAAGCGATTTGAGGGATTTTGCATCAATGTTGAGATCACAAACAGTCTTAAGGCGGAGGTCTACACCGAATTTGGATTTAACAAAAGCATTTCTTGATGTGACGAGCTTGGCAACGCCTTTACCGACAGTCCCTAATCCGATAAGGCCAATGGTGATACTTTTCATTTTTTGTCGATCCTGTTGGAGTTATATTTTTCGATTTTCTCAAGTACTTCTAGGGCTTCCGGTGTGACGTTGAGGAACTTGAGATGATTGACGTAAATAAGGCCGCGTACTTTTTCAGTTGAATTTAAAAGATGGCCTTCAAGGTAGATTGTATCTGCGATATAAGGCGTGCGCAGCTCAATGGCAATATTGGAGCCAATTGTTAAGAACACATTGGAGGTGAAGCAAAGGCCGCCTTTGCTGATGTTTTCAATCTGTGAAACCTCGAATTTCACCGATGGATTATTCTTTTCAAAGAAACGGATGATATAGTTTTTCTTGATGCGGACAAACTGCCTGCGTTCTATGCCTTGTTTCTCAGCCGTCATGGAGATTCTCCTAATGAGCAACTTTATTGTATGAAAATCGGAGCGCTGGGATTCGAACCCAGGACCTCTTGAACCCCATTCAAGTGCGCTAATCCAGCTGCGCTACGCCCCGAAAGACAGTGATATGTTTAACCTGATACTAAAAGAGTGCTTTATTATACAAAAAAGAATAATATTGGAAAGAAGAAAATCGTTTTATGTTATTAATTAGGGAATAGCAGGCAGAAAGCGGATCATGATCCTCAAAGTAAGGAAAGATAGAATATTGATCATCCAGGTCATTCTTTCGCATCAAAAAAACCTTAATTTCAGGCGGTCAGCGTAAGGGAATGTATTGTTCTGTTCAGTTTTTAAAGATTGTTCGATCTTAAACATACTGTTAGCGGCGTCAGTATTTCCCATGGAGGCCATTATTTGTCCTGTGTAACGGTAAACCATGGGGTTATTTGATTTTAATTCAATGCATTTTCCAAAGAAGGCCAGCGATTCCTGGGTTTTTCCCAAAGAAAAAGCCGCGGCTCCCATATAAAAAAAGAAGGGTTCCTTGTCTTTGATGGGTATTTTTCCAAGGCCATAGGTAGCAATATTCTTTGCCTGATCATAATTGCCGGCGTAGAAATTAGCTGCGCTCAATAACAGGTAAATGTTTTCTTTGGATGCATGTATTTCTTGAAGAAAATTGGTGTTGAAATTATTGGCAGACATCACTTGACGGTAAACAACAGAAGATCGTATAAAGTTAAATATCTTGTCTTCAGGCAGGACAACAGCCTTTTCAAAGTAATCGTTGGCGGTGCGCATGTCGCCGCGTTCGAACGCCAAGATGCCGGCATTGTAAATGTTCCAGAAAATTAGGGGGTTTGTTTCTGCTGAATGACGGATATGTGTCCAAGCCTCATTCTTCTGGTTTTTGGCATAATATTGGCATATTCCCAGGAACATCTCTGAAACAGCTTCGTTGGGCGCATATTTTAAAACAAGGCTGAAATAATTGAGATAGGGTGTCCAGTTAATCTTTTCAGGTATAGTGCGTCCTGTGTTAAAAGAAACCAGTGATGCCATGGGTGGACGCGCCTCATTAAGGTCGCGTGTTTGGAAACGGGAAATAACAGCCTTAGTATCAACCAACGTTAACACAATAAAGACTAGGATAATATAAAGGATAGCAGACCTTGAAAAGAACCATTTTAGACAGAAGAAGGTTGAAAATAGTTTCATGACAGGGCCTTTTGTTTCCCTGTTTCTGCGTTTTCACGGATCGCAAGGAAAACCACAGCCGCTAAAGCTAGTAAGAAAGAGAACCATACCAGGTAGCGCCATAAATATGTTATAGGTTTCTCGAATTGGAAAAGAATACGGTTCTCCCCAGGAGGGATCCAGACACCTTTAAAGGCATGATCTGCCCTTAAAAGGGGTTTTTCTTTGCCATTAATGAATACATGCCAGGCGGAATGATAATTATCGACCCAAAGGAGGAACCTGGAACGGTCGAGGGTTGTTTTTAACTCAAGCGTGTTGGGGGTAAAATGAAGGACTTTAACGGATTGGCTTGTTTCTTTGATAATTTCAGGAGGATTGTTTTCGTTAGAACTACGAATATCTTCAGGAAGCGCTTTATCGTTGGATAAGAATACAAGATTGAGGCGTTGATCCCATTTTTGCTTTAATCTAAGGAAGAATTCCGGAGTAGTGTCATCATATAAATATGTTTGATCCATCAGGTATAAGGTATTGGCCGTAAAAGCAACTTTGGTCTTATAAGGGATGTTGACGGACAGGTCTTGATACCATTTTGTACCACAATAAATCCCGCCTTCAGGAAGGCTGCTGGTCTGTGTGTTTAATTCTTCCGGGGAAAGTCCAGTATTTTCAAATTTAAATTTCTTGTCCGACGAGAGATGGCTTTGTGGGATGATGTCTCCCCGGGCTGCGGCTTCATTTTTAGCGATGTAGCTTATCATGCCCATAGGTTGCAGCGTGATTATCATGCATAGGAGCCCCAACAGTATTCTTGAATCCCGCCATCCCGATATGATTCCCAGGAAGAATGTGAGTGATGAAGCAATGGCGACCCATGACAGCCATGTTATTCCGGTTTGTGTAAGCGTCCATGCCCCGAATAAGAGATGGGCTGAAATCACAAAAACAAGAAGAAAAACGTTCTTTTTTCCTCTATAAGTATCCAGGAAGACATCAAGTTGGTGCATGGCGAGTAGGATGCCTAATGGAAAGACAGATGTCCAAAAGAAAAAAGACATCATGCGCATATATTTAAAAATGAAAATATATTGGTAAAGGAAGGCATATATCCTTGATGTGTCGGTAACACACAGTATGCCCAGAAAAATGGTATTGACGGCTAAGAATATAGTTTTACGGGTTACAGGATTGATCACAGAAAGGATAAGGATAAGGAAAAAGAAGTATGGGACAAAGAAGTCGATCAGGGAAAGGCGTGTATGATTTTCGAAAACTTTATCAAAATGCCCTTGAGACATCAGGTCCCCTACTTTGACATGGGCTATGCCTACAGCAAGTGTCGATTTTTCGGCAGTGCCTACATTGCGTCCGGGCATGATGAATTCGCCACGCTGGGATTCGTTAAAGAATTGGATTTCAGGAGAAATGGCTAGAAGGAAGAATAAGCAGCCAAAAGTGACAAAGATGCGGTTTGTTTTGATAAAGGAGAAACCTGTCAGAACAGCGCTTATTATATTTTTTGGAAAGAAGATTAATCCGGAAAAGGCAATGGTCCCAACAACCGTCAGGAAAAAGAATGGGATATAGGTTGTCATGGCGATGGCGGCGGCCAGTAAAAGACCCAAGAACTGATGTCGTTTACCTTCCTTAAAAAATGTGATACTGAAATAAAAGAACCATATAAGAGGTACAAAAATCAGGAGAATGTAGTCAGAAAAGACGCGTGCGCCCCAGCCTGAAAATAAGAGGATCAGGTAAGCGCCTGTATAAGCAAGGCGATGGCGCAATACATGTCGGCAAATTAACCAGAAACCTGTAACGGCCAGAAAATAATAGAATGTCAGGAAAAATTGGTAAGCATGAATATTGCTGGCGCCAAATGATTTTGCGAAAGCAACAAGGAGATAAAAAGGGTTCCCGTCACCGATACGCCGCAGGAAGAATTCAAACGGGAATCCGTTAAAGTAACCCGGATCCCATAAAGGGTATACCCCCTGGAAGAAATGGGTCATTAAAAAGACTGTTTTATTGCCGTAAGAATAATCATTTAGGTCTTCGGGAAGCGGCCCGAAAATAAAGCTCCAGCAACAGATAACCCATAGCAGAAAGGGCAAAAGGATCAGGAGAATGAATTCTCGTCGGATGGGAGTAGAAAGAAGCCGTTTCATTCGGATTTTAATGTACGGCCCATTAATGCTGTTACAGCCTTTTGAGGGTCTTTATGGACATAAATGATGTTATAAACTGCCGTGGTGATGGGCATGTCTATCTTTAATTTCCTGGCAAGGTTATGAACAGCCTTGGCAGTTACGACACCTTCGGCCACGGAATCCATTGTTTTTAAGATATCGTCAATAGACCGACCCTTGCCCAGTTCACTGCCTACAAAACGGTTGCGGCTGTTGGGACTGAAACAAGTTGTCGCCAGATCCCCCATGCCTGTCAACCCGGTGAACGTTTTCGGGTCGGCCCTCATAATTTTTCCCAAGCGGGCCATTTCCACAAGGCCGCGTGTCAAAAGCGCTGCTTTGGTATTGGTGCCGAATCCAAGGCCGTCACAAATACCACAGGCCAGGGCTATGACGTTCTTGACACTGCCGCAAAGCTCAACACCTAAAACGTCAGTATTGGTGTAGACACGGAATGTAGGTGAACTGAAAAGTGCCTGGGCCAAGTGGGCCAGCTTCTTGTCTTTTGATGCCACGACAGCTGTTGTTGGTATTTTTTTGGCGACTTCGATAGCGATGGTTGGGCCTGAGAGGACAGCAACGTTGACATTGCCTAATTCTTTCTTGATCAGCTGGGTCATGGTCAGAAAAGTTTTTGTATCAATCCCTTTGATGACACTGATAAAAGGTTTCTTTGTATAATCGCACGACTTGATTTCTTTGAGTGTCGCTGTCAGATATTGTGACGGGACCGCCAGGACAATTAATTTATTATTGTTGATGGCCGATTTAAGGTCAGATGTCAGGCGGACATTCTCAGGGATTCTTATACCAGGCAGGAATTTGGTATTGATGCGTGATCGTCCAACAGCTTGAGTATATTCAGGGAAAGCACCCCACAGATCAACATGATGCCCGTTTTCGGCCAGAAGGATTGCCAATGTTGTCCCCCATGCACCGTCACCAATAACAGAAATATTAATTTTCTTAGACATGTTCATTTCCAAGTGAATTTCTCCCGCAGGATTTCCCAATAATAAGCCGCGCCCCATTTTAAGACTTGGAGTTTCCTTTCACCACCATCCCGTGCCGGTTCGTCACCCGGGATTTCCCCCACGTTCAGTTTTCTTTTGGCAGCGCGGATGGATAGTAACGGTTCCCAACTGAGGTGTGTATGGAAAAGCGATTCTTCGAAAGAATAGCTTTGATCTTTATCGAGGTCAAGTTCCTGGATAAGGTTTTTGCGGTAAATGCGGTAGATGACCATGGCATCGGTATAGCGCCCGCCGTGGAAGAAGTTAATGGAATGGGTAAAAAGCCAGTTGCCGAAGCCTGTTATGGCATCATCATCATAACTTTTTGCGCCAGGGGCGTAACGGGACACGATGACCATGTCATAGCCTTGTTGGAACTTATCGATGCACGGCTTTAAAAGTTCAGGAATGGAGTTGCCATCCGGGCTGAACGTCAGGATGGCGTCCCCTTTGATGTGCGCTAACGCATCCATGTAAGCGCCGCGGATACCAGGGCGTTTTTGGATCACAACATCAAATCCCATAGCCTTAGCTATGGCCACTGTTTTGTCTTTGGAGTGCCCATCGACGATGAGTATTTGTTCAAACAGGGTGCGGTCTACTTTGGGCATGACCGTACGCATGCCGGTTTCTTCATTAAGTGTTGGGATAAGCAATGTTATGCGCATGGGACCTTAGAAAATTGGAGCGAGGGACGAGAATCGAACTCGCGTCATCAGCTTGGAAGGCTGAGGTTCTACCACTGAACTACCCTCGCAAATAAAAAACTAAATATATAACAGCCCTTAATAGTCGTCAAGAATGATTACCCTCTGATTTTATATAAGAAAAGGCCGCCTTCATGGCGCACGTCAAAGGCCATGGATATTAATTTGAGTACGCCAGGGTCTGTTTCAGGCTGGTTGGTTGTCAAAATATTGATTGTATAAGGTCTTTTCAGGTCCTTGACAAAGGCCATGATCTGGAGAACATTGCGGATCATATATACTCTTTTTTTTGAGACTGCGAGGTAAAGAGGGTTCTCATCGATACCTCCCTGGGTGGAAAAGACAATGTCCTGATAATCGGTGTTTTTGGCGATGAACTCCCCCAATGTTTTGAAGATTGGTTTGTTTTTATAGAATAAAGCATGATATCCGGGGTGTACCATGACCGTGTAGGTTGACGCAAAACCGAGAAAAATGACTGCTAGGCATGCGGAATGAACCTTGTGTCCCAGATATTTTTGGCCCCAGGTTGTCCAGATTAGAGAAGGGATAACGACGAATGGTATGACCGCTATAGGGATCACGAATTTGAGGGCTGCTAAATTGTGGATCGCCGAATGATTGCAGAGGAAGTATATTTCTATGAAACAAGGCATCATTAAAAGGGTCAGAATGATGCCGCCGCCGACAAGTTCCCGAGGCAGGTTTCGTTTGGATAATTTTATAAAGATGATAGTTATCATAACAAAAACGTATGTGATGAGTATGGCTAAGGTGAGCCAAATGCTGGGTGATCCAAACCCTTGAGTCATATGGGTTTCCCAGAAGTATTGTGTGAAAGAAACGAAGGTCCATCCCGTTCCAGGCAGACTCCCGGTGCGTTCCATGAAGCGTTGGATCAATTTGGGTAAGGAGTTTAGGGAGACGACCTGGAAGAAATAAATAGTCATGGCGAAGGCTGCAGGCCACCAGTATTTAAAGAAAATGGTAAAAAATCTTTTTTTGGAACTCCAGGCGTCATCGTGAAAGACCCTTTTCAGAAAAACGACCACAGCGAAGATGACAAAAAGCCAATCAACAAGGACACCCAGGAATAGAAGAAGGGCTTGGGATACGTTGATCAGTTTATTCTTTTTACCGTCTAAGATGTTGTCCCGCAAGAGCTCAATGAGAATGAAAAGGGCGATCAATGGCAGGACCACTTGGTCTGACCAGTAGACGTTTTGATAGAAAAAAAGCGGCATGGGCATCAACTGGCTGATCACAACGGGGATGACGGCAAAGATCAGGCTTGTTAATAAAGGCAATCTGCTGAAGACGCAAAAAAAGAAAGCGATCCATGACAGGAACAGTGACAAGAAGAAATGGTTCGCCAGATTATAGGCCATGGCCATTTCGACGGTGGGTTCATGGTGCATGATTTTGGAGATAAGATAAATAGGGACAACAATGGCGACCGGCGAAAATGAAATATAGACGTTTCGGCTGGCAAGTGTCGGGAATTCAATGGAAGGTGGGTTGTAGAACATCCCAAATTTGAGGTCCAGGGGGCTTTCATTGTACCAGTATTGGGCGAATTGGACTGAAGCTGCTGTGGCGACGTGGTGGTTTTCCAGAGCCATGGCCCCGAACCATGGTTGACGGATATGGACGGTGTAAATGAAAAAAGTAGCTGTTGTGAGAAACAGGATGAAAAGACAGGCAAAGAGCTTAAGAGGATTTGGAAGATTCATGATAGTAGTTTCCCGGCGTTGACTTGCCGTAAGTTGTATTTGTTTTCAATACCCTTGATGATGTTTTCCACTGCTGTGATGGCTGTCGGCATGGAATGATCTTGGTTATTATAACGCGGTGCCAATAATAACAGCTATTTCTTTATTCATGAACGGAGATTATAGGGACGGATATCCTGCTTGTCAAAATAAAATAGAACATAAATAGAGCGCGGGGCTCGAATTGAAAGGATTCTTTCAATTCGTCCCAGGATTACCTGACGCGCTACTGCGCGTCGGAATCGTGGGACTACATCAAAAATCCGACGAAAGGGCATTCGCCATTTTCTTACCACCAGCCGTATGTCCTTACCCTTTGATTCAGCCTTGGGTCGTATTTCTTTTTCTTAGTTACTCTAGAATTATTATTTTCAAACGATTCTGGATCACCGTCATCATCAGCGGTGAACTTGAAGAAATCACGCCTGAAGATTGCCTTGACCTTTTCTGTTACCGCATTCAGTAAGATATCTTGAGGAAATTGTTTTCCTTCCCATCTTGGCACAACAGGCGGCATCTGCCAGGGGATTTCCCCGCTATCGATAGGCAATGCCTCTCCTGGCTTGAATATGGCCCAAGACGCCTTGATATCCATCGAAGGAACCAACCTTTCATTGAAACCACCGGACGTCTTATAGGTAGCACCCGGACTGGCTTCATATTTAAAAACAATTGTTGTGTCCAGAAAAGGTGGCATTACCTTACCCCTGCGTAAAAGATCTATCCCGAACGGAGCTACCGCTTCCTGGATCAGTGTAAAAAGATTCTCTTCAAAGTTTCTTAATCCATCAGGAGAAATATGCGCAAAATCCGTTCCTGATATAACAACATTTACAGTGTTTCGTTCCTGATCCACCACCGATTGGTACAACGTCTTGACGGGGGAAGGCTGATATTGGTTAAGTTTCTTGATGCGCAGTTTATTGATGGCCGCCTTAACCTCTGATCTATGTTTAGTCTCTGGATATGTGTAAAAACCGAGCATACATACTTATTGATGTTTCTCTGGAGAACAATATCCACCTGGCGTTCTCCGTGGATAAAAAGAACCCTGCCATAAAACAGCCGGCAGCCGCACCTAGGAACATTTTTAAAAGGAATATAAATTTGTTATGGCGCCCATTCTCCAAT
>DYOU01000010.1:23717-50074 GCA_020720365.1 Candidatus Elulimicrobium sp.
ATTCCCATAACATTTATTTTCACACGAAGAATAAAAAAATCTATTGTACCAAGGTATAACATGCCTAAAGCTTAAAGGATCCCAACGCGTGAGCTTGATATGTCTTGACTATACACCTTTTTATATCTTATGAGTCTTTTTCTATACAGAAACCCCAATCAATAAAAAAAGCCCCCGCTAAAGAGGGAGCTTTTTTCATAAATGGTGGGCAGGCATGGATTCGAACCATGGAAGAGCAAGCTCAACAGATTTACAGTCTGTCCCCTTTGGCCACTTGGGTACCTACCCTGAAATTAAAATATAAAAGCCGACGAAAGGGATCGAACCTTCGACCTGCTGATTACAAATCAGCTGCTCTACCAGCTGAGCTACATCGGCATAAAAGAGCAATCGACGAAAAACGTGCTGTAATATAGCAAACGCGTAAATTTATGTAAAGAGAGAATGTTGTTTTATGATTTTTTTGCTATTATATCGGCATGTTAGAAACACTTACCGTAAAGAATTTTGGCATTATTGAGCAAGCGGTCCTGGAATTGACGCCTCAATTGAATATCATGACCGGTGAAACTGGTGCCGGTAAATCCATCCTTATTGATGCCTTACGGTTTTGCCTTGGGGAAAGATTCCAGACAAGTTACCTGCGTGATGATGGAACGCCTTGTATTGTTGAAGCCGTGTTTCGTTTATCGCTTTCTTTGCGCAAACAACTCCCCTGCCTGGATGAATTTCCCTTAGATGATGACAGCCTGATTATTCAACGCACGGTGACCGCAGATGGCCGTAACCGTGTAAAATTAAACGGCCTTGCAGTGACCGTCGCTCAGCTTAAAGAAATTGGCGATGCCCTCATCGATTTTCATGGGCCGCATGACCATCAGCAGCTTTTGGCGCAACACCGTCATCTTGAAATCCTTGATGCCCTGACCGATATCAAGAACCTTCAGGATGAATATAGCGTCCTTTATAAAGAGTATACACACCTGCAGCGACAGGTTGAAGATTTGAACCTTTTGGCTAAAACGCGTGAACGGGATATTGATCTTCTTGCCCATCAGATTAAAGAGCTTGAACAGGTTCCGTTGGATGAAGCAGTCTATGCCCAACTTGAACGGGACCAGGTCAAGATCGCCAACGCGCAGAAACTGTATGAGAACATTTCTCAGGCGTTGGCGTTCCTGGAAAATGATGAGGCAGGCATTGGCTTTTCCTTAAGGCAGGCGTTTAAGCCTTTGCAGACGCTCGCGAGTATTGATGAAAAGGCATCTGAATTTCTGGATAAGCTTTCGGAGATTCAGGATCAGACATCAACATTGGTCTCTTCTTTAAGAGATTATTCAGAGTCACTGTCGTTTGACCCTGGATTTGCGGACAAGGTCAATGAACAGTTTGATGCTTATCATGATATTCGGCGCAAGTACGGCCCAAGCCTGGATGATGCCAGTCGGTTTTATGATGAGGCTAAAAAGAAGTTTGATCTTTTAAGTGATTTTGAACATAACACCCAGCAGTTATCCCGGCAAATTAAGGACCAGGAAGATGCCTTGAACAAGTTGGGAAAGACGCTTTCAACACGTCGTAAGAAAAGCGCGCAAATGCTCCAAAGAACCATTGAGAAAGAATTGAATGAACTTGGGTTCAAGTCGATCGCTTTTGAGGCCAGATTTGATAAGAAACCGCTGTCTTCGGATGGAATAGATGCCGTGGCATTCTTTATCAGCACGAATGCCGGTGAAGCTTTAAAGCCGCTGGCGCAGATCGTTTCTTCAGGTGAGGCGGCGCGCATTATGCTGGCCATTAAACGGGCGCTGATGAAGGTGGACCCCGTTCCTGTCCTTATTTTTGATGAGATCGACGCGCAGATTGGTGGCCGTTTGGGCACTGTCATTGGTACAAAACTTAAGGAAGTGGCTCAGCACCGTCAGGTCATCTTGATCACCCATCTTCCCCAAATCGTAGCCTTTGCGCAAACGCATTTCAAGATCTGTAAGGTTGTTGAAAAAGGGCGCACCAAAACAAAAATCGATGTGATTGATGGCAACGATCGTGTTAATGAACTTGCACATATGATGGCAGGTGATAATATAACGGCTACATCTTTGGCACACGCTAGGGAAATGCTTAAGGGGTTACCTGATTAATGTTTAAGAAACAATTCTTTCCTAGCGTACTTCTTATAGGCATCCTTTTTATCAATGTCCTCCGGTTCCTTTATTTGGAACAGGCTCCTTACGGGATGATCTTTGACGAACAGACTTCAGGGGTCACATTGCAATGCCTGGTTGAACAAGGCGTAGCTCCATTGAGTGACCAACGATATCCTCTTTTTGGGGATGTCGGTATCGGCAATCCCAAACCTCCGACGTATATGTACCCAGGGATGCTTTGGGTCAAGGCATTTGGGTTTTCTCCAGGGTCTTTACGCGCTTTTACAGTGTTCTTTTTTACTTTATCAATTCTGGGTTTATTGGCCATTGGTTGGCAGTTGCGTGGTTGGCGTTGCGGGCTATGGATCATGACAGTCGCCACAATTTCCCCGTGGACATGGACCATATCGCGTGTGGGGCAAGAGCCATCTTTCCTCCTCGCCTATTTGATTTGGGGGATATTCTTGGCCTTACGTGCCCGGGAATATTGGGAGTTCATCCTGGCAGGTGCTTTATTTGCCGCAGCGGCTTATACGTATCCGCCAGCAAGGATCGTTATGCCTTTTTGTATCCTTCTTTTTTCTCTTTATGGTATTAAATATCTTAATTGGAAGAAACTTTGGCCTGTTGTGATGGCAGTATCCTTTTGTATCGTATGCATCCCGCTACTGTATAGTTTAGTGACAGACACGGCACAGTTGGTACGTTGGAAATATGTATCTATTACTAAACCTGAATATCTTGCGCTTGTTGGGAAAACCGATAATTTCTTAGATTTGCTCAGTATCGCTTGGGGTAATTTCTGGAGTCATTTTACACCGGATTATTTGTTTTTCAGGGGGCTTCCGGATTGGGGGGTTGGGACATGGCGTCAAGGTATATTGAGTTGGACCGGCCTTACAGCATTGCTTTTCGGGATAGGATGGCTTATTAAAGTCCTTTTACTCAAGAAAAAGGTGGCCTCTCCTGCCACGATGATGTTGGTAGGGATACTCTTTGCCTGTTTTTTTATAGGTATCCTGCCGTGCACGATCACGATCATGGATTATTATAATTTAGGCAATAATATGCGTAGTATCTGTGCTTGGCCATTTGCCATGATTGCTTTTGGTATGATCATGCATAAGATTACCCAGAAATGGCCTTGGACATGGGCTCCAGCCATACTGATGGTTGGGCTATTCTCGGCAGTATTTCTTACCCAATACTTCACCATGTACCCGAAAGAGGGCGCCTTATTCTTTCGCGCGCCATCATTGGAGATGGCACAAAAAGCAAAAAGCGATAAGGACTGGCTGGAATTCTTGTTCTTCCATCGGGAGGATGCCTTCGCTTCACGCTATTTCTTGATGTATTACCATAAAGATGATTGCATGCAGGCCAGGAATATTTATGAAAGCATGAATCCGGTATTCAAGAAAATGGCTGAAAACGCAAAGCAGGTGAATCCGTAAGCTTATGTTATCAAGATATTTCCTTCCTGTTTTCTTGGCTCTATTGATCGTTATCGTTAATAGTTTTCGTTTCTTGGATCTTGAAGGACTTCCTAACGGTTATATGTTTGACGAAGAAACATCTTCGGTCACGCTGCAGTGCCTGGCCGAAAAAGGTATTGCACCGCTCGATAATACCCCCTATCCCCTTTTTGGAGAACTGGGTGTCGGTAATCCAAAGCCGCCGACTTACATGTATCCTGGGATGATATGGGTTAAATCCTTTGGTTTTTCTGCTGGTTCTGTCAGGGCGTTAACAGCTTTTTCTTTTATCCTTGCGCTATTGGGATTATTCGCCGTGGCGTGGCAATTAGGTGGAACCATGTGCGGCTTATGGACCCTTTTGGCTGGGAGTGTTTCACCATGGATTTGGTCATTGTCGCGTATGGGCATAGAAGGGCCATTTTTATTGCCATTTCTTATATGGGGATTATTTGTCGCGCTACGGGCTAAATATTTTTGGCAATTCATCGTAGCGGGTGGATTATTTGCGGCCACGGTTTATACCTATCCTACGGCTAAAATGCAAGCGCCGCTTTTCCTGATTGTCCTGGGTGTTTATGGAATCAGGCAACTGGGGTGGAAGAAATCTCATTTGATAGCGTTAGTCGTTACATTCTTGATTGCTTTAGTGCCGCTTGTTTGGACAAAGTTATCCCAGCCAAAACTTAACGAACATTTTAAGGAAGTATTTATCACTAATCCTGATTATTTACGCAGCCTTGGCAGGACAGATTCTATTCCCGACATTCTTGTCACACTTTTTGAAAAAGCTATTTATCAGATAAGCCCTGATTACCTTTTCTTTAAAGGGACTCCGACGGATATGGGGATGACTACAGGGCGCCAGGGGCTTTTAAGTTGGCTTGATGGGATTGCGCTATTGGCATTGATCTTCTGGGGTGTCACGGCCTTCTTTAAGAAAAGGGGTTTCATAAAGCCTAGCGTAAAGCTGTTAGTTGGTTTTATTTTTATCAACATTGTTCTGGGAACTTTACCGGCGATCTTTTGTTATAATAATGATCCTTTGCACTCAATGGCGGCTTGGCCGTTCGTTATGCTGACAACCGGCATGGTCATTAATGCGGTGATAACCGAGTACCCATGGGCTACCTTGCCTGTTTTTATTTCATCCGCCGTATTCGCGGGTGTGTTTCTGATGCAATATTTTAAGTATTATAAAGATGACAGCGTTTGGATATTCCGTAAATGGTCATTGGAAGCAGCTCAACAGGCAAAAACAGATGAAGATTGGATGAAATTCCTCTATTTTCATTATAAAGATGGTTTTGCTTCGCGTTATTTTCTAATGCGATATCATGGTGATGATTGCCTTCAAGCGAGAACTATTTATAATAATTTGAAACCAAGATTTGAGAAAATGGCTCAACAGCAAAAGAAAGCGCGTCCATGATAGATAAAAAGCCACCATTCTTTTCCTTGATCGTTCCTGCTTATAACGAGCAAGAGGTCCTTCCTGTAAGCCACAAGCGGCTTTCCAGGATACTGGGGATTTGCCAGTCAGACAAGCTTATTAGTGGGTATGAGATAGTGTATGTGGATGATGGGTCTAAGGATGGTACGCTAACGGTCCTGCGTAAGATATTCGCGGAGGATGATCATGTCAGGATCATTGAGCTTCGCAGGAATTTTGGCCTCCAGGGAGCCCTTTCAGCAGGCTTATCCTGCGCTAAAGGTGATGTGGCGGTCACCATTGATGCTGACCTTCAGGATCCTCCTGAGAAGATACCTGAAATGGTTCAGCGTTATCTTGAGGGGTTTGATCTTGTTTTGGGTGTGAGGATCGATCGCTCAACCGACACTCCCTTCAAACGTATCACAGCGCAAATGTATTATAAATTGCTTAAATGCCTTGGAGTCAATGTTGTTGAACAGCATGGCGATTTTCGTCTTATGGCCAGGCCGTTGATTGATGAATATAATAATCTTCATGAACGTAACAGGTTCATGCGGGCGCTTATCCTTGAGCTAGATGACCATTATGCTGTTGTTACATATAAACGTGAAGCCAGGACACTGGGAGAATCAAAGTTCAATTTTTCCAAAATGCTTTCTTTTTCCATTGATGGAGTCGTTTCCTTCACCTATGCCCCCTTGCGGTTTGTTTCGATCCTTGGGCTTTTAATGTGCCTGTTGGCGTTGGCGGGTATCGGGTGGATCATTTATTGCAAGATTTGGGGTATTGTTATACCAGGCTGGACTTCCACCGTGTTGCCTATTTTCATTTTTAGCGGTATTCAGACACTCATCCTCGGGCTTGTCGGTGAATATATAGGAAGACTGTATACGGAAGCCAAACAGCGCCCGCTTTTCAGCATTCGTCATGAGGAGAGACATTAATAAGAAAATTCTTGCTGATCATGCAGCGGCATGATAGTTTGATCGCTCAATTTCAATTTGTCCCGAAATTACAAAATCAAGAAGGAGTTTTATATGAAGAAGATCGGTATCCTTACATCTGGTGGTGATTGCGGTGGCCTCAATGGTGTGGTTAAAGGTGCAGCTCAAACAGCTAATAATCTTGGTATTACGCCGTATGTCATTCCCAACGGTTATGCGGGATTATATAACTTGGTTGATTTTGACAAGCTGACAGCCATTACGCCTGAGCGTGCAGACCAGATTGATGCCAATTTGGCAGGTTCCGAGGCAGGTCATTCGCGCGTTAAGGTCAAGAAAATCGATGATCCAAAGAAATACGACCGTATTAAAGAAGGCATGAAGAAATTCGGGATCGATGGGTTGGTGATATCGGGCGGTGATGACTCTGGTTCTGTCATGGTCGATCTTTATGAACAAGGTATCAAGTGTGTCCATGCGCCCAAAACCATGGATCTTGACCTTCAGACGTATTCGGTCGGCGGTGATTCTACGGTCAATAAGATCGCGACGTATGTTGAAGAACTTAAAACAACGGCCGTCACCCATAACCGGATTATGGTGCTTGAAGTGTTTGGCCGTTATGCGGGGCACACGGCTTTCCGCGGCGGTGTTGCGGCTGATGCCGATGCTGTTCTTATCCCAGAGATTCCGACGGACTTTGATGTTGTTTACAAGCACGCCAAGGAACGTTATTTTGCCCGCATTTTGCGCAGTGATGTGAAGGCCGGTCAATACATGATCGTTGTCGCTGAGGGTTTAAAGACCGCAGACGGTTCTGAGATCTATGACGAATCAGCGGGCGTTGATTCTTTCGGGCAT
Source organism: Candidatus Elulimicrobium sp. (assembly GCA_020720365.1). Classification (GTDB taxonomy): domain Bacteria; phylum Omnitrophota; class Gorgyraeia; order Zapsychrales; family Fredricksoniimonadaceae. Next base: position 30,580 of record DYOU01000010.1, read on the forward strand.
AAGAAACTTGCCGGTGCGGCCAAATACGTTTGCCAGGAACTTTCCAAGCGTTTTAAGGCGGACATGGAGATCAAAGAACTGATGAAGAAAGCGGGAATGTTCGTTGAGAAAATGAACGAAGCCCCTGAAGTCCGTTCCGTGGTGCCGGGGCACCTGGTGCGTTGCGGGCACTCTTCTGCTTATGACGTTTGTTTCGGCAAGGAAGCCGGTGCCGCTGCTGTCATGCTTCTTAAAGAAGGGACCGTGGGTGTAACCATTGTTGGTATTGATGGTGACAAAGTACGTTACATGGAGTCAAAGAAGGCCATTGAACAGCGTCATGTTGATTTAAATCAAGTTGCTGTGTATGAACAGATGGGGGTTTGTTTCGGGCGTCCGGTAGCAGCGTATAAGCCTGTGTTTGAGAAAGCAGAAGGCAAGATCACCCGTCACTTATAATAAAATCGGATATTGGTGTTGAAAAAGCCCGGTTTATGACCGGGTTTTTTCATTTTCAGGGAGGGCATTTAACAAAACAATAAGTACAACAACTAATGGGAAAAATTGTAAGATTGTCCTCGAGAAGGAAAAATCATCTGCTGTCCCCCCGTTATACAAAAGGAACCCGCTAGTAATAGTAAATGTCAGGAAATACCAGCCGAGGAATAAGCCCGTGGCTATCATCAAGAACCTTATGGCCGGATAGGCATAAACTTTCTTTACGTTAAGGAATAAGTTTATGAAAAGCAGAAACCATAAAATATTCCAGTTGCCTGAATAGAAGAACGATTTTGAGACCATTTTGAAGTTATTTTGTTGGGTGATTGAAAAATGATCGATTATCGTTTGAATGTTTGTCCAGAGAGGATGCCTTGAGATGTGAAAGACGTTCATATAGCTGTAAGAAACAATACATATGCCAAAAGCAATAATGGAGAATTTCAGGAGTTCCTTGAGGATGTTTTTTATATTGGTTTTTTCATTCGTCAAAAGGACAGCGAGTAAAATCACATGGATCATGGAATAGGCTGGCCCTTGATATTTAATGAAGCATGCAAATCCAGAAAATAGGGCGGCTAGGACTAGGAATCCATTTTTAGTGTTCTTACTTCCCCACATCAGTAATGCGATGATCGTGCAGTTATAATACATCATGACAATATCGCGGTATTCGATTGTTGCATGATAAGTTATAAAATTCGCTGAAAGCAATAAGCAGGTCCCTAAAATCGACCAGTATTTCGACGTCATACTTCGCAATAAATAATAATTAACAACAAGAAAAGATGTAAAAAATAACGGGAACATGATCTTGACGAAAGATTCATGCCATTGCCCCAGGTTAAGGGCTGTCCATGTTTCGCAAAGTTCGACCAGTAGCGGATAATCAGGTACCGTAGCGTTGCGGGTATACTTTAGATAACCGTCATAAAAAAATACTTTTGCCTTAAATGATATGGCGCCTAAAGCGTCATATGTTTGAATGGGCATGTTTAATGCGCGGATGTAAATAAAGATTATTTGGAAAAGAATGTATAAGATCCCTAATCCTAACAGCAATTTCATGGTGAACGTCAGGGGGTCTTTTTGGTCGCTTAAGGGAAAGGCAGATAGGTTGGGATCACGCCTCCTGTAGAAATAAAGGACCGTTGTTATTAATAGAAGAATTAATAAAGGCATTCCTATGCTAGGCAAGGAAAAACGAATGTCCAAAATACCCCAAAGAAGCATCTCGATAGAAACAATCCCCATCCCTAAGCCATATCCTAAGGCGAAAGATAAAGGTTTTGGGAGGGAATATCCTTTAAACAGGAGCTGGACAAGGCAATAGCCAAGTCCTAAGGGAACAAAAACAGACATTATTAAGGCAACGGCGAGAGGGATCATTTCTTGATAGCAAGTAGATGGTTATTGAATTTACCGATTACTTTATAGTCAACAGGGATGTTTTGGTACGGGTCTTTTTTCATAAAAATAATTAGACAGTCCTTGGGTTCCCCTTCACGGATATTTTTGATGTCAATGGGGTAAAGAAAATATCCTAACACCCAGGTTGTGAAAAGACCGGGAAAATCTTTATTGAAATCCAGATCAGTTATGAGTTGCGCGGTGTGTTTTCCCGGAAGGATTGATTTGCAGAATAAACTGAAATCAACTAGTTCTTGGAAACGCCCTGGATAGCGTTGGGAAATTCTTCTGTTGTGGTAGAAATCAAGCTCATCCGTAAAGAAACGGATTTGGGCTATGGTTTGAAAGATAATTAATGTGATCAATATCCCCCAGAGGGCTTTATGGGTAAAGTTCTTAAATTTTGCCTGGGTCGAGGGCGTGTTTTCTTTTAACAAGTAAGAAGAGATTAAATAATAAATGATTACCGCTATACCTGCCAGGTAGAAAAAGGAGTAAATGTAAATCCCATTAGTTATGCCTATGGTACAGCAGTTGTAATGCGGGACATAAAAACTATCAATAAGATCAATCAACATTATTTCAGGTTCGTGAAAAACAGGTTTACTGTGAAAAAATCCTTAATAACAGGGCTTTTAATCCGTTGAGAAGCCGTTTCATGTTTTCTGGATATTTGAAAACAATCCCGATATATGAAGCAATAATTCTGGGTCTGAAATAAAATGAGAAATAAGCTTTCTTTGAATAAGTTTCAATGATCTCCGGCGTTAAGCCTTTTGGGATAAACGCAGGATATTGCAAGTTTAATTTGCTCCAGGTCCGATCAAAAGTGCCGTAAGTATCGGCTATATGGTAGGCTTCGGTCCCTGGTAATGGAGTAAATGTAGTAAAGTGAAAATCATCGAGGGGGATCTTTTTCATGAAGCTTATCGTCTCTTGGATGGTCCCTTCGGTTTCATCGAAATGCCCGATGATAAAAAATCCCCTGGTCCTTAAGCCCGCTTTTTTGGTGGCCCTGATGGTGCTTTCGATACGTTCCAACGTCACGTTCTTCCTGATCAGGTTCAATATCTTTTGTGATCCGCTTTCAATCCCGTAGCTAATCTGCCAACAGCCGGCCCGCTTCATCAATTTAAACAGTTCCGTGTCTCCCTGATCAACGCGGGAGTAGCATGACCAGGTAAGGTCAATTTTATTTTCAATGATGAAATGGCATATCCGCTCTACCCTTTCCCTGAAGAAAATGAAATTGTCATCATAGATGCTGATATCTTTGATGCCGTGGTTGGCGGTGAGGTCTTGGATCAGCCTAATGACATAATCAGCGCTGAAGCACCTTAAACCGCCAAAAATAGCCTTACTGTTACAGAAGATGCAGTTGCCCGGGCATCCACGTGAGGTAACGATCGTGGTGGCTGGCAATCTGACATACGACGGCGCCGATGGCCTGTAGAAGTTCGTCATATCATGCAAAAGATCCCATGCCGGCAAAGGAAGGACATCCAGGTTTTTGATAAAAGGCCTGCGGTCGGTCTTGACGATATTCGGGCCATCTTTGTAAATGATACCCCTGACGGTTGAAAGAGGTTTATTTTGATCAAAAGCAGCCAGCAGTTCCAGGATCGTTTCTTCCCCTTCGCCGATCACACCGACGTCAAATGATGGAAAGAGTTTCATGGTTTCATCCGCCGCAGAGCTGATGTGCGCCCCCCCTACGATGACCTTGATGTCTTTGTTTTTCTTTTTCAATTCCTCGGTGAGGGCGGCCGAGGTGTGGATGGACAGCGTGACCGTAGATATCCCCAGATAATCAGGGTTAGCTTTTAGGATCAGTTCTATTGTTTCTTCACAGCTATAGCCGTGATTGGTGGCATCAAGTAGAGTGGTTTCATACCCAGCATTCTTGGTGACTGTGGCCAGGCTCAGGAGCCCATAAGGGATCGCCCTGGCCGCTGCCGCAGAGAGATTGCCGGAGCGTTCTTTGAGTGTTAATGGCGGATTTAAAAAGATGATTTTTTTCATTTTTCCCCTAAAGATTAAATGTGAGCAGAAATTATACCAATAGCTTCACGTAAATCATTTACCTTGAAATCAGGGGTGCTTCTGCCCGCATTTGTTTTATCGTCCTGGACAAATATTGTTTTACAACCTGCCTTTTGTCCACATATGATATCAGAATCCCTGTCACCTATCATCCAGGAAGATTTCATATCAAGCTTATATTTCTTTTGTGCCTCGTTGAGAAAGAAAGTACCAGGTTTTCTACAATCACAACCTATCGAGTATCCAGGGACGATGCCGTCGGGATGATGATAACAATAAAAGTATTCTGTAAAATAAATCCTGTTCTTATTCAATATGGCGTGCATTTCTTGATGGATCGCTTCAATGTTCTCCAGGGATGTTTTCCCTTTGGCGTAACTGGGTTGATTGGAGACCAGGAATAATTGAAATCCATGGTCTTGTAGTCTAGACAAGCATTCTATGGCCCAGGGAAACATATGAAAATCATCCACTTCATGCGGCGATTCCCATGCACCTGTTTGGACATTGAATACGTTCGCATTGATGACCCCGTCACGGTCTAGAAAAACAGCTTTCTTCATTATTTTGTGGATTCCCATTTCATTTCATAGGATTTCAGGTCTGGATGAGACACGATTAAATGCCAAATGACCGCCTGAAATGCTTCTGTATGCGGTGTGATGGTTTCCGGGGAAACAGTCGGGATGATGACAGCGGCATCAGCGACCTGAGCTGTATAACCGCCGTCTTTTCCAACAATACCGATTATTTTCGAACCGGTTTCTTTCGCGTACTTTAAGGCTACAACTAGATTGTTGCTTATTTTCTTTTCAGCATTGCCTCCGCCGACAGAGAAAACGAGGATGCCATCGTTATGTGTAAGGCGGCTGCCTTTAAGCCAATTCACAAATGACGTATCCCAACCATCATCATTGATCCTTGCTGTTAATTCCGAAACATTGTCAGTAGGACAATAAGCTTCAATACCAACGATTTTTCTGAAATCGTTAACAGCATGACTGGCATGCCCGGCACCACCCCCAACCCCAAGGATAAAAAGCCTGCCGGAATTCTTTCTGATTTGGCCAATGATATCGATCATGCGTTCTACCGTTGTTGGATCGATCATTTGCGTGATCTTGACAGCTTCCGAAAGATATTTGTTGATATACTCTAATTTGCTCATGATTATTTCCTTTATTCAGGTTTATTTTCTTAGATTAAGAAGATATTTCTCAGTTTCAGCTAATCCCGTAGCAGACCCGATCTCATAAAACCGCTGGGTCACTTCGTGGCCCAGCATTTGATGCTTAAGGATCAGATCCTGATACAGTTGTGCGAGATCAAAATGAGCTTGGCTGGGCACATCGGCAAAAGCTGATTTTCTTAGAAGGCTTAAGCCATAATCAATGTATTCCATGGCCGGAGTTTTCTTTATTTTATCATAACAAATAATGGTGCCTTCTTTAAAGACAATATTACTTTTGTCCCAGTTGTCTTTGTTTTTGATGATGGTCATAATATTTTTACGATCAGAAGACAAGGAATGCTGGTAGAGCGAGTTGAAATCGATATCCAGGTAAGAATCCCCGTACATTACAAAGAAATTATCTGTAAGTAGCGGCAGGGCTTTTTGTATCGCTCCCCCTGTGCCGAGCAGTTTATGACCATCCAGAGAATACTGAACAGATAAGCCAAATTGTTTTCCTGTGCCGACAAAACTCTCTATCTGTTCACCCAGGTGTCCTGCACAGATGACCACATCCCGTATGCCTTGACGTTCAAGCAAGGCTAGCTGATGTGCAATAAAGGGCTTGTCAGCAACCTCGATAAGGCTTTTGGGGGTTGTTTGTGTTAAGGGGTAAAGCCTTGTGGCAAGTCCACCAGCAAGGATAGCGATGGATGGCATCATGATTGCGCAACAACCTTTGTGCCTTCAAAGTCGAATTTAAACCGTATTTCTTCCAAACCACAACCGGTCATGGCTTGTCTTAATTTTTCCCCGTTGGATGTATAAAACATCAGGACCCCGCCACCACCGGCGCCGATCAGTTTTCCACCCAAAGCGCCGTTTTTCATCGCCACATCATACCATTCATTGATCTTGGGATTGCTGATGGCACCAGACCTTTTTTTCTTGTATTCCCAGTGGACATTCATTAATGCGCCAAATTTATTCAGATCACCACTTTCAAGGGCTTGTTTACTTTGAAAGCCTAGGTCTTTGACAAAATGAAGGTTTTGGGTCATCTCTTCGTTCTTTTTCAGGCTTTGATCGTGTTGATCTTTAAGGATGGCTGAGGCTGAACGTGCATAGCCAGTGAAAAATAGCAGCAAATTGTCTTCTAGACTATAAAGGACTTCTTTGGATATCTTCAAAGGGTATGCTTTAACAGAATCATCTTTCCTGAATTCAAAACAGGTAATCCCGCCGAATGAAGCGATGTACTGATCTTGTTTACCGATGGGTTCGCCTAACTTGTTGATTTCAATATCACAGGCTTGTTGGGCCAACTCCTCAGGATGAACAAGATCCCGGTTGTAAACATGTAAGGCTTTAAGCAGGGCTGTTGTAAAACTTCCCGATGACCCTAATCCTGTGCCGGCGGGAATGTCTGCAAAGCTGGAGATCTCGATGCTGGGAATCTGATCCTGATAGATCATCCTTAAAGCTTCTTTGAATATAGGGTGCTTGATGTCTGCAATGGTTTTGACGCTTTCCATTTCAGAATATTTGAGGTTGATTGTTTTATTGAAAGGATGATTCAATGTGATGTAGACATATTTATCGATTGCACCGGCGATAAGGAATCCTTCATGGTCTCTGTAATAAGATGGGAGATCAGTTCCGCCTCCCCCAAGCGTTATGCGTAATGGGCTGCGTACGATGATCATTGGGCGGCTCCCGGTTTTTGTTTTCTTTTGAGTAAGATGAGCAGTTGTGAACCATGGTTAAAAGGGGTGTTTAGGAAGAATAAACCGTAAAGGATGGTGGAGATGATCTTCTGCCCTAGCCCGTAGCCTTTTTCGGCAAAATTTGTGTATATTTGTTCCCGCAGGAAACCGTTGATCATGTATTTGTAAGCACTGTGGAACGGGAATCCCCATCTACGGACCAACATGGGTTCAAATCCCACGCTTTGAAGCTCCTTTAATAGCTCAACTCCTTCGAAGTGACGCAAATGTCCCACTTGCTTGTCAATCGGGTAAACAGTCCCACTGGGAACGGTTATTAATAGCCACTGGCACGACCAAGCCGCGATATTTCTGACAGCTAAGGGCCAATCCTCAACATGTTCGAGGACTTCTGAACATATTACCAGGTCAAATGTTCTTGGGGATGGTTGGGGTTGTGAAATGTCAGCGGTAAAGAAATCGACTTGGGGAAAGACTTTCTTGTTCAATAAAATAACTTCCTGTGAAATGTCACAGCCCGCTAATGCGACCTCTTTAAGCTTTAACATGTCTTCGATCAGAAAAGGCTGCGCGCAACCGACATCCACACAGCTTTTAAAATCCAGATCTTTGATCAGGCTTAAGATCATTCTCCGGCGGTGCCGTGGCGCAGGCGAATAACGGTGGGCATCGCTCCATTTCGCCACAATCGCAGAATAATCACGGGCATGGACCAGAGTGGTCGGATTTGCAGGTTTTATGTCTTCTGGCATACGGCAAAAAGGTTCATTCCAAATTTGTAATAGGCTATATTGATGGCGCTGGGTTTAAAATTAGCCTTTACCAATAATGGCCAAAGGTCTTTTTGGTCGTAATACATCTTATGGTCATCCATTTCCATAGCTGGGCTGAGTTTGAACTGAAATGCCGAAAGTTCCAGGAAAGATTTTCCTTTCCATGTAGGGACATTGATGAGCAGAACACCGTCTGTGGTTAAGACGCGGCGGCATTCATTCAGGCAGGCTTGCGGGTCATTTAAATGTTCTAGGACGGAAATCATTAAAATGACATCAAAAGAAGCGTCGGGAAAATGGGCAAGGCTTTTCTCGATAGGTTGTTCCATGAATGTGAGTTTAGGCGTTGATTTGGCTATAGCGCTTATGGCAATATCAATGCCTGTTCCGGTACTGATATCCGGAGTAAGTTCAAGAAGGTTCTTGGCGTGATAACCGCATCCGACATCCAGTAGTTTTATTGAATCTTTCTTCAGGCGGTTGATGTGCTTTCTAATCCTGCGGCGTGAAAGAAAGCAACCGAATTTGTCCACCCAGCTTAAAGGACCTGATTGACCGTAAGCTTCATGGCGCATCGGTTTAGAATGATCCATGGCGTTCTTTCTTACTGATAAGCAAATTAAACAGCAACGTGAACGTAAATGTTTGAAAGCCGAGCGTGATGAGCAGCAACCCTAAAACAGCTTCATTGGATATAGCGGTTAAATTAAAGTTATTAGTGACATATTCCGCGATGAGCTGGATTAATGAAGGTAACCCGTCTAGAAAAAGGAATACCCCCAGCACAACGCCTCTATTGTAAGCGAAGAGACGTTTATACAAGGCTTCCCGTTCAGGCATAAAATTACATATAACTCTGGATAAGATACCCATTTGCACGGCTGAGTAACCTATAATTGTCAGGAACACACCGAACAGTAACCAATATAGAGAGAATTTCAGACGCCATAGGGTAAATGGTCCAAAGGCGACACATAAGGATATGGCCAGGCCTAAGGACATGGCGATGGCGCCTGGCTTCATTAAGAAAAAGTCCGGAGCGTAGAGAAAAACGATTCTCAGGTTGATCCAGCCCGCGATCCATGGCGACATCCACCCTGAGCGTTTATGGTGGCTTAAGCGGCCATCAACATCCTTATAGAATTTGATCGGGACTTCAGCGACCCGTAGATGCAGGCGTACGACTTTTAACAACATCTCGGAGGCATATTCCCATGACCGTGACTCCAGGTTTATCATCCGTAAAGCATCGGTTGTCATGGCACGCATACCGCAATGGATATCACTGAAACATGACCCGTAAACAACGTTTAAAATGAAGGTAGTCAGCGGTGTACCGAAGTAACGGTGCAATGGGGGCATGGCGCCGGTCTCAATATGCCCATGCATGCGCGTACCCATCACGAAGTCATATCCTTCGTCCAACTTGTCGACAAAGGTTTTAATTTCCCTGAAATCATAGGTAAGGTCACAATCCCCCATGATCACATAATCACCTTTGATATGCGGTAAAGCATCGATATAGGCCTGGCCGAGGCCACGTTTGGGGGTTTTAATGACAGTAGCCCCATGCTGCTCGGCTATTTCAACGGTTTTATCTGTCGAGCTATCGATGATGAGTATTTCACCGGAAACTTCAGCTTTCGCAAGGCCTTCCTTACACCAATCAACAAACTTTCCGATGGTCAGCTCTTCATTTAAGGCGGGTACGACGATGGAAACAAATTTATTGCTTCTGACTTTGGGAAGACTCATGTATAACCCTTTAGGTTGATATTATAGGTTATCGAATTTACCAGCTTTGGCATCTTCATAAATGGACCGGACTGAAGCATAAATAGCCTCTCTCGTCGAAAAGCTATTGGCCCAGCCAAGGCGGCGGATCTTGTCGGAATTTAACCTTACAACAGGGACATCCCCGCGCCAGCCGCGTTTTCCGCCGGCATAAAGAAGGTGGACATCTTTTAAGCCCATGATTTCTGTGACAATATCCGCGATCTCTGTGACTGTGATATGGTCTAGCGTGCTGACGTTAAAATAAGAGAATCCAAGAGGTGAACGTGTTTCTAAAAGGCGCATGGCCTTGATGACATCTTGGATATGGATATAGGATTTGCTTTGTGTGCCATCTCCCAGTATCTGCAATTCTTGAGGGTTCTTTAACAGGCGTCTTACAAAGTCATATCCTACGCCATGTGTTTGATGGGGACCAACAACATTAGCAAAGCGAAAAGCGCTGGCAGATAGGTCAAACATATGGCCATACGCCACGATGAGCGCTTCACATGCCAGTTTACTGGCACCATAGGTTGATACCGGTAACAAGGGTGCATGGTCTTCGCTGATCTCGGTTGATCCGGTGTCTCCATAAATACCGCTGCCGGAGGCATAAAGAAGCCTTTTGGCGCCTGTTTTGCGCATGGCCTCAAGGACATTATTGGTAAGGTAGGTGCCTTCCCAGAAATCAATGTCCGGTTGGGTAGCTGCTTTGGAAATATCGGGGTTGGAAGCGAAATGATAAACAATATCCATTCCTTTCATAGCGGATGTCAAGGCGTCAATATCTTTGATGTCCCCATGTATAATGGATAACCTTTTATCGCTATGAATTTCTTCCAGGTGCCACATTTTCCCGGAAGAAAGGTTATCATAGATGGTGATGTTGCAATCTTTTGCCGTAGTCAGTAATGTTTTAACAAGATGGCTTCCGATGAATCCAGCGCCACCTAGAATGCAATAGTTCATAGAAGGTCTTTAGCCTCAGTTAATGATCGTATAACCAGCAGCTTTGGCATCGCCATGTAGCATTTGCACTGTTTCCAAAGAAAGTTGCTTTAAATCTTTCCCCACCATCAGGGTTTTTCTTAGGATATCAGGGGTTACGGTAATGATATGGCATCCACTGGCCTCAGCTTGGAATATATTGAGCAATTCCCTTGAGCTAGCCCATAGTAATTCAGCGTTTGGATTTGATTTGAGGATGTTCGCAGCCTCTGTCATGTAAGGGACAGGGTCTCTTCCTGTATCCGCGATTCTGCCGGCGAAAACAGACACAATACTTTTTACCTTTGGTGAAAGCGCGTTGCAGACATCCTGAACCTGTTCATTGGTTAAGATGCCCGTCACATTAAGGGCAAGGCCTTCTGCGGAAAGCTCTTTGATAAGCGGCACAGATGACGCTCCTTTTGTGTTTGTGACAGGGATTTTGACGTTAACGTTGGCACCCCAACTGGCGATTTCCCTCGCCTCCAGGTTCATGGCATCAAATTCATCAGAAAGGACTTCAAAAGAAACCGGGAGATCCTGGATTTCTTTTAATACGCTGATGGCAAAATCCTTGAAATTTACAACCCCGCCTTTTCTCATCAACGTCGGATTGGTGGTAAACCCTTTAACGCATCCGCTTTGGTATACTTTCTTCATTTCGAGGATGTCTGCCCCGTCAGCAAATAATTTGACGTTTAATTCCTGGATCGATTTCATGGAGATTATCTTTCTTATAAAAGATTCCTGGTTGGTTATTTCTTTAAAAACGCATGATCATTATAGGGAACAACAGCAATGCCTGCTTCATTCAATACAACGGGCATACCCCACGTCGCCAGTAAAGCAACAACAGATGGATTTTTGGTTATTATAACCTTGGGATTGTAAATGAGTAGGAAATCTTTCAGATTGTTTTTTGTCAATGCCAGCCCATTGGGCATGGAGACAAACGGGCGTTCTAATAAGAACACGTCACCTGTAATATCTGAGGTTATCAAGTCATCTTCTTGGGTGTTATCCCTTACCCAAGCGTAAACCACATCCCTGTGGGTATTGTATTTTTGTTGATTAAGAGCAGTTGTCCCCATGTTTTTTAGAAACAGGGCATGTTGATCCATTTGAACAAGGATAAAAAAAGCCATGGCGCAAGTAAATATTGTTTTTGCGATTTTCACACTAAATTTGTCACAAAGGATTTCGTGCAAGCTTAGGAATCCTGCTGCTGAGAACATGATGAAAGGTATTAATGAATACCTATTGATCTCCAGGTATTGGATAGGAACATTAAAAGCGAGGCCGTATTTGATAAGATACCCGATCACGACAAAGATGCCTTGGCAGACAAGTAAGGTGATCACGGGTTTTCTTATTTTGGAAAATAAAATATATGTGGCCAGAAACAATAATGCCATCCAGATATCACGCAGATAAAGTATAAAATCAATAAATTTCTGCAGGGTGTTGTTTAATAAAATATTTAAATGCACGGGGGGTGCTATGGCAGATAATACAGGCACATGATCCTGGTAAATGGCATTGCCATGGACTTTGGCAATAAAATATAGTTCTCCGGCAAGGATCTGTTTTGGGTAGAGCATGTGGTAATTTAAATAACAAAAAATCTGGTAAGGCACAATAATAGCCAAGATACCGATAACGGTGAGCCCAACACGTTTAAAACTGTCTTTTGAGAAACTTTCCAGAATAAACATGCTCGCCAGAAAAGCAAGGATGTTAAAACCACTGGCGACACGGATGAAATAACTCAGGCCCAACAATATCCCGATCATAAAAACACGTTCTTTGTTTCTAAGGTAAATGAGTATGATGAAGAGGATCGAAAAAAGGTGGAGTTGTTCTGTCCACGGGAAAATAGCCGTAAAAACAAGCGTTGGCAGAAAAGATGCGAAAAGTGCGACAAAGAAACTGTAAACGGCATTTATAGTTGTTCTGGAAATAAGATAAATAAGGATACAATTAAGCGCCAATAAAAATATGTTGGCAATGATGACAGCCTTAAGGTTGAACAGAAAGAAGATAAAGCCGGCTATGAGAGGATAAATGGATTGATAATATGGGATCGACGGGAAATACTTTTCTGGCCAAAACTGGTACATGTTATAGGAAATGACAGGGCCTTTTCCGGAAAAGATATTCCTGCCGATGTTCAAATATCCACAGGCATCCTCGGTCAGCATTTGCATGTTGGCCAAATGCAGATTAATCAATAACACGCCAATAAATAAAATCGTTATAAGGATAAAATCAGTTTTATTGAAGTTCATTTCTTAACCTGAGCAATATTTTGGTTGCCGATAGCATTTTGTCATCGCTTCAATGATATCTGTGGCGATCATGCAAGTCTTGGTGTATATTCTCGCCGCTGCATCTCCCGCTTTCCCATGCCACTCAACCGCTAGTCTGGCTGCTTCAAACGGGGTTGCTCTCTGGGCTAATAAAGCCGCGACCATGCCGGTGAGCACGTCCCCACTACCCGCTGTCGCCATGCCGGGATTTCCTGTTTTATTAGTATATATCTTCCCATTAGGCGCAGCCACAAGTGTGTGGTGTCCTTTTAAGATAAGTATACAATGATATCGTCTGGCAAAGACGCTAACAGCATGCCGCCGATCAGCATCGATCGTTGCTGGAGTTAAGCCTGAAAGGCGTGCCATTTCACCTGTATGCGGTGTCAATATCCTTGGGCCTTTGGCTTTTAAAAGGATGTTTGTCTTATTTTCTAGGGCGTTTAGGGCGTCGGCATCCACCACCATGGGCAAAGAGCAATCCTTGATCAGATGCTGGGCAAAACGCAGGGTGGAAGGATCGAGGGACAATCCTGGGCCAATGGCCATGCTGGTGAACGTTTGGATTGATTTAAGGACAATGGTCGCTGCGCAGGCCGCGAATGTCATGTTTTTGGTTTGCGGCAAAGGCAGGGTCATGACCACATGTTCAATCTTTCCTTGTAAGGCGATATTCAGTCCTTTGGGAATAGCGGCTGTCACAAGTCCTGCTCCGGCACGCATGGCGGCCAAAGACGTCAGGCAGGCAGCGCCCAGCATGCGCCCTGATCCTGCCACGACTAAAACATGGCCGAAATCATTTTTGTGGACATTATTCTTACGTCTCAACAATAGCGCTGGCAATGGCATAGAATTTTGAATGGGATATGGATAAATGAATCATTTTTCCTGGTAATGGCCGTTTTATATGGCAAACAGGTTTTCCTTCAGGCGTATTGATGATCGTGATATCTTTCCAGGATAGTGTTTTATCGCCCAAGGCTTTATAAACAGCTTCTTTGGCCGCAAACCTTCCGGCGTAATGCGGGTATGGAATGACATGGGTTTTGGCGTAAGCGATCTCTTCAGGGTTTAAGATGCGCGTCAAGAAACGGTCTCCCCATGTTTGGGCCGCTGTACGGATACGCGGGATTTCAACAATATCAATGCCTGTGCCAATGATCATGGATGTGCCTGTGCAAGCTTTTTCATTTCTTTGACCGCGTTAGCCAATCCAACGGATATGGCATAAGAAATAATGGAATGACCGATGTTGAGTTCGTGCATGCCGGGTATTTGTGCAATGGGTGTTGTATTGTCATATTTTAATCCATGCCCGGCGTTGACAATCAGCCCGTGCGTATGGGCATAGTGCGTCATCTGAACGATCTTTTTCAGTTCTTTTGTCCTTGCAGCTATGGTTTTGGCTTGTGCGTAAGAGCCTGTATGCAGTTCAATGATCTTGATGCCTAAGGCGATCGTTTGATCGATCTGTGCTTTATCCGGTGCAATGAAGAGGCTTATTGTTGCGCCTTTATCATTCAACCTGGCACAAGCATCTTTCAGGCGTTTGAAATGGGCGATTACATCTAAGCCACCTTCAGTGGTCAATTCTTGGCGGCGTTCAGGCACCAGAGTTACTTGTTCAGGCTTTAGCTGGCAGGCGATATCAACGATTTGCGGCGCGATGGACATTTCGAGATTGAATCGGATAGATAGCTTTTGTTTGAGCTGTTTAATATCATTGTCATTGATATGGCGCCTGTCTTCCCTTAAATGGGCCACGATGGAATCAGCTCCGGCACGTTGACAAATGAGGGCTGCATTGACCGGGTCTGGGTCAGATTCACGGCGGGCTTGACGCAATGTGGCCACATGATCGATATTAACGCCCAATAACGCCATAGGAGTGGTGTTCCTTATCTTAAGATTTCACCGTTAACATAGATCCATGTGATGATGGCCAAACCAAGGGCAATGATCTTAAGGGCAAGATTTGTTGTCAGGAATTCTTTCATTTCTTTGCCTTTGCAGTTGTGATCAAGAGATCTTTTAATACGGACTGAAGGCGTTCTGGCCCAGTAATGGGAATGAATTTTCCATCACAAGCCACGGACAACTCCCCTGTTTCTTCAGAAACAAGAAGTACAATAGCATCTGTGTGTTCTGTTAATCCCAAGGCGGCCCTGTGGCGGGTGCCAATGATCTTGCTAAGGTTGATGTTATCTGTCAATGGGAACAAACAGGCCGCGGCAACGATCCTTTGGCCACGGATCACAACGCCTCCATCGTGAATTGGAGATTCGTGCTTAAAAATGGTCTGTACAATCTCAGAAGAAATGAGCCCGTCAATTTGAAGACCGCTTTCAGCGTAGGTCGTCAGTTTTGTTTCACGTTCAAACGCGATCAGGCATCCCGTCCTTTTCTCAGAAAGTTTAAATACAGCGTCGGTGATCTCGCTGATCGAGGCGATGACGTCTGATTCTTCAATGAAAAGGTTAAGAAAATGCCCCCTTCCCAGCCGTGCCAGGCCGTGACGGAGTTCTTGTTGGAAAATAATGACCATCGCCAGGATCGATATGGCGAAGAATTTCATCAGAAGCCAGTTGAGGGTGTCGAATCTCAACAGCTGAGCCAATAGGAAAGCAATCGCCAGGTAGGTGACGCCTTTTAAGACCTGAAAAGCGCGTGTCCCTTGAAAGAATAAAAGGATACGGTAAAAGATCCACCATAATACAAGGATCTCTATGATGGGTTTTATCATGGACCAGATTTCAAAGAAATTCATGCGTCTACCCTTGGTTTAACGGCTGTTGTGATGGCATCTGTCATGGCAATGGCTTCTTTTATTTCTTTTACGTCGTGAACACGCAGGATATTAGCTCCGGATGCTGCGGACAGGACAACGGTGGCCAACGTGCCTGTCAAGCGCCTTTTAATAGGCGTGCCAAGGACTTTTCCGATGAATGATTTTCGTGATGTCCCCACAAGGATCGGCACGCCAAGTGTGCGGAATCGCTTTAAATGCCTCAATAAAAAAAGGTTTTGTTCTACAGTCTTAGCGAAACCAATGCCAGGATCAATCACAATATTCTTCTTTTTTATACCGCATGTGGTGCAACTTTCCAATGCTTTTCTTAGTTCATTCTTCACATCCACAATAATATCCGTATAAGATGTTTTAGATTGCATGTTTTGGGGTGTGCCACGCATATGCATTAGGATTAATCCTGCATCATAGCGTTTAATAACCTTAAGCATCGCTATTGGCGGTGGTGTACCCTTAATCAAATTGATAATGCAAGCGCCGGCATCTAATGCTTGCCTGGCGATTAAAGGTTTATATGTATCCACCGCTAGAGGGACTTTGCTGCGTTTAGTCAGTACGTTTATAAGAGGCATGACACGCCTGGACTCTTCTTGTATGGTAATTCTTTTGGCACCAGGCCGTGACGATTCGCCGCCAATATCAAGGATGTCAACGCCCTGATCAATGAGTTTTAAGGCGTGAGACAGCCCGGGGATCTTTTCGTTCCTGTATTTGGAAAGGACTCCGTCGCCACTAAAAGAATCAGGGGTAATATTGACAATCCCCATGATCCATGTACGAACACCAAGGTCCATTTTCAATGAACGTGCGTGCCAACAGGAGGACGGGCGCAAGTTAAACATTGGCGTTAAGCCTTTACTTCTTCTGTGGGGTTCAGGCCTAATAAGACACGGGCTTCAGCAATATCCATGACTTCTTTTTCGATGAGGCGATTGGCGATGATGTCCAATTTGTCACGATTTTCAGTAATAATCTTCTTGGCGCGATGATACGCTGCATCAACAAGCTTCTTGACCTCTTCATCGATCATCCTGGCGGTATCAGCACTATAATCTTTTTCCTCAAAAATATCCCTGCCGAGGAATGACGGATGCGCGCTGCGCCCATAGGCACGTTTTGCTAGATCACCATTCATACCGAAGGCGCACACCATGCTACGTGCCAATGAAGCGACTTTTTCAAGATCATTGGAAACGCCCGTCGTTGAGTCATTCATAAAGACTTCTTCGCCCACCAAGCCCCCCATTAGGACGGTCATTTGTCCGAACAGCTCTTTTTTTGTGTAATAATGTTTATCTTCTGTTGGTGGTGTCAATGTATATCCGCCTGCCAGGCCGCGAGGGATGATCGAAACTTTGGAGAATGTATCAACCTCATCAATGTAAAGGCTTAGTAAGGCATGGCCTGCTTCATGATGGGCGGTCATTTCCTTTTCTTTCTTGGAGGTGGTGTGGGACTTCTTTTCAGGCCCCAATGTGACGCGTTCGACCGCGGCCAGGAATTCAGCCATACTTACGGTTTCGCGGTTGCGGCGTGCTGCCAAAAGAGCTGCTTCATTGCAGACATTGGCAAGATCTGCCCCTGAAAAATAGACTGTCTGTTGGGCAATGCGGCGCAAGTCGACATCAGTGTCTAATTTAATCCTGGTCGAATGGACCTTTAAGATACCTTCCCGGCCATTGATATCCGGTAGGCCAACAACAACCCGGCGATCGAAACGGCCCGGGCGTAAAAGCGCAGGATCCAGCGTATCAGGGCGGTTTGTTGCCGCCATCACGATAAGCCCGCTGGGAGCATTGAAACCGTCCATTTCAACAAGGAGTGCGTTGAGTGTCTGCTCACGCTCGTCATTACCCCCGCCAATGCCAGAAAAACGCTGGCGGCCTACCGCATCGATCTCGTCAATAAAAATAATACAGCCCTTCCCCGAGACCCGTGAGGCTTTACGTGCCTGTTCAAAGAGGTCACGTACGCGTGAAGCTCCAACACCGACGAACATTTCAACAAAGTCAGAACCGCTTAAAGAAAAGAAAGGGACATCCGCTTCTCCGGCTACAGCTTTAGCCAGGAGTGTTTTTCCTGTTCCTGGAGGCCCCACCAGAAGGACCCCTTTAGGGATTTTCCCTCCTAAACGTTCGAATTTCTTGGGTTCTTTCAGGAATTCAATGATTTCCTGAAGCTCTTCCTTGGCTTCGTCAACGCCGGCAACATCTGAAAAAGTGATTTTATTGGTTCCTTTTTCATTAACCTTGGCACGTGACTTGCCAAAAGACCAGACCTTATTGACACCCTCGGCACCGCGGCGTCCGATGAACCAAATGAAGAAAATGATCAAAAGCACCGGGACGAAAGAGAAAAATGCCTGGCTCCAGAATGTTTCCAGTGGCTGGACAGACATGTCGTCTACATTGTCGCGTAATGCGGCAAGCAGTTCTTTGTCATCTGCGGGGATATTCAGCCTGAGCTCGGAGTCGTTCTTAAGCGTGGCACGGATGATATTTTCTGAACCTTCAGAAAGAATGACTTTCTTGATAGCTTTTGTTTCTTTGTTGGTTTTTACAAGTGAGTAGAATTGACTGTATGTCATCTTTGGTGCTGTTTTTGTGTTTGTCGCCGGCTGGCTGGCGATGATCAGAAAAACGCAAATGATAATGACCCAAAAGATCCATACGCCACTGCCGTCCTTATTGTTGAACGGCCCCATGGGTTTGCGGGGTTGAGGTGTTTTCTTTTGTGAAGGTGATTGATCAGTAGCCATGAATACTCCTAATAATTCTGTTCAAATTCTAATTTTCCACGCTCATCAAAACCTTTTCGCTTGATCTTGACGCCTGTTGCATAAGTATCAATATATGCCAAATCTCCTTTTTGTCGGAATATCCGGGTCTCACCGTCTATTTTCCCATTGACATAATTTTCTTCGCTTAACACTTCTCCTGTCTGATAAAAAGATTTGGAAGGACCGGCCTGGATGCCGTTAATGATTTCCCATTCCTGCTTAACAATGCCGTTGGAAAAGTGTTCTCGCATTTTTCCGTTCTGGCGCCCTTTATCATAAGTAACTTCCATCCATAAAACACCGGTATCTTTATACTCCTTGGCTAATCCCTGCTTATCCCCTGCTTTATAGGTCCAGTCAAGCCATAATTTCCCGTTAGGATAGAATTCCCTACAGGGGCCTTCTTTTTGTCCTTGTTTGTAATAACATTCGCTTTTGATTCGATTGTTTTCAAAATACTCTTTAACAATGCCGTTATATTGATTTTCCAAGTATTCCGCTTCAAGTAAAAGGATGCCATTCTTGCTGAATTTCTTGCCAGGTCCTGAAATGTCCCCATCACGGAATGTTAGTACCCATTCTTCTTTTCCATTATCATAAAATGTTTTTGAAATGCCTGATTTTTGGCCATTTTCATAATTCCAGACAGCATGGAGGTTCCCGTTAGCTTTGAATTCTTTGGTTTCTCCGTTCAATTCATTGTCACGGTAATGCACTTCGCTCGTCAGGATACCGGAAGTATTGTATTCCCGGCTTTCACCGTTGAGCTGGCCTCCCGTGAATTCGAGGGTGTATTTTAAAACACCATTGTCATAAAAATATTTACAAAGCCCATCCAGATTGTCATATTTGAAATTCTCAATGCTTTTGGGATTCCCGTTTTCGAAGAATTCTTTGTTAAGGCCATGTTGGAGACCGTTGATATAGAATTTCTCAATGAACAGGGTCCCATCGCTATAATAGGATTTGTATGGCCCTTCAAGTAAACCATTCTTGTACGCCCCTGCCGTCAGTATCCTCCCGTCAGAATAATATTCACGAAAAGCCCCGTTGAGCTTATTGTTAAGGTATGTCTTTTCTGTTTTAATCCGGCCATCTTCAAAGAATTCTTTGACAATGCCATTGGGGAATTCTTGGGCTTGGGCACCAATGGCATAAGAGACAATAAAAAGGATAAAGATAAGTCTTTTCAAAACAGACCTCGTCTATAATAAAATAAATGTTTATATATTAT
>DYOU01000114.1 GCA_020720365.1 Candidatus Elulimicrobium sp.
ATGCCTTTGCTGGTCAAGGTATTTAGTCAGGTGGCGGAGACTGGTCGGGGCAGCGATCTTTGTTTGGATCAGGGCTTTTTGCCAATGCGCGTCCATTATTATTCACCTGTGCCTGATATTGCTGACCTGAGACAAAGGCAGGTATGGTATAGGAAAAGCGATCTTCCCGGTGTGGACTTTCATCCTGACCAACAGGTGCAATTTCTGCATAGCCTAGGTGAGAAGTATGGGCATGAGTGTGGTTGGCCAGCCACACCTACCGACAATGAGCATGATTTTTTTACAGAGAATAATTCTTTTAGTTTTGGCTGCGCTGCGAGTTTGTACTCGGTCCTTCGACATTACAAACCGCGCAAGGTTTTTGAAATTGGTTCCGGAAACTCATCATTGATCTTTTCGGAGGCGCTGAAGCGCAATGCGTTTGAGGGACATCCCTGTGATTACATTGTTGTTGATCCATATCCTTCCCCATTGCTTGAGCATGGACTGCCATGCTTGACCAGGGTCATCCCTGAGCGCGTGGAGTTGGTGGACGCTTCTCTTTTTGAAGAACTGGGGGCGAATGATGTTCTTTTCATAGACTCTGGTCACACAGTCCGCACAGGCAGCGATGTAAACTTCCTCTTTTTGGATGTTTTGCCGCGTCTTGCCCCCGGTGTTGTTGTTCATGTGCATGATATTGGCTTGCCCTATGAGTACCCCGAAGTATATTTCACCAATCAAAACTTTCGTATGCTGTGGACAGAGTCATATCTTTTGCAGGCATTCCTCATATACAATTCGCAATTTGAGGTGTTACTCGCTTTGAATTATCTCATGTCTGATAAGAAAGAGGAATTTGCGCGAGCATTTCCCAAATATGATCCTTCCAAACACAAGGCGATAAGCGGTAGTTTTTGGATGCAAAGAAAGCTAAATTGAGAGAGAATATGCGAATTCTATTTATAGGAATGACAAATAGTATTCATCTTGCCAGATGGGTAAATCAACTTGATGGAGCCAATTGGGAGCGTTTCCTTTTTCCCATTTACAGCGTAAAACCGCATGCCGAATTGAAGGACCTGACCCTTATTAACGGCTGTGAAGTTCCCGGATTTTATAGCAACCATTCTTTACGTTATATGAACAGCAACCTTCCTTTTTTTGTGATGAATCTCATGAATAGGGTTATACAAAAAAGACTGAATCCGTTACAACCGGTGGTAAAGCCGTCGCCATATCTCGTGCATGCCTTGGTTGCCGCCATTATGCGAATTAAACCGGATATTATCCATTCCATGGAATTCCAGGAAGCAGGATATCTAACCTTGGAAGCGAAGAAAAAATTTAAGGGGAAGTTTCCGAAATGGATTGCGACGAATTGGGGAAGCGATATTTATCTTTTTGGACGATTGGCAAAGCATCGGGAACGGGTGCGCGCCGTGCTTGAAAACTGTGATTATTATTCATGCGAGTGCGAGCGTGACGTAATCCTTGCGCGTGAGTATGGACTGCGCGGCGAGGTATTGCCAGTATTTCCCAATACAGGCGGGTTTGATCTCGCCGCGTGCGAGTTGTTGAGGGAACCTGGTAACACTTCAGAACGGAAATTAATTCTGCTCAAGGGGTATCAGGGTTGGGCGGGGAGGGCTTTCTCGGGGCTAAGAGCTTTGGCGCGTTGTGCGGATATACTTAAATCGCGCGGTTATTCAATTGCAGTTTATTCGAGCGGACCTGATGTGGATCTTGCGACCGAACTTTTTGCCCTGGAAACCGGTGTTCCCGTTGAGATCATTCCTCCAAGCCCGCACACTGAGATGTTGAAAAAGTATGGTCAGGCTCGTGTTTATATCGGACTAAGTATTTCCGATGCGATCAGCACTTCATTGCTCGAATCAATGGTAATGGGCACGTTCCCTATCCAATCCTGTACAGCATGCGCAGATGAGTGGATTATTGATGGTCAAAGCGGTCTGGTCGTTCCGCCGGAGGATGTGGACTTAATTGAGAAGGCTCTTCGCCGGGTATTGACTGATGATGTATTAGTGGATCAGGCTGCTGCTTTAAATAGGGAAACTGCCCGTAAAAGATTGAGTTCGACCGTGATCCAACCAAAGGTCATTGATTTTTATCAGCACGTGTATAATTCGAAATTGGAGAATCGATTATGAAGTTACTAATTCTTGGCGCGGGGGGCATGTTGGGGCATCAATTATGCCGCACCCTGAGCGGCC
>DYOU01000115.1 GCA_020720365.1 Candidatus Elulimicrobium sp.
AAACATTTCGGCCATCAACTCATCAGTGAGATAGTGGGGTTTAACACCAAGCTCAAGAAGACCATGATAAGAAGGGTTATAATAATGTTCTTCAGCCTCTCGTCGGGGATTTTCAATGCTTTTTATCTCAACAGCATAGCCAAGTCGTTGTCCAACTTTTTGAGTCATTGCCGCCAAATCATTAACACTAAAGGTCTCCATGATCTGATTATAGATTCGTAGTTGTCCTTTTTTTGCAGGAGTCTGCTCAGATAAATGTACGCATTGCAGGGTATCATTGATATTCAGATATCCCCTCGTCTGGCCGCCCTTACCATAAACCGTGAGCGGATAATCAACGATGGCCTGCACTATGAAGCGATTGACGATGGTACCAAAAATTTCATCATAATTGAAAATGGTTTTGAGCCTGTCATCAATCTTTGACTCTTCCGTCACCATGCCATAGACCGGCCCCTGCATCAGATCAGTAATGCGTAAATCCCACATCCGCACCGCAAACCACATCAGGTCAGTATCCATGATTTTAGTGGTGTGATAAAGTGAGCTTGCCTGTCGTGGGTAAAGAAAAGTATCCTTTCTCCCTTTATGCTCGATCTCCAACCAGCCTTCTTCAATATCAATATTGGGAGTGCCATACTCACCCATGGTTCCTATATGGACGATATGGGTTTCAGGACTATAATCACGGATGGCAAAAATAAGATTGTTGGTGATAAGCAAATTGTTGGAAAGGGTGATATTCGCATACTTATAATTAAGGAGCGAATACGGGGCTGAAGGCTGTTCGGCATAATGAATGACGGTCTCTGGAACACCGGTAAAAGCATGATTGACAGCCCAGGAGTATTTTACCTGTCCCGAAAAAAACGACCGCATCACCTCGGGATCTGATAAATCACCAATAACAACCTTGATTTCTTTACCGGTTTTTTCATGCCAAATTTTGGCCCGCTCAATAAGAGAGGGTAAAGGATACAACATTCCGACATCAAGCTCAACACAACTATTGCGCCTGAAATAATTATCAACAACGGTGACAGCATAACCTCGTAATGAAAAATACATGGCAGTAGGCCAGCCAAGATAGCCATCGCCTCCTAAAATAAGAACATGCATATCCTAATCCTCCTCGCCTGGCCAATACCGCTTTGCCGGCTGACTATTCTGGCTATTGATAGCCGATGATATATCAAGAAGCGAATGCTTCAGCAGAAAATCCAGTAATTCTGGTTGAGTCATGGGCGACTCATTGGCAGAATTATATGGATTAGTAATATCATTAGAGACCAGATTTTCATAATCATAAGAGATATTTCTGTAAAGACCACGAAATGCGGGAAGAACAACGAAATAGTTTGGCAGCTCCACAGTACGACGCATTTCTTCATCGTTCATCAGCTCTTCGTAGAGTTTTTCTCCTGGCTTCGTGCCTATCGTTACAATCTTTATTTCATCGGGACGATAACCATATTGCGGAGCAAGCTCGTTAATCATGACTTCAGCAAGATCTTTGATTCTGACAACTGGCATCTTGGTAATAAAAACTTCTCCACCTCTGACAAGAGAAGCGGAATCAATAACCAGTCGTACCGCCTGCTCCACACTCATGACAAATCGGGTCATCTCAGGATCAGTTAGAGTAATAGGACCACCTTGAGCGATCTGATTTTTGAAAATAGGGATCACGGATCCATTGGAGCCAAGCACATTGCCAAACCGGGTGGAGGCAAAGAGAGGACCTTTGCCACGGGAATTACTATTTGCGGCTGTCATCAAGCGCTCACCCATCAACTTAGATGTGCCCATAACATTCGTGGGATTCACAGCCTTATCCGAACTGGTAAAAATCACTCTTTCAACATTATTGTCGCTGGCGGCAAGGATAATATTCTGGACACCCTGAATATTTGTTTGTACGGCCTCATAGGGAGATCGTTCACAAAGAATAACATGTTTGAAGGCGGCGGCATGGAATACAACATCAATACCCCTCATTTTGCGTCGCAACTTGTCGCAATCACGAATATCAGCAAGAAAAAAACTTGCCCTTTTATCCTGCAAGAATCGTTGCTCTAAAAAAAAGAGGCCACTCTCATTATTATCAAGCCCAATAACTTCGGACGGGCTGTAATCGCCTCCCAAAAGAAGTGCGATCAGCTCACTGCCAATGGTGCCACAAGCACCAGTTACCATAATGCGTTTATTT
>DYOU01000041.1 GCA_020720365.1 Candidatus Elulimicrobium sp.
GTGAAAAGAGAGGGGAATGATTCTTCCTGTAAAAATATAATGGATTGATGAATATACTGAATAAAAAGGAGAAAAGTATGACAACGGTCGGTGTTATTGGTGGAAGCGGTTTATATCAGATCGAAGGGATTGAAGATGTTAAGGAAGTTGTTTTAGAGACGCCTTTTGGGGCGGCATCAGATGCTTTTATTACGGGAAGGCTTGATGGCGTGCCTGTTGTTTTTTTGCCGCGGCATGGCCGGGGGCATCGTATTTCTCCGACGGAGATTAATTACAGGGCGAATATATGGGGATTGAAAAAGCTTGGGGTGAATGCGATCGTTTCTATTTCCGCTGTAGGCAGCCTGAAATTACAGATCAAGCCTACAGATTTTGTTCTTCCCGATCAGTTTATTGACCGCACTGCGCCTCGTCGGCACATGACTTTCTTCTCAGGGGGTATCGTTGCGCATGTGAGCCTGGCCGAACCGATTTCAGATAAAGTTGCGGAGATTGTTTTTGATGCTTGCGAGCAGGTGGGAGTGACGGCGCATAAGAATGGAGTTTATCTTAATATGGAAGGCCCGCAATTTTCCACAAAGGCTGAATCGAATTTATATCGCAGCTGGGGTTGTGACATTATTGGAATGACGAATCTTCCGGAAGCAAAGTTGGCTCGGGAAGCTGAGATCGATTATTGTACGCTGGCGGCAGTCACGGATTATGATTGCTGGCATCATTCACATGGTTTGGTGACAGTCGATATGATCATTGAGTATTTAAATAAGAATATTGATAATGCGAAGAAGATCCTTAAGATCGCCATCCCTAAGATCGGGGCGATGAAGAAATTTTCAGCGTCGAATGCGTTGAAAGGTGCCATTATGACGGAGCTGAAGTTGATTCCTGATCAAAAGAAGAGGGATCTGGAGATCATAATCGGAAAATATATGTAATACGCCCTGGCCGTCGTGTCTTGACAAAAAGTATTTTTAATATAAAGTAGTGCGGCTATGGATTACCAAAAAACTCTAAATCTTCCTAAAACTGATTTTTCTATGAAAGCCGGATTGGCTCAACGAGAGCCTGGTGTGTTGGCCGCGTGGGAGAATTCCGGCTTGTATGCGGCGATTCGTTGTGCTTCTCAGGGCAAACCATCATTCATTTTGCATGACGGGCCTCCATATGCGAATGGCAATATTCATATGGGCCATGCCTTGAACAAGATCCTGAAAGATGTGATCATTAAGTATAAAACCATGCAGGGTTTTGATAGTCTCTATATTCCTGGATGGGATTGTCATGGGCTTCCGATCGAGCATGCTCTATTAAAAGAATTAAAGGCGCGTAAGTCAGATGTTGATTGTGTTCAGTTTCGTAAGAAGGCGCATGATTATGCCATGAAGTATGTAAGCCTTCAGCGGGAACAGTTTAAACGTTTGGGAATTATGGGAGAATGGGATAAGCCTTATTTAACATTATCTCCCGAGTATGAATTTTGGATCCTGAAATGTTTGGCGGATTTGACCCGTAAGGATTATATTTATCGCAGTCTTAAGCCGGTCAATTGGTGTTTTGATTGTGAGACGGCATTGGCTGAAGCGGAAGTTGAACATGAAGATCATTCTTCGCCTACGGTGTATGTTCGTTTCCTTGTTAATAATCCGGAAAAGATCGACCTTTTAAAGAATAAGAAAGTTTCGCTGCTCATTTGGACGACGACTCCCTGGACTTTACTGGCGAATGTCGCTGCGGCTGTAAGCCCTGTTTTTGACTATGTGTTTGCCGAAATGGGGGATGAGGTCCTGATCATTGAAAAAACTTTATCCGCTTGTGTTCTTGATAAAGCACCAGCTAAGGCACTGTGGAAGATAGTGGGGCAGGTGAAGGGGGTGGAATTAACCAAACTGGTTTATACACACCCTTTTGCCAAGAGAGCGAATTGCCGGGTTGTTGCTGTTGATTATGTAACGAAAGAAGATGGGACGGGTATTGTGCACACAGCCCCTGGCCATGGGCAGGAGGATTTTCAGACCGGTGTTCAGCATAAGCTGGAGATCCTGATGCCGGTGAATGCCAAAGGGGTATTTACCGCGGAAGGTGCTCCATTTGAGAATCAGCACGTGTTTAAGGCGAATCCGCTGATTATCGCAGACCTTCAGTCCAGGGGGCTTTTGTTCTATACGGAAAATATTCAGCATTCTTATCCTCATTGTTGGCGTTGCCGGAAACCGATTATTTTTCGTGCGACGTTTCAGTGGTTTCTCAAGATAGATCATGATGGCTTGCGGACTAAGCTGAAAGAAGCTATTCATAAAAATGTTCAGTGGTTTCCTGCGGCCGGTGAAGAGCGGATCAAGGCGATGATAGCGACCCGTCCAGACTGGTGTTTGTCGCGTCAGCGGTATTGGGGGGTTCCTATTCCCGCATTTAGGCTGAAAGGGAAGGATGAACAGTTCCTTTTTCCTGAGGTGATTGATCATGTCGCTAAGCTTGTCAAAGAACATGGAAGTGATATCTGGTTTGAAAAGAGTGTGGCTGAACTTTGGCCTCCCGGTTTCGATGTTCCAGGGATCAAGCTGGAAGATCTGGAAAAGGCGCATGATATTCTGGATGTGTGGTTTGATTCTGGAGTGAGCCATCAGGCGGTATTTCATTCAATGTTGAAGCGACCGTTACCGGCGGATCTGTATCTGGAAGGTTCAGATCAGCATCGCGGGTGGTTTCAGTCTTCGATCATACCATCGGTCGCTATTGATGGCCGGCCGCCCTATAAGCAGGTGCTTACCCATGGGTTCGTGGTAGATGGGGAAGGCCGTAAGATGTCAAAGTCGACCGGGAATGTGATCGCTCCGGATGATGTGATCAAGAATAATGGTGCGGATATTCTTCGTTTATGGGGAGCTTCGTCCAGTTATAATGATGATATCCGTTTATCCAAAGAGATCATGGATCGGCTGGTAGATGCATATCGCAAGATCCGTAATACGTCGAGGTATTTGTTGAGTAACCTGGAGGGCTTTGATCCGGATAAGGATAATGTTAAGCCGAAAGATCTTATGGCAGTCGACCGTTGGGCTTTAAGCCGGTTAAGTGCATTGATCGCACGGGTCACCACGTTGTATGACGGCTATGAATTTTCGGTTGTTTATAAAGAGGTCTATTCTTTTTGCAATGAAGATCTCTCGGGCTTTTACCTTGACATCCTAAAAGACAGACTATATACTTCGAGCGCAAAATCCTTGAAGAGGCGTTCAGCCCAAACAGTGCTCTTTTATATCGTTGATAGTTTAGCCAGGATGCTGGCGCCTGTATTATGTTTTACGGCAGACGAGATTTTTTCGTTCATGCCGAAGACGGCGGAGGTAAAGGGAGCTGGATCAGTTCATTTAATGGGATGGCCTAAGGTTGACCGGTCATGGCAAGACCTGGCGGCAGAGGCACGTTTAGCCAGGTTCCTTGAATACCGGCCTTTGATCCTGAAGAAACTGGAAGAAAAGAGGGCGGAGGGGGCGATAGGCGCTTCACTTGAGGCAAAAGTCATTATTCAGGCGGTTTCCGATAAGGATTTCCAGTTATTGAATGTATTGAAGTCTGAATTGGCCATGTTATTGATCGTTTCAGATGTGGAAGTGCAAAAGTTGGCTGTTGAAGACAAGGGAGTTCTGGCTCTTGGGTCTTTTGCCAATATTATTATAGAGAAAGCGCAGGGTGGGAAATGTCCCCGTTGCTGGAATTATAAGAAGGATATCGGGGTAGATGTGGAACATCCGGAAATTTGTGGACGTTGTGCTCGAGCCGTTAAAGAGTTGGATCGTAGTGATATTGATTAATTGTAAGTAACAGGAGACAGGTTCAGATGCCAGATAAATTAGATGCCAAGAAGTTGGAAGCCTTTAAAAAGGCGTTGCAGCAGATCAAGTCGCAGATCAATGGCGATATTCGCAGCATGGCCAATGAAAGTGAAGGTGACCAGGCGGATAAAGGAGATCTTTCCGGACATGCAATGCATATGGCGGATGTAGCGACAGATATGTATGATCGCGAATTCAATCTTACGCTGGCATCCAATGATCGTGAGATCCTGCAAAAGGTTGAAGCGGCATTGGCTCGTATTGAAAAAGGTACGTTCGGTTTTTGTTTGAAAAGCGGCAAACGTATTCCTGACCAGCGTTTAAAAGCTTTACCTTATGCAGAATATTGTCTTGAAGTCCAGGAAGAGATGGACCGTAAGGGTGAAAGATAATACGGGAGAATGAAAAGGTCTTTTTGGGATATTCTGATTTGTTTGTCTACTGTAACTTTGGTTGTGGCTCTTGATCGGCTGACTAAGGTTCTTTTTTCTACCATCCTTCATCCCGGAGAATCATTGCCGGTCATTCGTAACGTTTTTCATTTTACGTTGGTCCATAATACAGGAATCGCGTTCGGGTTATTCAAGGATAATAGTTTTGTTTATTTTGTAATTCCCGTTATAGCGATCGGCCTCTTGATCTATAATATTTATTATTACCATAAGTTCGGAGAGTTGGATCGTTTGTATATTGGAGCCTTTTCTTTGATCCTTGGAGGCGCGATTGGCAATTTGATCGACCGTATCTTTCTTGGGCATGTTGTTGATTTTATGGATTTTCAGATTTGGCCGGTGTTTAATGTGGCAGACAGCGCGATCACGATCGGCGCTTTTATTATTTTGTTGAAATGTTTTCAGGTAGAAAAACACAAGAATAATAAGATCAAGTATATGTTGAAAGATTAACCGGTGGGCGTTAAGAACGTCCGGGTAATTAGTAGAGCGTAAATTGAATGTATGCATCCTTTAATTTGTCATATCGGACCATTTCCTGTTCACTCCTACGGCCTTATGTTGGCATTGGCATTGGCTGTGTCTGCTGTTTTGTTCGCGCGTGATGCGCGTCGTTTAGCGATCTCTTCGGAAGTGATTTATGACCTTGTTTTCTGGATTGTTTTAAGCGGGCTGTTGGGGGCGCGTGTTTTTTATGTTCTTTTGAATGTTGATTTCTTTATGGCTCAGCCGTTGGAGATTGTTATGCTTCAAAATGGCGGTTTAGCCTGGCAGGGGAGTTTCGCCGGTGGTTTTATCGGAGGTCTTTTGTTTATTCGGAAGTATCGGCTGCCTTTGGGGGCTGTATTGGATTCTGCCGCTCCTTTTATTGCTTTGGGTCAGGCGATCGGACGTATTGGTTGCCTTTTAAATGGGTGTTGTTACGGTAAAGCGGCTTCCTGGGGGCTGTATTTCCCTGTCTGGCAGGAACGGTTGATCCCGACGCAGATCTTTATGTCTTTGGGGGAGTTGACGATTTTTCTTATTCTTCGGCATAAGCAGCCGAAAGTGGCGGGGAGTGGCCGGTTATTTATTCTTTATGTTGTATTAAGTTCAGTCGAACGGTTTATGATCGAATTCTTCCGTGCGGATCATCAGCTGTATTGGGGTTTAAGTATCTTTCAATATGTTTGTATGGCGTTGGTTGTTGCCGCGCTTGTGGTCAACGGTATGCTGGGTAAAAAATAAGATTATGTCGAATTATCAATTAACAGTGACGGAAGCAGATAAGGATATCCGTGTTGATATTTTTGTTACTAGAGCTTTGCCGAATGTTATCCCGTCGAGAATGTTTGTGAAGCGCTTGTTTGATGAGGGGCGACTGCAGGTGAATGGGAAGGCCGTTAAGGCTCATTATAAAGTCCAACCGGCTGATACGGTCGATCTGGATGTGAAGGTAGAAGATTATCCGGATGAGCGTATTAAGCCTGAAGATCTTTTGTTGGATATTGTGTATGAAGATGACAGTTTGATCGTTCTGAATAAAGGAGTAGGTTTGGCCGTTCATCCGGCAGCAGGGCATTATGGCGGAACGCTGGTGAATGCCTTGATCTTTCATTTCAAAACATTGTCGGATCTTAACGGGATAAAACGCCCTGGCATTGTGCATCGTTTGGATAAAGAAACCTCGGGGGTGCTTTTGGTCGCCAAAAGCAACATGGCCCATGCCCGCTTAGCCAAACAGTTTGAGAATCATACGATCGAAAAGAAATATGTGGCGCTGGTTGAAGGGGATATTCAGTTCGATGAGGGGGTGATCGAGGCGCCGATCGGGGAGCACCCCCGGTATCATGACCTCCGTTCTATAGCCAAGGAAGGTGAAGGGAAGCCGGCGACAACCTATTACAAGGTTGTGAAGCGCCATAAAGGATGCACTTCGGTGGCTTTGTTTCCCACAACAGGCCGGACACATCAGCTGCGATTGCATATGCGTCATTTAAGGCATGCGATCCTTGGAGATGAGAAGTATGGGCATAAGGAAAGTTTTTCGCGACTGGCTCTGCATGCGCAATCTATTTTTTTTGATCATCCGATCGATAAGCTGCCAATGGAAGTCTCTGTTCCTCTGCCGCCTGAATTCGTCCCGTATTTTTAAGGATTCAAGAAATTTATATCTTTGCTTTACATCTGGCTTTCATTTTTTATAATGAATAAAGAGTAGTTTACTATCAAGGAGTAATTATGTCTTCAGTTAAGGGCGGTCGGACAATTTTAATTTTTCTTATTCTGATCGTGATCATTTTGATCTCGGGAGTTTCTATTTCGTTGTTTCTTTTACAGAAAGAAACGCAGACGCGTAAAACTGTTGAAGTGTCCCTCGAAGAGTTTCAGATTCGTTCCGCGAAGGTTGAAACGGCCTTGAAAGATGCGGAAAAGCAGATTGAAATTTTCAAAGGTAAAAGCAAAGATGCGGATGACAAGATCAACAGCCTGATGGAAGAGCTGGATCTTGAAGCTGCCCTGCGCGATGAGATTAAAGCGGAGAATAAAAAACTCAAGGAACTTATTGAAGCTGAAGGTAAGTCTAAAGTTGAAATGCGTCAGAGACTGGCGGCAGAGATCGAGGCTGTTCAGGTGAAGTTGAAAGAGGCGGAAACAAAAGCAGCCGGTAGTTTGGAAGAGTCTGCCGGGTTGAAGAAAAAGATAGAGGATCTTCAGAAGAAGAATGATGGGCTTGAACAAAGGATGAAAGAGATCGAAAAATCCGCAGCGGCGGCTGCAGCGCCGGCGGCTAATCGTAACGAGATTATTCCGGTCCCTGGGTCTCCTGCAGATGAGAAAGTAAATCTTGACCGTATTGTGATTACGCCCGAATCGGCCAGGGAAGGCAGGGTCCTCAATGTGGATAGTGAAACCGAGTTTTTAATATTTGATATGGGATCGAAGAACGGAGTTAATCAGGGAGATGTTCTTTCGATCTATCGCGGTAAATCTTATTTAGGTGATGTTAAAGTTTCCAGAGTTCAGGAAGAAATGTCAGCGGCAGACTTTATTCCGCCGTTCTCGAGCCATAAAGTCAGAAAGAACGATCAGGTCGTTCCCAAGAGATAATGGTTAAGATCGATCCTGTCCGTCGTATTGACGGAGTTATACAACTTCCCGCATCAAAATCCTATTCGATCAGGGCTTTCTTTATTGCTGCTTGCGGAGGAAGGTCGCGGATCATTGGTGCGTCCGACTGTGATGATGCTCTTGTTGCGTTGAATATCGCTAAAACTTTTGGTGCCAGGATATCTCCTGTGAAGGCTGGGGTTTTGATCGAGATGCCGGCCTTTCAGAAACTGAAACCTTCTCTGAAAGTAGCTGTGCGTGAATCAGGGACCTCATTGCGTTTTGTCCTGCCTTTACTGCCTTTTTATTGTGGTGCGGCCGAGGTGGTCGGATCTGGCACTTTGGTGGGCCGTCCTAATCAGCATTTATGTGGATCGCTTCGTTCCTGTGGCTTGAATATCAAGGGGGTCGGAGAGAGGGAATCTGTTCCTGTCCGGTATACGGGGGGGACATTTCCTGGAGGAAAGATCCGGATCGATGGATCAGTCAGTTCACAGTTTATTTCCGCGTTAATGATAGCCGCTCCTTTGGCAGAAGAAGATACGAGGCTGGTGATGACCGGAGATACGCTGGTTTCCAGGGATTATATAGTTATGACCCGTCAGATCCTTGAACGAGCCGGAGTGTCGGTGATCCCCAAAGGGCCGAAAGAATTCCTGATTCCTGGAGGTCAGATTTATCAGGGGTTGAAGAAGTTTCATGTTCCGTCTGATTGGGGGCTGGCGGCTTTTTTTATGTCAGCCGCAGCGCTTTTACCGGCAACCCTCACATTGCAAGGTTTTTTTGATGATGCATTGATTCAATCTGACGGAGCTATTCTGCCTTTTCTGACTCAAATGGGACTAAAGTATACACGTACCGCTCAAACATTGAAGATCAAAGGGCCTTGTATTTTGAAGGGCGGTGTTTTCTCCTTGAAAGATTGTCCGGATCTTGTTCCGATCATGGCGGTTACAGCCATGTTTGCCAAAGGCCCTACACGATTGAAAAATATTGGCCATGCCAGGGTTAAGGAATCCGATCGTATCAGTGATCTACGTCATGAGCTGTTGAAGGTGGGGGCGAATATTCAGGAAAAGAAAGATGAATTAATTATAATTCCTCAAAGTTCATATAAGACCGGGGGTATGCTTGATCCTCATCATGATCATCGTTTGGCTATGGCTTTTGCTGTGCTTGGAGCCAGGATCGGTGTTTCGGTGATGGATATGGGTTGTACATCAAAATCTTATCCTGGATTTTGGAAGGATTTTTGTTCCTTACGGGTGCAGTAAATTCATTAAAATTTGACTTCACTCTCCTTTTCATATAAGATGCGATTTCGAATTTAACCGTTACGCCAGAGGCTATTATGATCCAGAAATTGATCAGGATTTTTCAGGATATCAAGGAGTTCTTTCTTGGATATTTTTCAACGGATCTGGGCATTGACCTTGGTACGGCAACGACGCTTGTTTATGTTAAAGGCCAGGGGGTTGTTTTATGTGAGCCTTCGGTCGTGGCTATTGAAAAAGGGACAAATCGCGTTGTAGCGGTGGGGGATGAAGCCAAGAAAATGCTTGGGCGCACGCCCGGCAGTATTGTGGCGATTCGCCCGATGAAGGATGGTGTCATTTCTGATTTTGAAGTGACGGAAGCGATGTTGAAATATTTCATCAAGAAAGTCCATCCGCGTAAATTCTTTATTCATCCTTCCGTTGTTATCGCGATCCCTTCAGGGATTACGGAAGTGGAACGCCGTGCGGTCATTGATTCGGCGATCCATGCCGGGGCAAGGGATGTTATGCTGATCGAAGAGCCGAAAGCGGCGGCGATCGGTGTGGGCTTGCCGGTGCAGGAGCCGGGCGGCAATATGATCATTGATATCGGTGGTGGGACAACGGAATTTGCGGTTATTTCTTTAGGCGGTATTGTTTACGCCAAGTCGATCCGGGTCGCGGGGGATGAGATGGATACGGCTATTATGGAGTATTTAAGAAAGACCTATAATTTAATGATCGGTGAACGGACATCAGAAGAGATCAAGATCCGTATTGGTTCCGGGTATCCGCTGGAAGAAGAATTGACCATGGATGTGCGCGGTCGCGATCTTATTGCCGGATTACCTAAAACAATTTCTATTACGTCTGTTGAGATCCGGGAAGCTTTGGCGGATACAGTTCAGGCGATTGTTGACGCGACGAAATCCACCCTTGAGCATACGCCTCCTGAATTATCAGCGGACCTGATCGATCGCGGTATTGTGATGGCAGGCGGTGGTTCGCTATTAAGGGGTATTGATAAGAGGATCGCGGAAGAAACAGGTTTGCCCGTTCATGTTGCGGAGGATCCTCATACGGCGGTTGTGCGCGGGACAGGCGAAACGGTTAATATGCCGGCGATACTTCGTAAACGGCTGATGGCTCAAGCCAAGCTGGATTTCTAATTTAATTTTCGGGGCTAATGAAATAACCTCAGTTTGTCCGGATTAAGAGCCCATGCTTCGAAAACTTCCGAAACAACTTATTTACGTCTTTCTTGCTATTATTCCATTCTGGCTTTTATTCTTTAATTCTCCTTTTGGGCATAATTTGAAAATGGGGTTCATGTCTTTTGGGACAGCGTCGGTGTCTTTGGTGCGTATGCCTGTAGATGAGCTGGGGCGTGCCTTTTCGTACAGGAAGACATATAATGAATATCAGAAGATGAAACGTGAGATAGGGGGGCTTAAGGCGCGTCTGGTAGCCCTTGAAGAGGCGGGAGTCGCCAGCAAGAGGTATTCCCGGTTGCTGGATATCCGTAAAAATTTGAATGCTGTGACAGAAGCAGCGTTGGTTGTAGCCCGGGATCCTTCAAACTGGAATTCTTCATTAATGATCAATAAAGGCCGAGGAGACGGCCTTGCGGTCGGTATGGCGGTGATCAATGCCACGGGTGTTGTGGGAAAGATCGCGGAGGCGGCAAAAGATGTTTCCAAAGTGATCCTGATCAATGATTCGGGTTTTAGTGTAGCGGTTGTTAATCAACGGTCGCGTGAAAGCAGCCTGTTGAGTGGATCCTTGTCAGGGGATTGTCGTTTATATTACTTACCGGAAGACGCGGATATCCGGGT
The DNA here is from genome assembly GCA_020720365.1 of Candidatus Elulimicrobium sp. Taxonomy (GTDB): domain Bacteria; phylum Omnitrophota; class Gorgyraeia; order Zapsychrales; family Fredricksoniimonadaceae. The sequence continues at coordinate 10,467 of DYOU01000041.1, forward strand.
TGGAGATGAAGTTGTGACATCAGCCCTGAGCTCAGTTTTTCCTGAGGGTCTAAGGGTTGGAGTGGTGAGTGAAGTTTATCCCGGAGAGCAGGGGACTCCGCCGAGAGCGGTCGTTGAACCGGCGGTGGAGCCCAGCAAGATCGAAGAAGTCCTGGTTATTAAATAATACGTTTAGAAAAAATTCCCGTTGCGGTATCCTTTATGCTTCAAATTCTATTGATACCTTTTGTTTGTTACTTTGCCCTTCTTGTTGAATTTACTTTATTCAATTTATTCGGCCGCTGGGGAGATCCGCACCTTCTTTTACTTGTTGTTATTTTCTTTAATTTGTATTCAGGGATCCGGTTCAGCCTGTGGGCGGCCTTGTGGGCGGGGATCCTGAAAGATTGTTTTAGCACCATGCCGTTCGGGACGAGCATTTTTGCTTATGTCGCTTGCGCGTATGTATCACTGGCGGTGCGGAAATATTGTTATGAACGCGGGTCAGATATGTCCCGGTTATGGATGGTGTTGTGTGTTGTCACAACGCACACGGTTATTATGGGGCTACTGCATAAAATGATATTTGAAGAGGTTCGATGGCTGGATGTTTGGCGGAGCATCTGGTTCCCGGAGATTGTTGTGACATCGCTGGTGTCGTTACTTATTTTTGACCGCCTGCGCACGGCAGCTAAATGGCTTAAATTTTGATCTGAATAGTACAATGGAATATTTATGCGGTTGAGTATTATTCGCAATTTTATCCTGATGCTTCTGGTCCTGATCACCGGGTATTTGTTTTATTTACAAGTGATCCGCGGCGGGTATTTTGCGCGGTTGAGCAAGTCCAATTCTATTCGTGTGGTGCCGTTTGAAGGGGCGCGGGGAAGGATTTTCGATCGTCACGGGAAGACCCTTGCGGATAATGTCAAGGCTTATCATGCGGTTGTGATCCCGCAGGATATTCGTGATAAAAAAGCATTGTTTGCTTTTATGGGAGAAGTTCTGGGAGTTGACCCTCGTTTGACCGAAAAGAAATTCTTCAGGAATAAAACAACTCCTTTTTCTCCGGTGACTTTGGCTGAAGGGCTTTCTCGTTCTCAGGCGATCAGGATCGAGGAGAATGCTTTTCGTTTTCCGGGATTGCTGGTGCTTCAGAAATTCTCTCGTCGCTATCCATCGGGTTGGTGCTCTGCGCATGTGGTCGGTTATGTAGGCAAGGTGGACCCTTTTAAAGAAAAAAAGATAACGGAATACGGCTTTAGTGCGGAAGAGTTTGTAGGGTATTCCGGAGTGGAAGAATATTATGATGAAGCTTTACGCGGAGCGCCTGGTGGCAAGCAGATCGAAGTGAACAGCCGCGGTCATCAGACACAGTTATTAAGTGTGCGAGAACCGATACAGGGCCGGGATCTTAAATTGACGATCGATGATGCGGTTCAGCGGTCAGCGGATTCAGCGTTGATGGGAAGAAGGGGTGCGGTCGTTGTCCTGGACCCGTCTAATGGAGAGGTGCTGGCGTTAGCCAGTTCTCCGACTTTTGATCCGAATGCTTTTGTCGATAAGGAGAAACAGGATTTATTAGAAGGATATTTTAAAAGTACGGAAGCGCCTTTATTGAATCGGGCTGTTTCAGGCGCATTCCCGCCGGGATCTGTGTTTAAGATCCCTGTTGCCATGGGAGGGCTGGAGGAATATAAAATAAAGACATCCACGACATTTGATTGCCCTGGTTATTTTCAGATGGGAGACAGGACTTACAGGTTCCCGCACGCCTGGGGTGTTCAGGATTTTACATCAGCGATGGCACATTCGGCGAATGAGTATTTTTTTCATGTTGGGCTTATGTTGGGGATCCATCCGATAGTGAAATATGCGCGTTCTTTTGGCCTGGGTGAACGTACGGGAATAGACTTGCCGTATGAATCAAAAGGGGGGCTCCCGGGGATTAAAATGACGCGGTGGTATAAAGGTGATACGTTGAACACATCGATCGGTCAGGGGAATGTTTTGGCAACGCCAGTTCAATTAGCCCGGTTGATAGCCGCTTTTGAAAATAAAGGGATGATGCCGCAGCTACATGTTGTTTTATCCGGCCAGCTGGATTCATCGAGGCCGCTTCCTGTGCATGTCTCTTTTCGTAAGGAAGTATGGGCGGCCGTTCGAAAGGGTTTGGATCAAGTGGTGCTTTCTCAAGATGGTACAGCGCATGCTTTAGCCGATATTCCAGGTGTTCGCACTTATGGCAAAACCGGTACCGCTCAAACAGGACCTAATAAAGATGATCATGCCTGGTTTGCCGGTGTGTCGCGTTCGCAAGAGCGAACAATTGCTTATTGTGTATTTCTGGAGCATGGAGGTTCCAGTACGAATGCGGTCGTATTGACCAAAGAATTTCTCATTTCTCTACGGGAACAAGGCATTCTTTAAACTCTTTTTTTTCTTCAAATAGTCCTAATC
>DYOU01000042.1 GCA_020720365.1 Candidatus Elulimicrobium sp.
ATTGTACCGTTCATCACTCGTTGTTGTTAAGAAAAGAACCGCAACGAATGCGGTCGTTCCGATAAATAGTGACCCGAATTCCGCCGTTGTCTGATCACGCAGCCCCTTATATCCCACCCTAAAGAAACCAAACAATAAAAGAACAAAAGCGGAAACAACAAAAAGTTTATAGCTCCATGGCGGAACGATCAGCAGTGTCCGGGACCCCCAAACAAGTCCTGTAACAGCCGAGAAAAATCCCCTGATGTTTCGCAAGATATTTTCCAGTACAGTACCCGGAGCTCTCATAACTGCTTGCGAAAAAGTGGTGGCCCCCCCGTAAACAGTCTTCTGCAGAAAGAACCAGTCCTCCGCGCAGGTTCTCTTATCATAATGCGCTTCAACATATTTCCCTATCCCGTGCTGAAAGAAGGAGACATCGAAATGAGAGGTAGGTTTGAACGGCATGTACTTCCAATCAACCATATTCGGATTATTATCAATACGCAATGAAGGAAGAAAAATGACCGCCGCTATTAAAAGCAATCCTAATAACTTCAAAAAGACAGGACCCGCAGGTCTCAATGCAAACCAATCCGCTGCAGAAAGCTTGCGTTTACGAAATCGATCAACCACCTCAAAAATAACATGACCAATAAAAAACATCAACAAACCCCAGGAACAGAGAATCGCAAAAAGAAGAAACGGAGGGATCAATCCCTTTCTATACGCCGAACCGCTGGGCAAAGAGTAATGAAATGTCAATAATCCAATAGCGGCAACCACATTCGAACCTTCAATACCCGATAAAACAGGAATCCAACCGGCAGTCAACGCCAAGGCAAGCCCCAACGGCAGATATCTTTTCAATAAAAATAACACCCCCAAAGCACAAAGAAAATGAGTGATGACATATTCCAACTGATATGACAATGGATACGGCAGATGCAGGAATGGCTGAATATAAACATAATAAAAAGGGTATAAAGAAAACCCGCAGAATTTCCCGGTATCTTTCAGGATCAACGCCGCATGCCAGGCCCTTAATGACTCTCCGCCCGTCTCAAAAAAACGAGGCGTTAATAAAAAGACCTCTGCGGCCAACACCAGAATGCCTAACCACTCTTTATTCTTTAAGAACTTCATAAAGAAAAGACCTCCCTGTTATCCCTTAAAAATTTCTGGCCGATCCTTAACGTCGGCGAACGGAAGCGATGCTTGCCGAACAAACTCCAGAAACGCTCCTGCAGGCGGGCATCTTCAGCAGACTCACACCACGTCCCAGCAATAACAGACTCCATTTCATCGATCGCATCCACAATCTCTTCCGGTGTATTATCCACAAACTCCACACCAAACTTACGTGCACTGATCTGTACATGAAACCCGGGAAGCAATTTCAAGATCTCTTCCAACCCCAGAAATCTCTTTTCTCTCGGGAAGTACCATTTTTTCATGATCACGATCGTATTGTGCGCATGCATCTGCATCGAAGCGATCATCACTTTATTCGTAATGATCAGCGGCCGACGGAACACTTCCGGAAAGATCGTCATACCGCAGTCTGTTCCGACAAAAAAACGGCACTGGGCACTTAAATAAACATCCATAAAATCCGTCCGCTTACCGCTCATCGCATAATCAATGATCTTTGACGACGTTTTTCCAAGGTCTTCAGCAACGGCCGCGCCCATCCTCAACGCATAACAATCCTTATCCCTAACGTACATCTCAGCCGCTGCGCAATAATTTCTGATACTCGTATCCCTATAGTCATGATATGACCAATCACAGCCAGGATGCGTCTGTTTCAGATATTGTGAATCACGCGTATGAAAACAAATGAACGGTTTCCCTTCTAAAACACCCAACGCCCTCAAGCCAGCCTCTCCGCAAGCTTTTTCTTCATCTGAAAATGAAAAAAGCGGTTCATGATGATCACAAAAAGCCTGCACCGAAGCATTATTAAATATATCCTCGGTGAAAAAAAGCCTGTGATCCTTGACCCCCGGCAGCAAACGAAGCATTTCAAACACAGCCCATGCCAATTTGCGATGTGGAAAAACCTTTACTTTGGACATACACAACTTCTGCCAGAAAACATTTCCGACCTTGTCTGTATGTGAAGTTTGGTAAAAGACATCCACGCCTTTCCCCTGGCGGCCCAGATCCCTCTTGCACAAATACCAAAGGAACGGATATAAATTTCCGATACGATCAAATGCAAGCAAGCCGAACCGAACTTTAACCAAAGGGCGAATAAGCCGAATAAATAATGCAATAACAAACCCCGGAATAAATAACACATAAGCGCTTCGATAATAAAGCGCTCTGACTATTTTTCCTAAAGAAAGCTTAGAATGGACCATGCCCTTCCTTCTGATGACCTAATTTAACCCAACGCTGATGCGCCCTCACCAGATCCTGCATCGTATAAGGATTGGAAATCCCCGCATTTATCCGCGCCTCTTCAAACCGCGTTATACGGTCAAACCTCTCACTGCCAGACGGGCCATTCTTCAAGTCATAATATTTAAGGATCAGAAGCTCATCAAATTCTTCAGGATATATCGGCTTTGTGGAAAAATCCGACTCCACCGGACCCGCCGACGCCACCCCTGTAGGGGAACAGACAAATTCCCATATATCCGCCTGATAAATGAAACTCTTATTCTCCACCATGAAATCAATAGACTCCTGAAAATCCTGTTCAGTTTCTCCAGGAAAGCCCGCGATCCACAACGTGGTCGTTTGAATCCCATGACGAGCCAGATTCTCCAGACAAGCTTTCGTCTTCGCCGGAGAAATACCCTTGTTCATCAGCTTTAATACACGCGGCGATGCCGACTCCACGCCAATCCGCACCCTGTCCAGACCACCAGAAGCCCAAAGCTCGGCTTTTTTCGGATCAAGGCATTCATCCGTTACGCGCATATAAGAATCCCAACGATATTTCTTATTTTCTTTTAACAGCGCTTCTGATAAGGAAGTCGCGATATGATTCGCCAAAGAATCACATAAATAAAACTTATCTTTGCCATAACGCTCGCTCAGCATTGTTATTTCACTAACAATTCTTTGTACATCCTTCGGACGAAACCGGGTCCAATAAGAATTCTCAAAACAGAACGCGCATTTATAAGGACATCCGCGGGAGGTGAATAAGGACAACCATAAATACCGGTGCACCGCCAACCCCTCATAATCCTGTGCAGGGACCGCATCAACATCCAACAACAGGCTTTTCAAATCCTGACCTGGATCCGGAGAACCAAGATCCTTCACGACAATGATCTTCTTATCTTCCCAAAGGCCCTGTAGATATCTGTCAAATATCTGTTCGCCTTCCCCATACATGATCGTATCGATCCAGGGACATTTCTTCACGATATTCTCAAGATTGCCGTCATCAACCATATTACCGACAACAGCACCAGGACCACCGAGAACAGTTTTGATCCCGGGATACATCTCCTTGGCCCTCTTAAGGATCAACAATGCCATCGGCAGAGTACTCTCGAGCATGGTACAGCCGATCACATCCGGCTGTATCCGGGATAAAAGCTGCCCCGCCTTACCCAAGACCACATTAAAACTTTCATTAATGACCGCATCCAGCGCATCAATCACTTTATCAGAAAAAAAACTTTTTCCATCAATATTCAGAATATGACCTATCAACCTCTTATACGCCGCCCCGCGCCCACTGCCCGCCCGAAGAAAAACCATCTGATGCCGCGAAAAGTACCGCGGCCCATTCCTGAAGATACTCAACAACTTCCAATGCGGACATTCTGCCAGGCAATGTTCAAAATATTTCTTCTGAAGCGCGAACAATGGTCCGTCAGTATTAAAGTCATCAATATGAACCTCATGGCCGCGCGCCTGCAAAAAGGCCTTCAAAGACACGATCCCCTGCGGTGGACAGATCGGATCCCAAAATGGCGGCATAACCAACAATATTTTTCTATTTGTATTCATCACTCTTTCTTATCCCGGCTATTTCTCGATCAATTCAAGGATCCCGAAATCCTTGCTATACAACCATGAAACCTTCTTCTGCCCAAAAGCTGCCGCTTCAACCGGTTTTGCAAAACATACGCAACCGTTCTTCTTGGCAGACTGTATCGCCTTCTCAAGATCAGGAACACGAAAACACAAATGATACGCGCCCAACCCTTTCTTTAATATCTCATTAACCGGCGACAATTCGTCAGCTGGCTCGATGAGCTCTACGGGACAGCCGTTCAAACGGCTAAAACCGACAGAAACATTCTGAAGGGGGTCAAAAACCTTTCCGTCAACCAGATGCTCACTGATCCTGCGGGTCGCAATGCCCACATGAGAAAACTCAGCGCCTTCTCCCAAAATATCAACATCCTTCATTTCAATCCTCCGCTTCTATCTGCCGCTGCGCTCGCGACGGAAGAGCAAGAATTCCTGCCTGTCGGATCATTCGCCGGGCCATCGCCTTCAAGATCTGATTTTGTCACATACATCTTATCCAGACCCGGAACGCTTAATCCGCCTGTTGCCGAGAAGATCACATTCTGGCAACGCACAACACGCTCAACAGGAGTCAGCCGCATCGGAAGCAGCTGATACTCTTGTGCTTCCGCTTTAACCCCGCACTCAGACAGTGTCTGACCATACTCAGCATTTGACATAATACAATCCGCATAGGCACAACCCTTCGCATTCAACCCGCGCAATACCTCAGCTAAAAGAGCCTTCCCTTCCCGCTTCCCCTGATCATCCGCCGGATAAAAGAAATCAACGATCCTTCCCACCAAAGCATTTTGAACTCCGTAGGCCTGTTCGATACGGGACACACACACCGCCGGCCGCTTGGGGTCACCCAAAACATTCACGTGATATTCAAAAACGGGATGATCCAGATATCGCCATTGCATATAATCCCTCGAACGCACCGTCGCATACGCCAGCTCCGGATACAACTCCCAACGAGGAGCATATCCCCGTTCTCCCATCTCACTAGACCGATCAGCATCCGACGAAAGTATTCCCGGATCAAAACTGTACGCGTCAAGATCTTGCGGCCTGCACTGAGCCTGCAGCATCGGCACGCACTGAGCCTGATCAAAAACACACACATACCGCGGCAATTTAGAATAAAACACCCATCCTAACGGCTGAAGGAACGGAGCTCCGATCGTGCTGGCATTAACCGACAATTGTAACGGCCCCATCTTTTGGATCCGGCGCATCAACACCCATCCCAATCCCTTCGGAGCTTCTTGACGCGTCATCCAATTCATCGTCCATTGAGCCTTCACAGGCTGATCAAGCCGCCCCCAATGAACCGGCAAAGGAACGTAGCCATGGATCGACATCAACCGGCCCTGATCCCATCCACACACCATAGTTGCATGTCCATCATTTTTCTTGACCTGAAACATCCACTCAAAGAACTTGCGGCAACACAGCACGTGATCCGGACGATAACATTCCTGAACGAACGCATGCATATGCGCCCATTCACTCATAGGAAAAAGATCTTTAACCTCAGCCATACGCGCGGATCCTCACTCTTATCGGATCACCCTTTCCCTGAACACCGTTCAAGCACGGCCGTAATCTCCGCCAAACTTTGCATCTGAAGAATATCCTCATCATCAAAGGACACCCCGAATTCCTCCTCCAACGCAACGACGAGCTGCATATGGCTTAACGAATCCCACACATCCAACGTTCCCTGAGACGGCGCATCACCCAAAGATCCAACAGGAACGCGAAAAACTGCCGACATCACATTCTTAATTCTATTTTCCATCTTTCACCCCGATATAAGTTGGCCGGCACCCCTTGTACCGGCTTAGCTCTAATTCATAATCCGTCTCAGTCTCTAATGAGGCGACCTGCACGAAACCGCAGCGGTCATACAGGTCCTTCACCATAGAATTTCTTGGTGTCTTGATGTGTTTTGCAAAGATACGATGAACCCCTTTATGTTCAAGCATCCGGACTAAATGATCAATAAATGCAAATTCAATATTTCTCCCGATCACCCGACAACTCATTAAATATGTTTCAATATGCGCAAAAGATCCCTGATCCTCCAACCGGACAATGCCAAGCCCGACAACCCCTTCATCGCCGTATTTATCCGACACCCCCATCGCTAAAACCACATATTTTTCATCTGACACCATCTGACGAATATCCGCCTCTGAATATCTTCTGGCCGTCAAATTAAACTGATTTGTCTTCTGGGTCATCTGTGCCATACGCGCCGAAAGAGACATCTGATCAACAAAGACCGTCACCTCAATGCCTAGCGATGCTAGATAATCCTCGACACCCGCAAACGCATCCCGAACCTTTTCGCGCTGTGCCCGTTGTCGATACAGTTCTGCCTTTCTCCTGTCTTCAGACGTCACTGTCATCTGCTGAAACAGCGGCAAGTGCTGGCGCATCATCGCCGGATAATCGCATAACCGCAAAGGCACTTGCAAAACCACAACCTGAGGCAAATTCGCACGAACAAGATTCACCTCAAACGAAGAATCGTCCACAAAAACAATACTGTCAAGACCTACATCAAGCTCCTCGGCAATAGATTTTAAATTTTGAACTTTGTCGAGCCAATTCACACGCTTGATCGTAATATGCTCATCTCTCAGTACCATCTGCGAATGATCTCTAATCACTCGATCAACTTCATCCGCGTTATTCTTGGAACACAACCCGATCAAAACTCCCTGACGCTGAAGCGCAAGAGCCATCAGCTGAACCTCCTCAAAGATCACTCCATTCTTAGACTGCGCAGACATTTCGATCTGATCGAATCCGTCCTCACCCAGGATCCCTTTCCACAAAGTATTATCACAGTCAAAAACAAGCACCTTCTTACTTTTACCATTAACCGCAAGCATCCAAGGCGTCACCTCGGCGGCATAGGCCTTAAAGAACTCTACGGTATAAAGTGACTTTGAAGAATAATAATAGCGCCAATCCACGCTGCGCTCGAGACCAAACACGGAAATCAGCTTATCCATATCAATTAACCGCATATTCTCCAAAAGAGCTTCGCGCAGATACGCATTGAGCTCAACAGCCAACGATCCATAGCGGCTTTGCGAAATTTTACCGGAAGAAAAAGGCATCGCCGTAAACTGATTCATCAAAACAACGGACGTTCCCTTCAGGTGCGTGATCACCAGATCGATCTGAGCTTTCGCCTTATCAACGACCTGCTGATAATCATGATCTTCCATGAGCTCCGCCCTGACGGGCAGACCATCCATAACATTACTCAATTCCCAAAAGACTAAAACGGCATGCGCATCCTTATATTTCAAACTATCCTGAACAACATTATCAAAGTCACCGAGCGCAACACGCGCACTCACCCCTGCCTTCCTTAACGGATATTCCAGCAGCTCTTTAATGAATGCGACCGTTATATTCGAAAGAACCGCAATATGGTAAGGATTCCCTGTCAGGCCCTTTCCCAGCTGATCGTTCAACCTCAAAATGTCGGAATACTTCAACTCTTCCATACTATTGATCCTGCGATATCCTGGCTCCAATACCCCGCCATCAAGGCTTATTCTTCGACGGGCCCGTGCGGTCAAAAAGACGCGACTCCCAGTTATTCATCCGCTCAATAACATTATAAAAAACAGTATACGGCGACGAATAACGGATAAGAAATCCATCCCGCCTCTCTTCCTTGATCGGAAGCGAATCCAGCCAATAATCACATGTACGGCAAAAAGAAACATCATCCCAACGGCCGGCGGTATGAAGCGCGCGAAGCTTCTCCATCTCTGCGCCATGAAAAACCGCCTTGACCCCGCCATCCTTAAAGACATTGCCTGCGACTATTGTAGGATCCTCCGACGGGATAACACAAGGTGAAACATCGCCGTTAGGGCGAATAACAATATCCCTGAACGGCTGAATACAACAAGTCCGCTTAACTCCCTTGTAATCAAACATAGGAGTACAAGTATCTGAAATATCAGGCGCCCCCGGTTTAATGAAACTGCTGACACGGATCACATCCACGCGCGTCTTCCAAAAATCAAGGAACGCGGCGAATTCATGATGATTATCAGGCTGATCAACAAAAGTAACGCCGATACGCGGAAGAAGATTCTTCCCCCTGACAGCCACCATCATCTCAATATTTCTGACCAATTTATCCAAACAACTAACGCCGCGGATCTTCTTTAATGTCTCCGGAGTAGTCGCATCCACACTGAAATTAATCGAATCGAACTTAATCTCTACCAATAACTGCGCCAACTTTTCAGTCAGCATTAAGCCATTCGTATTAAATGTTCCGACGATCCCTTTCTCCTTAAGACGCCGGACCGCTTGCGGAAAGACTTTTGCGATCAACGGCTCATTGGCCGTATTAAGCGTAACCGACGGCTTCGACGGCGCTATCTCATCAATGATCCCAAAGATCTGCTCTTCGGTCATGTCCACATTATTTTTACCCCTGTCAGGATGATACGTGCTGTTATGACGACACTGCGGACAATCCAAATTACACCTGTCTGACAACCCTATCCGGACAATTTCCGGCATTGAATCTTTTCCAAACATACTATTAACCCCCTGTTTTAAAAAACTCTCTTGCCTTTACAATAAATAGCTCTTGAGCGCACTGATAACCGTCTGCACATTCTCAAGCGGCTGCTCCGGACCGCCGGGAAGATAAATGCCCTGAGTAAAAAATTTCCGGGAATTCTCAAACGAACCCTGCCCTTCAAAATATATGGTCGGATCCAGATCCGGCGTTGCCGGGCGCGTCTGTATTCCTAGTCCGGTAAAATATTTAATCAATTCATCCCGATCTTCCGTTAGCGCCTCAATATAAAGCGGCACTTCCCCTTGATCATTCTTAACAGGAATCATCGCAATCTTCTTCATGCCGGCCAATGCCTGATCGTACATCGTATAAACAGCCTTCAAATGCTCAATACGCTGCGCTGCACGCTCAAGCTGAACGATCCCCATAGATGCCTGAATATCCGTAAATTTAAAATTAAACCCCCACTGATACCACGCATCCGTAAAATTATCCTTCACCCCATGATTCCTGATCAATTTAAGCTGACGATATAAACCCTCATCACGCGTCACCACAAACCCGCCCTGACCCGTTGCAACCAGTTTGGCCATACCTAATGAAAAACACCCCAGCTCGCCCTGCGTCCCGATGAAGCTATCCGCATTGCGTGACAACAACGCCTGACACGCATCCTCGATCACCGCAATCTTCCGCTCACGCGCAAGCGCCAAAAGCGCCGGCATATCACAGGAACGCCCATTAAGATGCAAAGGAATAACCGCTTTTGTCCGGGATGATATCTTCCTGCGGACATCCGCTACATCAATATTAGGAATATCACGCCTCACTTCAGCCAAAACGACTTTAGCACCCGCCAGCATGACCGCATGCGCCGCCGCGACCCATCCGCGATTCGGTACAATAACCTCATCCCCGGCACCAATGCCCAATGCCTTAATAGCAATAAACAGCGCCACAGACCCGCTAGGTGTTACCAGGCAATACGGAACTCCCAGCCTCTGCGCCAAGCGGGCCTCAAAGTCTTCCGTTATCGCGCCCATACTCACACGCCCCTGCAGCAATGCCTCACGGATCGCCGTTGCCTCTTCTTCATGAACCCCCGTCTTGAACCACACGATCTTATTCATATTGCACATTCTCTCAAAATATTTTAAGATCCTGAAGACAGGAGATGAACGTTCCGCCTTGACGAATATATTCCTGATGCCGTTTCATGATCGGTTCCGCATACCGCCAGGCCAAAATAAGCACATAATCAGGCTTCTTCTCGTAAAGCTCGTTCGATGACACGACCGGCACATGATGTCCCGGAGAAAACCTCCCGAAACGAACAGGGTTATCATCCACCAGATAATCCAGCCGCTTATCAAGATCGAATAAATATAATAAGGTCGTAACCCCAACTGAAGCTCCGTAACCCGCAATTGTCTTACCCTGTGCACGAAGCCCATCAAGAAGTGCCAATAACGCCTCTTTTCTCTCCTTGATGAAAGACGTCATCTCAAGGCACGGCTTCAATGTTCCGATCCCCTTCTTCTCTTCCATCACGATCATTTCCTGAACCGACGGCTTCACAACACTTGACGAGCGGTCACTCTGAACAAAGCAGCGAATAGACCCGCCTTTCGATGAGATCCAATAGGCATCCACCAGCTTCATGCCATGCCGGCGAAAAAATGCATCCAACGGCTTCACTGTAAAATAAGTTAAATGTTCATGATATACAACATCAAGCAATCGATTCTCAAATAAACTCGTCCCGCATCCGGTCTCCATCACAAAATAACCGTTCGGATCGATCAGATCCCTGATGCCGTCAATAAAGTCCCCAAGAGCATCAATATTCGCAACCACATTATTCGCCGTTACAATTCCCACATCACCGTACTGACTGCGGATCTTTTTCGCTAACAAACGGTCAAAGAATGCCTGGATCGTCTCAACACCGCGTGACCGAGCCGTTTTCACCGCCTGCGGTGCCGGGTCAACCCCTAACACCTTCATCCCTTTTTCCTGAAAACACCGCAATAAAGTTCCATCATTACTGCCGATGTCGACAACAAGAGATCCAGGATCTGAATTTGTCACCTTCAAAATATCGTTAGCATAGCTGCGAAAATGTTCCGGAAGCCCCAATGATGCCGATGTCTCATAAAGATAAGTTCCATACAGAATCTGGGGATTAACCACATTTAACAGCTGAATACTTCCGCACATCTCGCAGAGCATGATCTCAAGAGGATACCTCTCCTGAACTCTGGGAAGCTCCTCTTTGGATACAAAAATATCCCCCGGAGGCGTTGCTTCAAACTTAACACCCGAAACAACCTTATCTGAATCACACAAACGACACGTTGATCGTCTGAAATAATCGTTCTTCATGGATTTCCTTCCTCGACTTATCTCAAATCATTCATCCACCGCACAACGGCAGCGGCATCAGCTTCTTCAGGTGACCATGGCGCAAAAACCATATCCTCACGGCGAAAAGGCCCTGCCGTCACTTCTTTAAAACACAGCGTTTCAGAGTGGATCACCAGCGCATGGAATACCGGGTCATCCATCCTGTAATAAAACATCTTTCCTGAATCGGGAGAACCCATACGGATCTTTTCAACAACCTGCCCCTCTTCATTAAATAAAATAATATCGGCTTCACCCTCAATCACAAAAAATGATTCCGGCTTACCCAAATGCTTATGCGGACGGACATAGGCATCCCGCGGATGCACAATGAACATCTCGTGAATACCCTCATCAACGCCCCGATGCATACACAGCCGGATACGCTGACGCGGATTCTTCAGCGCCTCCTGTTTAAGAAAATCCAGCCCGGCCTTATCCAGTCTCGGAACAATGTCCCCGGCATAAAGAACCTCATCATTGAATTTTCGGATCTTCATACCCCGCACTCCCCGATATTCAAAGCAATAGGACTCGCAGGAAATATGGACATAAACTCCCCGCCATTGGAAACAAACGCCGCATTCCTGGCAATGACCTTTTCTTCACTCATAGGATTAAGCGCCATCAAACAACCTTTGACATTCCGGGTCAGCAATACTTCCGACGTCACGATCGGCAGCTGAGACCCCGGCATAAAAAGACCTTTCTTGTGAGCATTATCATCGATCACAAATTCCAGCAAATCCTTGATCCCGAAAAAATTAATATAAACACAGGCCAAATGCCCAGCGCCAAATAAAGCGATCGGCCCCTTCTCCCTGCGAAACCGGGTCAGAACGAATCGCACCTTCTGACCATACGCATTAAACGCACCGGCAAATTTCTCCGCCGCCTCTATCTCAGGGAGCACGTCCTCACGTATGATCCCGGGACTCTGACGCACACGGGCAATACACACCAGCGAATCCTCGAAAGCATACGGGTAAACATCAAACCCCTCAACCGAAAATCCATTTTCTTCCATGCAACGACGTAATGTCGATGGAGAGAAATAAACCGAATGCTCCTCCCATAACGTCGTATAATCATGACGGCCGATCGCTCGCGAACAATCCGGCACTTCGATCACCACATAGCCTTGAGGCGTAACTAATGCCTTCAAGCCTTCAAGAAAAGCTTTCAGGTCATGCGCATGCTCAAGCACATGACGGACAATAACCATATCAGCTTTGCCATACCCGGAAGCGACCCTATGCATCGGCTCCGGCGCAATGTAAAGCTGTAACGTTTCAGCGCCAGCGCCTTTATCCTCGATCCCAAGATCTTCCTGCGGGCGAATACGTTTCGTCAATTTAAACCCGCATTTCCGGATCCTGTGAAGAGTCGTGTCATCCTTAAAACTAACACCCAAAAACATTGAATGACTGGTTATTCCCGGAAGCCGGATCAACCGCTCAACCATATTATCCAAATGATCTTCCGGCTCATTATATGTGATCCAGTCAACCCGCGGCTTTAACTCTTCCGCCGGAACAATATCTTTCAACTGTACCATTCCGCAATCACGGCATAAACAAAAACGAAGCGGAAAAAGAGCTTCTTTCTCCCCAGGACTACGGACATAACGATTGCTGATCGGCCGAAGACCCGCATCAAGCATCGGAACAACATGAGACGATCGACAGACTCTGCAGTAAGCCACAACTCACCCCTTAACCTATAGATTTCTTTGCTTCAAGCATATTCGAAAGCCCCTGCTCAAGCGACGTAAACCTAAAGCCGTCCATCCACTTCAGGATCTTCGCATTGCAATACGCATTATCAACCTTATCCTTCGACCTCGGACAAGACGATACCTGAACCCCACGCGGCAATATTTTTCTAAGAATAGCTACAATATCCGCGAACGAATAACTCTGTCCCGTT
>DYOU01000116.1 GCA_020720365.1 Candidatus Elulimicrobium sp.
CCTCCGCCAACGGTGATGCCTTTGCCGACATATGTGGTTCAACCTGGAGATGATTTATTCACAATTGCTAAGTCAACTGGGATGTGCGCTGACGAGATAGCCAAAGCCAGTGGCATAAGCGACATGAACGCTATTCTCACCGTTGGAACAGTCCTCACGCTTGCGCCGTGTAAATATGGTTTTACACCCACTCCCCCATCTCAACTGGATCAACCCCCACCTATTCCGCCCTCAGATCCCGGTCACCAGCAACAAGCCATGCAAATGTTTGACTACATGGTTGATTTAGCGGGTTATTGCGGCAAACTTGGCTCTGCCGCAATAACTGCGACAGAGTGTCCTTGGTGGGCAAAGGACGGCGTAGTAACGCAGGCTGAAATTATCGAGTTGACGGCTTACAATGAGTTTCAATCGACTGAAAGTGAAGATACAATCACGGCGCAAAAGGATGCGAGTAATGGTGGTAATAATGATGTAAACACCACCAAGCGTGGAACCATTTATCTGCGCGTCCAATGGGAAAATGTAAATATCCAATGCGCTGGAAATATTTACAACGACTCATCTGAATGTAGAAAATCTCTCGCCAATTTTTTGGGAGAGTATCAAATTTGGTATCAAACCACATCAACAGATACATTGAGTCATTTTGAAGCAGGTCACGATATTTATGATCCGTATTTTTACAATCGTTATTGGGATACTGGCGGAGAAGGGGATGTTCCAGATATCGGATTAGATATGATAAAACCAGTGCAAGGCGACGTCGTACATTATGCCGATAGTACTTGTTTCTTTGCTCCAAACAGCGCAAACTATAAAAATTTCGACCCAAACAATAACGTTAGTTTGGGATTAGAGTATGAACACGCCACTTATAACGCCGCCAACAAAGTTTGGGTCATATTCATGACGGAATCTCAATGGAACAACAATCTGCACGGAGGTCAATTTTGTCCACAAGACCATTAATTCGAAGAATTTTCACTGGGGTTGTATTTGTATTATTGCTGGCGTTTCTTTATGCGTGCGCCGCGCAGAGAACAAATCCTGTGCCGCAATCTACGCATACAGATATTCCGCGCATTCTTACTGTGGGCGCAACTTTTCCTGCTGTCACGGCGTCCCCCATGCCTGACTGGGAAGTGCGCTGTGACCCAACGCCGCAAATAGCAGATGCTAATTATGCAATGCCGTTACGCGTGTTTTTTGGGCGCTGGAATGGGTCTTTTCCTTTTACGCCTGAACCCGGTTATACATACTATGAGGGATTGATGTTAATGGGGTTTGACGGCAAAGCAACCTCAAAAATAGTAGATGAACGGACTCCCCATTATCTCAATGTGGCTAGCCCAGATGGGAAATGGCTGGCTTATATTGTTGCAGGCGAAACAAACAATACCCATTCTTTTTCGTTATTAATAGCAGACACATCAGGAAAAGACGTGCGTATTATTCTTAACGAAGACGCGCCAATTCCGGAAAAATGGTTATCTGATAACCGTATACTACTTTCTCGCGGAGCAAAGTATATGACGTTGGATATAGAAACATTGAAACAAACTCCACTTTTATTCCCCCCCCCAGGACGTGTAAATTATTTTAACGATCAAGGGACGCACGCCGTGCTGTTTAATGACGTTCATATTTCCGTGTATGATTTAAGCACAGGCAAGAGTCTCTTAATTTCAAATTTGATTGCCGGGGGGCGGAGAAATTTTGCAACGTGGTCGCCAGACGGCTCGTATTTTGCTGTGTTTGCAAATTTTAGTCTTGGAGACCACACGGTTCCTCCGCGTGAATTAAGCGGACTGTATATTGTTAATGTGCAAGGAACCTATGAGCAGATCAATCCGTATTATGGCGAGACCCCTTTTTGGTCTCCCAATGAAAGATTTATTGCTTTTCGATATAGTACTCCGCCCAATATTCCTGATTTTACAGTGTTGTACGATATGGTGAATAAAAAGGAAATCCGCTTCTGTGATGGTTATACTTTTAGCGATGACCATGTTGTCTGGTCTCCCGATGAGCGCTATATGGTAGCAAGATCCCCCCTCCAAAATGGGCGCAACTGGGCAATCATTGAAGTCGAAACTGGCAAGACGGTGATTATCCCCGATACCCGATACACAAAAATATATTCGATTGCCAATGCGCCGTAAACGCCCATGCTC
>DYOU01000117.1 GCA_020720365.1 Candidatus Elulimicrobium sp.
ACTTTGCCCGGCTCAATAAACACTATTTACCCATGTAAAACTTACAGGAACCTAATAATATAATTAGGGATGTTTTTATAAAACCCCTGCGCAATCCCACCTGTTATTGCTCCTTGAGTATCGGTATCGCCACCTATAGCGATAGCCTTGCGTATAGCATCCTCGTAATCTCGCGACTCAAGGAACGCTATCAAACACGCTGGAACAGTCCCCTGGCAGGTTTCATTCATTTGATGCGTCTGTCGAATATCATTCAGCGTCATACTAAGATCGTATTTAAAGCGCGCAACAATTTCTTTCTTAATAATATCCTTTCCAACACCCTGCCGACCTAAAAGAATAGCCAATGCAGTTGCCTGAGCTCCCTTAATACCTTCAGGATGATTATGGGTGCACTCCGCACTACGCTTAGCTTCTTCCAAAACCTCTTTTTCAGTATTAAATGCAAAACCAACTGGACTAACGCGCATGGCAGAGCCATTACCAAAGCTGCCATAAGGACCAGACTTCTCACCAAGAACCCAGCGTAGAAACATATTTCCGTAACCGGCTTCAGGGTATGTTTGTCCCCATTTACGCATAGAGTCAGCATAATCACCGCCATTCAAGATGGCTTCAGCAATAGCAACCGTCATGACCGTATCGTCAGTAAATACTGCATCCAGGTCAAAGAAAGGAAAGTCTTCATCCCGACCGCAGCTAAACTCGTAAACAGACCCAATAATGTCCCCAGCAATAGCCCCGATCATGCCCGGACCCTTTCTTCATTAGCGATATATTCGGCAATATGTTTCAACATGGACCTCCGCGATGGACTTACCTGATTGCGATCTAAAAGCTCTTCCACATTAGCCAGTTTACTTCGTACGATCAATCTTAAAAGATGCCTGGGAACGCGGGGATCCATTCTTTCAATTTCAAAGGCCCGGCAGAAACAGCCAAAAGCTTCTTCAATCTTTCCCTGATGTTCCAGACTGACACCGAGGTTCTTCCAAGCATTGTGACGATCAGGGTTAATGCTAATGGCTACGCGCAAATGCTTCTCAGCCTCATCAAAACGCCTCGCAATAAGCAAGCAGAACCCTAGATTGTTATTAATGAAATATTCCAGCCACGCAGATTGCCCAGAAGACCCCAACGCTCTTGTGTAGGCATCAACCGCTTGGGAATATTCACCCATTCGTTCTTTTGTTTGTCCCAACTTAAAATACAAGTCAGCCTGAAATGGTTCCATCCAGTAAGCATCGACATCCTCCAGGATGAACTCCTGACAAAGGATATTCTCGCCAGATCTTTGATAAAATACATATAACTTATTCCACAGATCGATCTTGTCTTGGCCAACAGCAATGTTGTATTGGCTGCGCAGCACCTTCTCTAGCTCTTGATCAAAGTTAAACCCGCCAATCTTGGGAGGTTGAATAAAGAGTTCTTCATGCATGTCCATAACACCCTCAATTTTATCTGGCCAATTAAACACCCAATTCCTTATCGATCACTCGAAGTCTTGACAACAAAGACTTCTTCTCTTCACGCAGTAACTTCTTTTTCATCGACTCCTGAGAAACTGAAAACAGGTCATATTCCTGATCATTTAACACATGCATTGATGTTGTAAAGTTTCTCTGCTTGAACTTCAGATGCCTTGCTTCTGTCCAAAGCTCGATTTGTTCATTATGAGTGAAAACTTCAAAGATATTTCCAAAGACATTCTTTTCAATCTCAACAGAACCAGCTTCTAGAACATCGACGCGGACCTCCATTTGACGATCGTGAAAAGCAAATAACAAACTCCCACCCGAAAAACCTTCACGAGCACAAATATAAAGCGACTTTGCACGAGATCTCTGCCCAATAAATTTACCGATCTTCTTCATGTTAATATCGTCATTTATCTGAACACGCATGCTTTGCCCCTTACCGTTTAATATCGATGATTGTTCCTCTTGTAACAAGAGCAACCAACGCCACAATATCCTTATTCTTCATCCGAATACACCCATGAGAAGCCGGCTTCCCAATAAGGCCTTCATCCGGAATTCCATGGATGTAAATACAACGTTTAATAGAATGCCTTCTTAGCATCTTCAAGTATGTCATCATTGAAAGGAATGATGTCCCCCACGCCATGGTTAAGGATAAGCTTTACCTGATTTTCAATAGGATCTGACATGG
>DYOU01000118.1 GCA_020720365.1 Candidatus Elulimicrobium sp.
CAAGACCCTCCTGAAGAGTTCCGCCGGAATCGCCGCTTAACCTTTCCGCGACTGACGCAGGAACCAATTCTCTCGGAAAGAAATATTTATCACCAGGATAAATACGCCCTGTATCCGGAAAAACATCACGCGTCACTTTCTCAACAACACCTCCCTCGCCCCACAAAGAACCGCCAAAAACCGAAGACTGATACTGGTCTGGCAATTTTTCGCTAAAAGACTTCCGAATCTCCTCAACAATGGCGCCAGTCGTATCTCCCTTCTCAACAGTAACCATCAATGCCCCGTTATCTGCCGGCTGAAAGATCGCTCCCTCGGCTGGAACTGGAATAAAGGCACAGGCCGCGAAAAACAAAACTCCGGCCAAAGCCCTCCCGATCGTTGACGCTGTCGACGCGTCTTCCGCGCCAACCTTCCTGAATATCGCGGGATCAACCGGCTCCATCCCGCCGGAGAAATACTTCCGGGGAATCAACTCTCCCGTGTAATCGTCGACCTCTTCCTGGATAAAATTAAAAACTCCCGCCTTCAAACCATCCAGATACTGACGATAAATCCTTTCTTTGGCCTGCGGATCGCCGGTTTCGATCCCCGCAACCTTGCTTCTGTCTTTATAAATGCTGTTTAACGCACCGCCGCGGATCGCTTCCTTGTACCATGCGGCCATGATCTGGGCCGTGTATATTTGCCTCAATATGGCAAACGATGACCCTTTGTTTACTTCTTCTTCCACAACCGGAACAATGATCTCACGGACGATATCAGCTGTTATCTTTTGAATTTCTGACATATCTCTCTCTTCACCGGAAGAAAGATCTCCAAAGCGCTTCCGATTCTCCGCAAGCGTCATATAATCCCGCTCCAACATGACTTTAAGATGATAGTCCGTAACAAGCGCCATACCGCCCTTCTCGTAAATATCAGCCCGATCGGCCTTGATCCATACCTTGTTAAAGGTATCAACCGGAATATCCGTTGTGCCAAACTTCTTGTACGCCATCTGATAAATCTTTTCCCAAAAATCCTTTCCCTTCCGAGTTTCAGGATGCAGAAGAGCAGCCATGTACTGCTTCAAAACATTATCCTGACTTAAAAGATCGCGACCCATCTCCGTCTGAATAAAATTATCAGGAATAATGCGTTCTGATTCTGACGGCGACAAGTTGACCCACATATCCTGATTGGGAATAGTTAAGGCGGCCATAAAATACCGGACAGCCTTCCGATATTCCCGCTGCCTGTCGGTTTCGGAAAATACGGCGCTACCCTGATCAACCACAAAATACAGCTGGAACGGATTATTGACATCCACTTTCACGCCCGCAATATGAGGCAGGACAGACACTGCTGAAGGGTACCCCGCAACAACCTGCGCAAAACCTCCCTGCTGAGGCATACTCATTAATAATGCTGTTATGACCATTATCACAACCGGACGAAAAAATCGCGCCTTAAAAAGAAACCCAAACATAAACCCTCCCCTATAAATAGAAAGACCGACCCAACAACACGTTCTTCATACCCCTGCATGAAGAAAACCTCCGGTTGTCCAGTCGGTCCTGTTATGATTCTGAAAAATCTTATGCCGCGAATTTACTTCTCTTTACTCCGGCAGCGGCAATTGTCCCCGCAGTTCCCGTCGCATCCGCAATCGCCGCCGCACCCTTTTTGTTCATCCACGATCAGCCCCCTCTTCAAAACTTAACGTTTAACCGGCGCTTTTCCCTTTTTTCAATCTGAACGATCTGTGAATCATGGATCGTCAGGATCACTTCCCCAAAATTGATCTGTTTGACAGCCTGCAAAATTTCCTGACAAACCGTCTCATTCCTGTCGGACATATCCAATCCCTCCATACGTAACAATTCACATTGTGCTATCATGCCCTACCTCCTGTTTTCTGACTTCTTGTTCGCGCATGAACACCCGCCTGGACAAGAGCCTCCGGACTTAAGCGAGCGAAACACCAAACCGGCCAATAATCCGATCGCCGCAAAGACTATCAATCCGACTATTATCTTATCCATATTTTTATCCTTTCACTCCTAACAACAACCCACCTTGATAGACTGCAAAAGACGCCAGCCACGCCAGCACCGTTGTCCAAAACAGCAGGAAAACCAGCCATTTGACCTTTGATCCGGTTTCCCGGTAAAAAACAACGATCGCGACAA
>DYOU01000119.1 GCA_020720365.1 Candidatus Elulimicrobium sp.
GCTATGAAGGTAACAATTCAGAAATTTTACCGAGTGGATGGCGGGTCGACGCAATACAAAGGTGTAGAGTCTGATATAGTACTACCGAGTCTGTTTCAGAATTTGAAATCCGGTGAACAGTATATAGATTATTCCCTGCCTTGGGATCAGGTGGAACCGGTTTCCATTGTCAGTGTTGGTGGCAAGAGCGGCAAAAAAATTGATCTGGAGCGGTTGATCGCGATGAGCAAACAACGGGTGGCATCTAATCCCGGCCTGCAGGCCATTGCTGATGAAGCGAAAAAGGCTGAGGAGCGCAGTAAACTCACGATGGTGTCCCTGCAATTGAGCGATATGAAGAAGAAACGGGAGGAAGTGGATCTGGCCAGAAAGACAATTGGCGCCCATTATCGGAAATATCGCGCGGAAAAGGAGGGGGAGATGGGTGAGAACGGGGATAAAGGGGGTAATAAAGAAAACAATGCAAAAAATGACGCCAAGAAGGGCGATAAAGAAGAGGAACGCCTGAAATGGCTGGAAGAGATAAAAGATGACCCCTATATTGGCGAGTCCATGCTGGTGCTGGTGGATATGATCTGATTTGAAGCGGCATATTCATTGGATTATTCCTGCGCTGTTCATGGCGTCCGCAGCAATGAGCCCCCCCTGGACCAGCGTAAAACAGGGGGGCAGGAAGGATTTAATTTTATTTAGGGGCCGTTTAGAAATAACTATTACATTTTCATCTATTTCTTTACGGCCCCTTATGCCGTTTATGATATGAGAATGTTATAGTTATTTATTTACAACGGCTTAGTAACGGTATCTAACCCCGATGAACGGGATAAGTGCCTTTCGCAGAACGTTTTCTTGTAAAAAAACAAGAAAATGATCTGTAAGGCACTAAATAGTTATTGATTAACAGGATCAATAATGATAATAAATCAAAATTATGAATGATGATTCATTTAATGGATGGTGGAATGTCTGCTGTTAACAAGAATTGGTGATGAATGAAGCTGGATGAGGCGTTTAGAAATCACAGGGAAAAGATAGTCGATCGATGGGTTGATTATACCTTGTCCACCTATGAATCTTCATCTTTCTTCAAGAAAGAAAAAGATAAATTTGCCAATCCAGTGGGCGGAAATATCCGAGAGGCACTGAACTGTTTGTTTGGTCTGCTGGCCAAAAATGCTGACCCGGAAGAGTTTGTCGCTCCTCTGGAGCAAATCATGCGTATTCGCGCCATACAGGAGTTTGCGGCCTCGGTGGCGGTGGGGCCGATTCACGCGGTCAAGCATATCACCCGTGAGGTATTGAAGAAAGACAAGGAAAGATGCCATCTGATTGCCGATCTGTATGATTTCGAGTTCGCGGTGGATCTTGCCGTGCTTGCTGCCTTTGACCTGTACATGCAATGCCGGGAGCGCTTGTACCAGGTGCGGATTCAGGAAATAAAGACCGGCAATTACATTCTTACTGACAGCAAATGTCCGACAAATTTGCTGAAAACCAATATTCAGGAGTCTATCAGGGCTGTTGAGAATCATTAACTGGGTGCTGGCCGGAAAGGAGGTTTTTTTTCCGGGTGGCTTCCACCACTGTTCAATTTGAAGCGAGGTAAGAAATGAAGTATGCCTTCTCTTTCCTGTCAGTCATCGCGTTGAGTTTGATTGCGGGGCTAGGATCCCAGATACCGGGCATGCAATGCTTTTTTGGTGTTGCTGTTCCGTATCTGGCCATGGCGCTCTTTGCAGGTGGCTTTGTCTACCGGATCATGCAATGGGCAAAATCACCTGTTCCTTTTTCCATCCCGACTACCTGCGGTCAGGGAGTATCGTTGGATTTTATCAAGCAGGACAAGCTTGACTGCCCCACCAAGACCTCTGAGGTCGTGGCTCGCATGTTTCTGGAAATTTTTCTCTTTCGCTCATTGTTTCGCAATACCAAATCAGAGCTTCATAACGGGCCTAAAATTACTTACGAATCATCGAAGTGGTTGTGGCTTTTTGCCCTGCTTTTTCACTACTCTTTCCTGATGATTGTCATCAGGCATTTGCGTCTTTTTATCGATCCCATTCCTTTCTGGGTATCCGCCATTGAGTCGGTTGATTCCATGCTCCAGATTGGCGCGCCCACCCTTTATCTCTCCAGCGTA
>DYOU01000120.1 GCA_020720365.1 Candidatus Elulimicrobium sp.
GCCGACATAAGAAGCGCCACTGCCCAAAGGGAAGCCGCGACCGTGGGTTGCATGAACATGTTAGCCATCCTGCCATGGTCATGACCCAAACGATGGCGGCTATATAGACGGCGAGGGCAAGTCCGTTAATCAAAAGTTAAAGATAAAACGGGAAAAACGGGGCACGCCCCGTCAAAGTTTGGGTTTCAGCTTTTCATAAAACGGGGCACTTCCCCATAATACGGGGCATTTAAGCCGAAAAGCACGGCATTCCCGAAAAAAACGGGAAAATAGAGTGACCCTGATAACAAAAAAACCGTATGAGGGGGAGGTCAGGATTGCATGGCCGCCACCATTGCGGTAAGCGGGTTTTCACCCCTGTTGACGCGGTGAACAAATAAGCATGCTTGTGTTTCATTGGAAAAAAGACATGAATCCACTAAGCCGCCATTCTTGACAAAGAAGGCACGCTCAGGCATGTCTTTTTCAATCTGCCATCCATCGGGATGTCGGGTGTAGTCACATATCACCATGCGTTTTAACGCAGGTACGTATTTGTTTATGTAGCCTAGGGTTGGCTTGTCAAAACCATCATGCTCAACGTGCAGGCGACCACTATGCGTAAGTTTTAGGTTCGACCTATCCAAGACCTCTGAGATCGAGAAGCTTTTCAAGCTGGTCTTCGTGTTCACAGACATCTTCATTTTGATTTATTACTGAATGATAGAAGTCGAGTTCATGTTCTGAAAAAACATCATTTACAACAGCATCAGCAGTAGCTTCAAAGGCTGGCTCGGATTTTGCATGATGCTCTACTATGTTCGGGATAGCGTCATAGGTCAATACGTCACCGCTTACGCAGTATAAACGCTCCCGCCCCTCATTCGTAACTACTTTTTTAGTTAAACGGTCAAATTCTGATCGATGTAAAAATCCAGCAGCAAGCAAAGCCTTGGCGACTTTGATAGCGCTGTGACCGGGGCTTGCACATCCAAGGGCGGTCTTAGTGAAACGCCATTGTCCATCCATGTAAAAGCCTGCCCTGTCGCGGACTTGAAATAGTGATGCATCTCTCTGGAATTTGTCCGAATTCCTCAAAATGAACTCCCGAACGTCTTCGATTATTTGTTCTTGCTCAGGCTTTTCAGGGGCTTCACGCTCGCGGGCGAGGGGGCGCAACTGTGATAGATACGACATCAAAGCGAACGTAGCCTTACCTGTTGAGACGTAAAGTCCGGCATCCATGAGATCACCAACCAGTTTCTTCGTTTGTTGCATCCGTGAAGCAGGGCATTCATAGCGCCGCAAGCGAGCATTATGGTCAATAAACTCGAAGACGATTCCCCATTGTGCGCGCTCGCTAACGGTTAGCGCCGTCACCCAGATCGGGTCACTGACGAATACTGACACAGGTGGCTCGTTTGCTTTTTTTCCTGGCTCCATAAAAAAAAGACCTTCATTCCTAAGAACAAATCCATTGGGGGCATTATCACCCATCTCTTTTATTTTCGTTTTAAGCGCGTCATCTAATTGCATGGGCTAACCACTTATGAATTGGAATAATTAAATTAAACGTAATTTTCACGCGTTTTAATGTATTCCAGCAGTGTTTTTTTCTGCCACCCTGATGCAGATTTAGATATTTTAATTGGCGGAGGCAATGCTCCAGATTTTGCCAGTCGGTACAGTGTTGGCTTAGAAATTGATAGAAACTCGGCTGCTTGGGTTGGCCTGACAATGCTGCGATCTTCTTGATTCATGTTGTTTTCCTAGTTTAGTTAGTCAAGCCAGTAAATCACCATGAATCAAGGTATGTCAACAACATTCTTAAATCGATTATCTTTCATTAACTTTATAATCAAAAAAATAATGATTACTTTTGATTATCTTTTTCTAATGAAATTAAATCATAGAATAATGCTCGATCATCTTTTCGGGTTAATTCAGAATCAAGCAAATCAATTAAGTGATTGATTGGCCAAGGTTTTTCAGGCCGGGTAAATGCCCTTAAAACCAGTGCGCCAGCAATCACTTTTCTTCTGGTCTCTGCTGCCCTTGCTTTCTTTTTCCGGGCTGCATTCTCCCTGGCCAGTGCGTCTTTCAAGCGGGCTTCTGACTGTCTGGCTTTCGTTTTCAGTGCTT
>DYOU01000121.1 GCA_020720365.1 Candidatus Elulimicrobium sp.
CGCATTCACAGGAAACTCTTCCCCGAAAATACTTCTCCGGTGGATTTGACCTGGCCCGGAAGGTTAAAATAGAGCGCGCCTTAACACTACCCAACCGAGATTCGCGCCCCGTTGGCACGTTCATGGAAGTAGCCGGAACCCTGGAAGAGTCTGTTCCTGAGGCTACAGAGCGAAGGCAAATTGCCCGAAGAGTTCCCTACGACCAAAGAAAATCTGTTCAACGCAAGAGTCAAACCAGGGCTCTCGCCGCAACGATCTTCGAAAAAGAACGCTGGGCCGATACCTTGAGCCAAAGCCTGCGGGCTTTGGCGATCTCCAAAAAAAACCTGACTTATGTGATCAATCAACTGAATCACGACCCTCTCGGTAAAATACTGGATTTAAAGGACGGCGCAGGGATCGTTGTCTTCCGCCGAACGGGGACAGCCAGCGGCCAAACAAGTCTCAAGAACTTTAACAGCCTCTTCGGTGATGAAAACAATAATATTATTATTGCCGAAACACAAGCTCAAAATAAACAACTGATGACCCAAAACGGCTTCATCAGTTCCCCAGGTGACGTGATCGGCTCAACTTATAAAGACATGACCTTTATGACTAATCCTGAATTAATCAACACCCGGCAATTAAACAACGTTAAAGAAAGTATCACACGGAACATCTTTACCTTCATCAGAACGAATGAGCATCTCAAGCATACAGCAGCTGGAATAAACTTCGCCGAAGATCTGCTTGACTTTGGTGTCAGCCGGCTGGACCAATCGGATGAAGAGGACCCCCTGCAACTGGCAAGGAACAAAGTTCTCGCCGTAATCACTGCCAATATGGCCATTGCTATGGGTCGAATAGGACTAAGATCAGGACTTTTCAACGAAGCCGACGACCCCTTTCTTTTCAGGCCGGTCAACTTGATTGCGGCCGTTCAACATCATGCCCTTTTAAGAAACGAACTGTTGACCGCTCAAATAAACATCTTCAAGCCTGAGGGCACAATTCCTTTGCTTCAGGAAAACATCAAGAAACTCCTTCGCCAGCAACTTTCCTGGGAAGACCTGGCTGATGACCCGGAACTGACTGATCTGAAAAATATTTTTTTAACACAAGAACTGTATCTGAAGACCCAAGAGTATTACAACTGGCTTGGACTAGTGGATTACATCAAACAATGGCAGATCGATTTTGCTAAAGCCTACGCGCACAGCCAGAAGATCTCCTCAGTAAAAGCACAACTTCAATCCATCCGTAACAGTATGAATGACACTGAAACCAGGTCTGACCCAAACTTAAAGAACCTGCTGCGCACAGCAGAAGAGTTAATCAATAATGATCCCAAACTTCCTTCTTCCGAAAGCGCCTCAAAGGTCATGTCCGAGCTGAGCGTTTATACACAAGCTGCTAAATCTGAAAATCTGGGACTTATATTCGTTGACATTATTAACATGAGCGGCAAGAACGCGACTGAACTGGAAATTCTGATGGCCAACCTCAATGATCTCTTCAAGCAAGCCGATTACAACTACGCTACGCTGAAGGGGACCGAGAATGCGATCAATACAATGAATAACCTGCTCCTGTCAGCGGCTGACAATGTCACCCGAAGTTTTCAGGACAATATTCAGAAGATCGAAAGGCTCCTGGCTGAAAAAAATATCCCCGTCTCATTCATAAAAATTGGCGGCGATGAAATCACAATCGGTGTCCAGAACTATGAGCAACTGACTCCCGCGCTCATGGCCACTATCCAGCAGATCACACAAGGCCGTGTAGCCGCTTCACATGCGATCAAGTATTTTAAAAAGCAATTCGCTGAAAGAAAAACACTGTACATTAAAAGGAAGAATATACAGTCAACCGCTGACTTCAACAACTGGCTGGCTTTCGCGGCCCTATTCCTTTCAGGAGAAGCCGCCAGCGCTTACATTAAATCACAAAATGATCGGGTCATTGTCATTAAAGATATCAACGGGATCTCTCGCGAATACCCTCTGGATGCGAATGATTCAACTGACGGCAGAGCCATCACCGACATCAGGGACACCGCTCAAGTGGTTGATGATGTTGGCGGTATTGACCTCAACCCGTCGCAATTCTCCCTTGAACGCCAGGGGCAGGGTG
>DYOU01000122.1 GCA_020720365.1 Candidatus Elulimicrobium sp.
TCTACGGGAACAAGGCATTCTTTAAACTCTTTTTTTTCTTCAAATAGTCCTAATCGTGAACCCATGGCCTGATTGAAAATTTTTCACTATTGAATTGAACCGGATATTTGATTTGTTAATATAAATTAGTTAATCATATTAATAAATTTCGGATTCTTTTCAATGGTTCCTTTATATTTATATATAAAATTAATAATCGCGCGCGCGGTTACTTATTTATTTATATTTATATTTTTTTTCTCGCTTATTCTTTCTTTTCCTTCTTCTGTTTTTGCCGCGGATATTCAGGCTGTCCTTGATTCTACGAATGGATCCAGTGCTTTTGCTATTCAGGACAATAATTCTCTTGACGTAGTGAAGATCAATTCAGCGGGTCGGATTGGAGTGGGAACGGCCAAGGCTGTGCCGGTTTATGAGGTTGATGTCGCGGGTACAGTAGCCGCCGATACGGCCTTTCGTGTTGGTACGACGGCAGGCACATTGTTCGGCAATAATAACGAAATTCGTCCGACGTTGGCAACAGGGTATTTGAATCTGATCGGCGGTGCGGGCCTGGCCAGGATAGCGATCAGTCCGACAACAGTTCATTTTGCGTCCGGAGACGGAACGGAGAAGGCGACCATTTATTCTGATGGTAATGTAGGGATCGGATCAACGATCCCCGCGGCGAAACTGGATGTTCGCGGCGGCGCGTTATTTTGGGATGGCACGGTTGGGGCAGATGGTGTGAATGGGTTGACCCATGCCACAGGAGTTAATGATGTTTATATTAAAGGCGCTCTTGAAGTGGACGGAAATGTGTATTTAGGGGATAACGCGGTTGCGGATAATCTGAAAGTTTTGGGGACGTTAACGCTGGAAGGGGCGACCAGTTATTCCGGAGCTGTGACGGTTGATGCGTCGAATGCCAGAAGTTTTGTTGTCAAGAACGGGGTTGTGGATGAGTTGGTGGTGGATACGATAGGCCATACGGTCAGGGCGAGCGGAGATGTGGTGGCGGTCGGGACTGTACAGGCAGGCAACTTGACGGCAGGTAGCGGATCGATCATTGATTCGAATGGGGCTATTTCTTTTGGTGCTAACAATCTGACAACGACTGGCTGGATCAGTGCGGGCGGCACAACCGTGGACTCTCTGGTTGTTCGTCCGGGTAATAATATTGGCATTGGCACAACGGCTCCCAGGGCGGGCCTTGAGATCGGCAGCGGCGGGACAATTAATCTGTCGAATACGGGGGATGACCTCTATGTGAAGGGGAATCTTGAGGTTGATGGAAGTGTTTATTTGGGAGATGAAGTCACGGTGGATAATTTAAAGGTCACCGGAGCGCTGGAATTAACAGGTGATACGCAATATAACAGTCCGGTAACTGTGGGCACGACAGATGCGAATGCTTTTCTGGTGGAGAACTCCGGCGGAGGGGATGTCTTTAATGTGGATACAGGGGTGGATCGGGTGACAGTTTCCGGGAGTGCCGTGATCAGCGGTGGAACAACAGTAGGGTCGCTGGAGATATCAAACGGATCTTTAACGAGTACGAGTGGATCGATTTCTTTAGGTTCAGATAGTTTAATAACATCCGGCTGGATCAGTGTAGGCGGTACCACGATGGACTCGTTGTTTGTTCGTCCGGGTCATAATATTGGTATCGGGACAACAGTTCCCAGGGCGGGCCTTGAGATCGGCAGCGGAGGGACAATTAACCTGTCGAATACGGGGGATGACCTGTATGTGAAAGGGGATCTTGAGGTTGATGGAAGTGTTTATTTGGGAGATGAAGTCACGGTGGATAATTTAAAGGTCACCGGGGCACTGGAATTAACGGGGGATACGTCGTATAACGGGCCGGTGAGTATTGCCACAACTCACCCCAATGCCTTTGCCGTAAAAACGGCAGGCGGTAGTAATGTGTTGAATGTGGATACAGCAGGAAGATTTGTAACAGTGACAGGCAGTATGACGCTGACCGGAGATACAACAGTACGTAATGGATTGTGGGTAGAAGGGAATTCCACGCTGGCGAGCGCGGGTGTGACGGGGGCATTGACGGCGGGTTCGATGACAGTGTCCGGGAATACGACCTTGA
>DYOU01000123.1 GCA_020720365.1 Candidatus Elulimicrobium sp.
GGCTGGTCAGGCGCTCCCGCGTCACTACCTCCAGGGCCTGACCCTGATTGCCACGCGGCAATTTGACCAGTTCCCTGCCATGACTCACCGTGATGCTTCCCATGCGAAGCGCATCCTGAACCTCGGGCAGCAACCGCTCGATCAGGCTTAACCTGCGGCATACCCAGCTATGGCTCTGCCTTAGCGCCCTGGCCACTTCCCTCTGGCTCATCCCGTGATCATGTACCAAACTGCGCACAATCAACCCTTGTTCGTACATACTTAAACTGCTGCTATGACGGTTGTAATGAAGTATCATAGCCTTGGCCATGACCATATCCACCTCGAAAACCAATGATTGTAACTCTTCCAGGCCAATTTCCAGAGCAGCCCGGTAACGTTTGATCCCATCAATGATGTGATACCCATCATCGTTTTTCAGTAATATCAGTGGCTGAAGTTGTCCGGTTGATCGCATCGACAACTCCATGCTTCTCACTGTCTCGGGCTGGATCAGCCGATACTCGTTCGACCATTCTCTGATTTGCTCCGTTTTGACCATCATGGGATCCATCTGATGCGATTTTTTGCCAAAGGTATTTCATCGCCCCACCCTGATCAATCGCGTCCGGATTTACAATAATCGTACAAACATCGGTTGAACCCCTGTAACATACTCCATATCAATGATTTTCGACATGTACGCGTCCGGATTAACAATCTTTTTGTAATCCACCGCGATCATCGCGTAAACAGTTTCATTATCAGGTTGTTGTAATATGTGCGTGTCCGGATTTACAATCTTTGTCTGTCCACCGGTTTTATCCCGTTTTCTGGCATTCCGCTGCCGTTGCTTCTGCCGGTTGTCTAATACATATTCGGGATGAGATGCCCGGTAATCCCGTTGGTAACGGGAACAGGCCATAGGACCGCCATCTGTGGCCTGCTGTTTCTTCCGATCCTGGTTTTGTTGGAGCTTCTTGAGCCGAAAGGATGGATTGGTCTTGTATTTTTGTCGCTCAAAAATACGCTTGCGAGCTGACTGACAGGCCTTTGCCCCGCAATAATACTGATCGAGATGTTTAAGATATTTGTTCGATGGAACTTCTTGTCCACAATGCCGGCATACCAGGGTTCGCATAGACGCGCTTTTTTCCGTCTACGTAATATCCCGTTTTTGGTGGCATCAATTTAGTTCAGGAAATGGTATCGGTTTGGTTCAGGGCGGAAAGTGAATACCAATGAGCGTTCTTTTTCCGGTCTTTTTATCCACTATCCACTGACCACTAACCACTTTATAAAGGTTTTCAATCAACGTCTCCGGCGCGATGTGTTCATGACGGTAAAGGCTGCGGATATCGACGCGGAGCAGCTCGTCGCGGTCGTCGTGGTCGTATTTGTTGAGCCAGAAGAGTTCGGGATCCTGTCCGCGATGCACGACAGGGTTTTTCGGCGTCTCAAGTACTTTCTTCCCCTCCTTCACCTTTTTATTTTCATCTTCATAACCCGCCTCTTCGTGGCTGGGGATGTGTGCGCGGGTGTCGGCCGGATGTTTGAGCGAGTCGATCTTTTTAACCATGGGATGTTGATATTTTTTTGGATAACGGATTCAATTCAATGTTTTTGATGTATCTTTGCACCAATCCGCTGATGCGGAGGTGGAAGGACATAAGAGCCTTTGCCCCGGTTTACCGGGGTTTTTTATTTCCACTTTTCCGGGATTTTTAATGCATACCCATCTCGCTTAATTACTGTATCAGGAAAAACACTTTTGGCGAAATTAGCTCTGCCAATCACAAAGAATCCTGAAGCAAGCTTGCTTAATTCAAATGAAAACCGATCCGGTGGGAAAGCAAGTATCACTTTTTTATCCGTAAAAGCCTTCCTGATAATTGTTACGACGCCGGAAAGATCGCTATCTGCAGAAACAAGTATGGCTGTATCAAATGTATCTTTATAAGCGTCATTCAGCATCTGGATCGCGATATTTACATCCGTCATTTTTTCATTTGGTTTCAACATGATATGCCCACATTTATTACAGGTTACATCATTCGACTGGTACCTGCCA
>DYOU01000001.1:0-8069 GCA_020720365.1 Candidatus Elulimicrobium sp.
CTTTTGCCCAAAAGCTTCTTATTGTGTGAAAGAACAAAACAATCTTTCTTAATTTTGCCCCAAGTACGAATGAACCGTAATTTTATAAAAGGGTTGAGTCATGAATAACGTTAATGTCAGCCGTTTTGACCAGGAATCGCAGGCTTGGGACGCAAATCCGCGGCGGGTCAAGTTGTCTCAGGATATTGCGCGGAGTATTCTTCGGTACGTACCTTTGTCATCGGAGATGGATATTCTGGACTACGGTTGCGGTACCGGATTAGTATCGCTTCAGGTAAGGCCTAAAGTGCATTCTGTGACGGGACTTGATAATTCCAAAGGGATGCTGGAGGTGTTCAGGAAAAAGATCGATCAGCAGTATGACCTTGCATCATGTAAAGGATACAGGCGCTTTAATGGTTGAGTTCCGCCGGGTATTAATGTCGTCGGGGATGTTAAGGTTTTTCCGGCGGCTGATGTCGAGAAGGTCTGTTCAGACGGGGTTCGTCGTATATTTTCGATTTTTTTGATGACAGCTTATGTGCATATAATATAAAATTATTAAATTATTTGAAATTAATATCTTTATTGAAATTTTAAGTGATAGAATAAACTTCTTAATTAAAGTAATATAATGGACAAGCTCTTTTAACCAGTTGATGGAGATGATTTTATGAAAATTAGAGACAAGATCGTGTTGTTATCTTTGTTGCCTGCGGTGATCGCATTGGCTTTGAGCGTGAACCTTTTATGGGCTAAAAGACAGGACTTGGTGATGGCGAACTATATGGCGGATAATATCCGGATGATCGCTGCCGCTTCTGCTTTGGCCACTGAGATCCAGAAAGAGCGCGGCCTTTCAGCGATTTTTCTGGGTAAAGCAGAGGCGGATGCTTCAGATTTGAGGATTCAGAGAGCTAAAGTTAATGAAGCAATCCCTTTGTTTGAGAAAAGGGCAAAACTTTCACATGTGAGCAAGAGCGGGATCGAGGAAGGGATCAGGAATGTGTCAGGCCTTGAGGCTTTGCGCCGCGATGTGGATTCCCGTTCTATTGAACGTTCGGAAGCTGTCAGAAAATTCACGTCAACGATCCGTTCTGTTCTTGTGTTGGGGAAATTAACTCTTGAAGATAAAGTGTCATTAGGGTTCGGCCAGCAGATCTCCAATCTTGTTTTGCTGAATGAAGCGCAGGAAAGCCTTGGAGTTCTGCGGGCCACGACTTCCGGGATATTCTCGGCAGATAAAGCATTGTCTTTACAGGAGCTGCAAAATCTTGTTCAGATTTACTCAGGGGTAACGATTACGCTTGGATCTCCGGTCCTTTTAATTTCCGAGGCAGGGGTAAAATCTTTGAGCGCGTTGAAAGGGTCAGCCTCATGGCAAGCTGTTACGGCTGCTGTGGAAACGGTGATGGCGAAGAGTACGGTTGGTCAGTATGAGAAAGATCCGAAACAATTCTTCGCCGCGGCAACGGATGTTGTAGGAGAGGTTAGCCTTATTCAGAAGGGAGAACGGGAAGCCGCGTTGAACAAGATTGACGGGATTGTGAAAGGCTCGGCCGCCGCTATTTTTTGGGTGGTTGTTCTTTTTATCGCAGGCGTTATTGGGCTTGGGTTCATGATCGTGTTGATTGTTAAAGATATTGTGACCAGCCTTGGCGTGATGACGAACGCTTTGGATGAGATCTCTAAAGGTGAAGGCGACCTGACGCGCCGGATCACGATTCATTCTCGAGATGAGATGGAGTCTATGGCGGTGTCTTTTAACGGATTTTTGTCAAATCTGGAAACAATGATCAATCAGATCAAGGGGTCTTCAGGGCAGATCGTTTCCGCGACCGGCGAGGTTTCTTCTGGCGCGGGACAAATATCCGACGGGGCACAGCAGCAGTCGGCGGCGTTTGAAGAGCTTTCTTCTTCGGTTCAGGCTAATGCGGAGAATGCCAGCGGCGCCAATCAGATTTCCAGGGAAGTTGCCGAGGGGGCAAAGAAAGCGGAAGCGGCTCTTGATAATACGGTGGAATCAATGGGCTCGATCGAGAAAGGCTCAAAGCAGATGGCCGAGGCGGTTGAGTTGATCACGGATATTGCTGATCAGACGAATTTATTGGCGTTGAATGCGGCAATCGAGGCGGCGCGTGCCGGAGAGCATGGGAAAGGCTTTGCGGTTGTTGCCGATGAAGTGCGGCAGTTGGCTGAACGCAGCGCTACATCCGCGAAAGAGATACAGTCGCTTATCAAAGATAATTTGGCTCAGGTGACTAACGGGGTCCTTGTTTCACGCGAGGCGGGAGAGATTACCAAGGGGATTATTGAGAATATCAAGAAGATCGCAGATCAGATACAGTCTATTTCCAATGCCAGTCAAGAACAGGCGGCGGCCATGGAAGAGAATACCTCGATTACTGAATCGAACGCGGCAGCGTCGGAACAATTAGCGGCATCCGCTGACGCGATGGCTTCCCAGGCAACGGTACTGAAAGAATTAGTGGGACAGTTTAAAACCAGCGGTGGCGATTCCGCGGCGGAACAAGCTCCTGCGGCGAAGCCGGTTGTTCAGCAGAAATTTTCCAAACCTCATGTTTCAGGAAAGAAGCCTGCCTTCACGGCTTCAGCCTCCCGTCGGAAGGTATCGAGCGATGGAGAGGAAAAATTGCGTATTGGCGGATAAGATTCGTATCGATCAGCTTGTTCGATCGCATCGGCGGACTATTGCGCTTATGATCACTCCTGAGGCCAGCCCAAAGCCGTCTATTCCTTCTTTTGTGGATGGCGAAAAGTTTCCTTATCTGGGAGAATTATATTCTTTTCAGGCCTATGATGGCTCAAGGATCCGTATTGAGGGAGGATTATTATTTCCGCGCGATCTGTTACCTCAGGCCAGGCAGGAGATGGAATTCTGGTATAAACAGGAAGCGGCGAAAGTTATTCCGGAGCGGGTTGAACATCATATGAAGATCATGGGGGTGCGTCATTCGGGTGTTCGCATGAGTAGTGCCCGGACCCGTTGGGGATCTTGCGGGCCGTCGGGTGATGTGCAGTTCAGCTGGAAACTTGTGATGGCGCCTTTGCCGGTCATTGATTATGTTGTTGTGCATGAGCTGGCGCATTTAACTGTCAGGGATCATTCGAAAAGATTCTGGGCTCTGGTGGCGGAGTTTTATCCAGCGTATCGGCAATGCCGGCGTTGGCTGAAAGATAATCAGCGCATGTTGGACCTGACGGAGAAACATGGTTCAGTTCCGTATTGATCAACAGGAAAGAGGTTATGGGGATGGAGAGCAGGCAGGTACGGCAGTTATTGGAGGAAGCCGCCCTGCGGCGTGAAAAGTTTGGTGAAGTATCGGATGCGGTACGCCTGGTGAATGGGTTTGGCGACGGAATGGAAGGGTTCATTCTTGAAAAATACGGCCGGCACTTTATGGCGCAGGTCTTTGAGCCGCATTGGCTGGTGCATGCGCAGGTTATTCTGGATTTCTTAACGAGCCGTTTTAATGCCGAGTATGTGATCGTTAAAGAACGCAGTGCTTCGGCTTCTTCGGAACCTGGGGCGATGACCTTTAATATGTGGCTGGACGGCGGTTCATCGCAGACTATTGTCAGTGAGAACGGTTTAAAGTTCGCGGTTGACCTGAATGATACGTTGAATAGCGGCTTATTTTTAGATATGCGCCGGAATCGGGCGCTGGTTGCAGGCTTTGCTGACGGGAAAAAGGTGTTGAATTGTTTTGCGTATACCTGTTCGTTCGGGGTTTATTGCCGGGCCAAGGGGGCGAGTAGCGTGGTTAAT
Organism: Candidatus Elulimicrobium sp.; assembly: GCA_020720365.1. Taxonomy (GTDB): domain Bacteria; phylum Omnitrophota; class Gorgyraeia; order Zapsychrales; family Fredricksoniimonadaceae. The sequence goes on from DYOU01000001.1 coordinate 3,770, forward strand.
GTGGATGTGAGCAAGAAGAGCCTTGAGCGGGGACGGCGCAATTATGAATTGAATGGGCTTGTACCGGCCCCGAATGAGTTTATTCGGGCGGACGCTGTTGCATACCTGGAGCGCGCGGTGAAGAAAGAGAATCGTTTTGATATGATCATCCTGGATCCGCCGTCTTTTGCGCGCCATGAGGGCCGGAGCTTCAGCGTGAAGAAAGACCTGGCGCCTTTGATCGAACGGGCCGTTACAGTCTTGAATCCCGGCGGAATTCTGTTTGTAGCCAGTAATTATAGCCTGATGGGCCATGTCAATATTGAAGATATGATCATGGATGCCGCCGGCCGTCGAACCGTCAAAAGCATGGATCGGTTTGGCCAGGACGATGATTTTGAAGGCAGCGGCTCTATGCAGGAAAGTTACCTCGCCGCTGTTCTTGCTGAAATTGCGTAGATGAATCAAGGCGTATGCCCAAAGAATGATGCGCAAGCCTGGCTTTATTGGTCGTCGATGTCCTTGCCGTACGAGGGGCGGTGATCGTAAAAGCTCTTGACAAAAGAGTTTATTGATTGCATTATCTAAATAATGCGATGGATAAAAGGTTTGAAAAGCTTATGATCGATTACGAAAAACAAAGTGAAGTACTCAAGGCCTTGGCTCATCCGGTTCGTTTGAGGATGGTGGAAGGGCTTTTGGCAAATGAATGTCATGTTGACAAGATGGTTCAGAGTCTTGGGCTCCCACAGTCGACGGTGTCGCAGCATTTGTCTATTTTAAAGAATAAGGGAATTGTTCGGGTCAGGAAAGAAGGTGTTAGGACGTGTTATAAGGTTGTGAATCCGATGGTAGGAGAATTGTTGGCGGTTTTAAAGTAATAATTTCTTGGGGCAATAGATCGTATTAATGTGTTAAACAAGGAGGGAAGTATGGCAATACAGTTATCAGCAAAAAATTTTGAGGCAGAGGTAAAGGCGGCTAATGTGCCGGTGTTGGTAGACTTTTGGGCACCCTGGTGCGGGCCTTGTCAGATGGTGGCGCCTGTTGTTGAAACAATCGCGAAAGAGTATGAAGGGAAGTTGAAAGTGGGCAAGGTCAATATTGATGAAGAGCCGGATCTTGCTGGACAATATGGGGTTATGAGTATTCCAACGTTTATGATATTTGATCAAGGGAAGGTCGCGGGAACATTTACCGGCGCTTTGCCTAAGGGGAAGTTGGTTGAAAAGATCCAGCCGTATTTGAAGGCTTAATGACAAAGGAGCAGGGCATGAAAATCTTTTTAGGTTTGGCCTGTGGGGCCGGGATCGGGTTTGCGGTGGGGTATTTTGGACGTTGCGCGACGGGTACTTGTCCGCTTACCAGCAATCCCTGGGTAAGTACGGTAGTGGGTGCCATGATTGGACTTATGGCGGTGCTTTCATAAATTGTGAAGATCGGATAAACAAGGTATAATACAAAAATAATCATCAACTGAATTGTGAGAGGTGCCTGTTGAAAATATTAATCGTAGGTGGAGTGGCAGGAGGGGCTTCAGCGGCTGTACGGGCGAGGCGTCTTTCGGAAGAGGCGGAGATCGTTCTGTTTGAACGGGGCGAGCATATTTCTTTTGCTAATTGCGGGCTTCCTTATCATATAGGCGGGGTTATCGCGGACCGCGAACGGTTGTTGGTACAGACACCGGAGGCGACGCGCGCGCGCTTTCGGATTGATGTGAGGGTGAAGACCGAGGTTCTTCGGATTGATCGTGAAGAAAAATATGTTGTTATTAAAGATCTTGTTACAGGGACTGAGCGTAAAGAATCGTACGATTATATTGTTTTAAGTCCTGGCGCTGAGCCGGTCCGCCCTCCTTTGCCGGGTATCGCGTCAAGGCGTGTGTGTACGTTGCGAAGCCTGGCGGATATGGATGTAATTAAAGGAATGGTGGATCGTGGAGAGGTGAAAAGGGCGGTTGTTATCGGCGGCGGATATATCGGGCTTGAGATGGCAGAAGCTCTCAGGGAACGAAATGTTGAGGTGACCCTTGTTGAGTTGAAAGAACAGGTGATGGAGCCTGTGGATCCTGAAATGGCGGCGTTCATACATCAGGAACTTTATTTTCATGGAGTGGATCTGCGGCTTGGAACGGCAGTAAAAGGTTTCTCTGAGGAGGGCGGCGCCCTTCAACTTGACCTTAGCACGGGTGAAGCGATGGCTTGCGATTTAGCTATTCTGGCGATCGGCGTCAGGCCTGAAGTGCGATTGGCCAGGGATGCCGGATTGCAAATTGGAGAGCGTGGCGGGATCGTTGTGGATGGATCGATGAGGACCAGTGATCCCGTTATCTTCGCTGTAGGAGATGCGGTAGAGGTGCAGGACTTTGTGACAGGAGCTAAAGTCAGTATTCCTTTAGCCGGCCCCGCGAACAGGCAGGGGCGCATTGCGGCGGATACGATCTTTGGCAAGGGCTCTGTTTATAAAAATACGCAAGGCACCGCGATCTGCAAGGTTTTTGGAATTGCGATGGGAATGACGGGAGCCAATGAGAAGCAATTAAAGAGCAGGGGCTTGCCGTATGAGAAGATTTATATTCATCCCGGCGATCATGCCAGTTATTATCCGGGGGCATCGCCGATCAGCATGAAGCTGTTGTTTGATCCGGTGAGCGGGAAAATATTGGGATGCCAGGCGGTCGGCAGGCAGGGAGTCGATAAAAGGATCGATGTGATCTCGGTTGCTTTAAGAGCGGGACTGACAGTGCGTGATTTGCAGGACATGGAGTTATGTTATGCCCCGCCGTATGGTTCAGCGAAGGATCCGGTGAATTATCTGGGGTTTGTGGCGTCGAATGTGATAGACGGCCTGGTTCAGATCTGTCATGCCGATGATATGTTGAAACCCCGGCAGGATCAGGTCATTATTGATATTCGTACGCCGGAAGAGTTTCAGCTGGGAAAGATCCCGGGAGCGGTTCATTTTCCGGTGGATCAGTTGCGTGAGCGGCTGGCGGAACTTCCGAAAGAGAAAGAGCTGCTGATCTATTGCCGTGTTGGTGTGCGCGGGTATTTTGCATGCCGGACCTTGATGCATCATGGATTCAGATGCCGGAACTTGTCTGGCGGATATTTGATCTATGAAGCAAAGACGGGGCTTTCCCGTAAAGTGGTGTTTCTGGCGAATGAGATGCGGGATGATTCCGGGACGCAGGCGCAAGGCGATCCGGTGAAAAGTACGGCGGGGATTTCTGTTCAGATCGATGCGTGTGGTTTGCAGTGCCCTGGGCCTATCCTGCGGATCAAACAGGCGATAGACGCCGCGCAGGCTGGAGATCTGTTGGAGATCAAGGCGAATGATCCTGCTTTCCCGGGGGATGTTCAGGCCTGGTGTCAGAGTACCGGGCATGAATTGGTGGACCTTAAGTTTAATTCTTCAGGAGTGTCGGCTTTTATTCGCAAGGTTGAAAAAAAGTTGGTCAGCAAGGGGTTTGCGGATATGTCAAAATCGAAGACGATCGTTGTGTTCAGCAATGACTTCGATAAAGTGGTCGCGGCGTTTATTATTGCTACCGGCGCGGCGGCTATGGGCAGTCAGGTGACGCTCTTTTTTACATTCTGGGGGCTTAATGTGTTGCGTCGGGGTGAGCCGGTTGCCGTAAAAAAGAATCTTGTTGAATGGATGTTCGGCTGGATGATGCCTCAGGGGCCGGATCAATTGTCGCTGTCGAAGATGCATATGGCAGGGGCGGGGACATGGATGATCAAGGAGATCATGCGCCGCAAAAATGTGGCATCGTTGCCGGAATTGATGCAGACGGCACAGCGTTCGGGCGTCAAGCTTGTGGCGTGCACCATGTCAATGGACCTGATGGGGATCAAGAAAGAAGAGTTGATTGATGGGGTAGATTCCGGCGGGGTGGCTATGTATCTGGATCGGGCGGAGCAAGGGAATGTTAATCTATTCGTGTAAATCAGGCGGTGCGGAATATTAATATTCAATCAGTCAGGAGGTTTTCAATGACACGATCATTGCGTATGGGGATGGGTTTTGTGATGGTTGCCGGAATGGTTGTATCGTCTGTTGCTTTTGCCCAGGAGGTGAAAGAGGTTGAGCAAGAGATGGATCTCCAAGATATGATGTGTGAGAGGATGCAAGGGAAAGGTCCGATGGGCGGGCCTAAAATGTTCGGAAGAATGCATCCGCAGATAGCGGCTTCGTCCGATGGCGGTGTGGTGGTCCTTCTGGGTAATAAACTGGTTAAATACGATAAGAATCTGAATATTGTGAAAGAAGTTGAGATTCAGGATGATATGGATGCCATGATGGGTTCAATGATGGG
>DYOU01000001.1:8169-102895 GCA_020720365.1 Candidatus Elulimicrobium sp.
ATGATGGGTTCAATGATGGGCGGGATGGACCGCAGAGCGATGGAGAAAGATTGTCCTTTAATGAAGAAGGATGGGGATCAAGCTGTTGAGGCGAAGAAATGAGCCGCATAAGCACAGCGGGTTGTTGTGTGTGGATGGTAGCAGTCTCGGCGGTGATGATTCTGGCGGCGCCTGCGGCATTTGCCGAGGCCTTGACGTTTGAGCAGTTTTCGCGGAAGGTCCTGGCGTATTATCCGCAGCTGAAAGCTGCTCATGCCAATGTGGACATGGCGCTTGCCCGGAAGATGCAGGCCTCAGCCGGTTTTTGGCCGAGCGTGTCGGTATCGGCGGGGATGACGGAGACCGATGATCCTGTGAATGTTTTTGGTCTTTTGATGCGTCAGGAGAGATTTTCTCAGGCAGATTTTGATTTGAACCGCTTGAATACTCCGCGTCATCAGCGGGATTTTCAGGGCGGCGTTCATCTGCGCTGGCCGTTGTTTGATGCCATGCAAACCATTCGGCGGACGCGGGCGGCAGGTGAGTCTATCAAGGCGGCGGAGCATGAGGAGCGCTATATTAGGACGGAAGCGTTCTTGATCGCGCATGATGCGTTTACTCATGCACTGGCATTGAATAAATTGAAGGCGTTGGCGGATGAAGCAGATATTGCTGCGCAGGAGGATCTCAAGAAAGCCCAGGAGCTGAAAGATAAGGGGGTTGTTCAGGGAGCGGATTTCTACGCGGCCAAAGTGCGTGCCGGCCGTTTTATTCAGTCGAGGAATGATTTGTCCCGTCAGGTGAAGGCGATGAAAATGCTGCTGAACATCATGATGGGAGACCCTGTTTCAGCGGATGTGGAAGTGGCGGCTGTTTTGCCTGAAGGATCGTTTGAAGAGATGGATGTTGCCGGACTGGTCCAAGGGTCTTTACAACGGGCGGATCTGGCGGCAGCGCAATCACGGGTGAAGGCCCGGCAGGAAGATTGGCGGCGTGCAGCGGATAGCCAGCTGCCTACGATCGTTGTAACGGCCGATGGAATAAACAATCGGCACGACCTGCTTGACCGCGGCGGTAATAATGCAGCTGCAGGGGTGAAGGCGGAAATTCCTTTATTTGATCCTGCCCGTGAAGGCCGGGTTAAAGAAGCAGCCGCAGCCCTTACTCGTGCGCGGCTGGAAGTGGATTCATTAAAAGATGCGATCGCGGTTGAGATCGCGCGCGAAGCCGCGCGGTTTGACGCCTTGCGTTCGAATTATGCGGCGCTTAAAGATATGGCGGAAGATTCAGCTAGGGCAGTAGAGATGTTGCTGCCTTTATATAATGAAGGCCGCAAGTCGATCATTGATCTTGAGGATGCCCGGGAAGCCCGGTTCAGTGTACAGAGCGCTTTTGAAGAATTAAAGGCAGGCTTATTGACGTCTCAAGCCAGGTTGTATTTTCTCAGCGGAAAGATCGATGAGAGCGGGATGAAGGAATTGATCGGGGCAATAGAGGGCTAGACGTATGGATCATGCTAATGAGGGGTTTATTGCGAAAGTGGTTGGCGCGTTCGCGCGTTCAAAGGTGACTCCGCTTATCATTCTTTTTTCGGTGTTTATCGGGTTTCTGGCTGTGATGAACCTGCCTCGCGAGGAAGAGCCCCAGATCAGTGTGCCGATGTTTGATATTTTTGTTTCTTATCCCGGAGCCGGGGCTGAAGAAGTGGAACGAAGGATCGTGAATGTCGGTGAGCGCCGGCTTTGGGAGATCAATGGGGTTGAATATATTTATTCGATGATCCGCTCGGAGGGGGCGATCATTACTGTGCGGTTCAAGGTTGGCGAAGATGTAGAAAAGAGCTTGATCAAACTTTATACCAAGGTTTATGCCAATCTGGATTCACTTGCTAAAGATGGATCTTATCCTTTGATCAAGGCACGTTCGATCGACGATGTGCCGATCCTGGCGTTAACATTTCATGGAAAGTCCGTTGATGAAGTTGCGCTGAGGAAGGTGGTTTCCGATGTGCAGAATGAGGTGAATGCGATCCCGGATGTTTCCGAGACACAGATCACGGGAGGCCGCCTGAGGCAGTTTCGTGTGCATCTGGATGAAGTTAAGTTGAAAGAACGGATCCTGGATCCATCCGAGATCGCAGCGTTGATACGTCGGGCGAATGTGAAGGCCGAGGCCGGCAGTATCAATAATGGTAAAGAGCTGGTTTTTGTGGAAGCGGATGCGTTCTTTCGGTCGAAGGCTGATCTGGAGAATCTAGTCGTTAGTGTCAGTCAGGGGACAGAAGTGTATTTGAAAGATGTGGCTGAAGTGGTTGATGGCCCTGATGAAGCAGAGCGCGAGGTCAATATTCGTTTTGGGGCTGAGTCCGATGAGAAGGATAAGGGCCCGTTCTCAGCAGCGACGTTGGCTGTGTCCAAACGAAAAGGGACGAATGCCGCGAAGCTGTGTGAAAAGATATTAAAGAAAGTGGAGGCGCTTAAAGGCGGGGTTATTCCTGAAGCGGTAGAATATACGGTTACGCGTAATTATGGTCATACAGCCGAGGAGAAATCCAACGAGCTTCTTTTTCATATGGCGCTCGCTGTTCTGGGGGTGAGCCTTCTGATCGCTGTTGTGCTGGGGATGCGCGAAGCAGGGGTTGTAGCTGTGGCTATTCCGATGACGCTGGCGCTCACCCTGGCGGGGTTCTATTTCATGGGTTTTACGTTGAACCGTATTACGCTCTTTGCCCTGATCTTTTCCATTGGAATTCTGGTCGATGACCCGATCGTCGACGTAGAAAATATTGTCCGGCATCTGCGGATGGCGAAGAATCGCGGCCGGGATGTCCTTCAGGTTACGATCGAAGCAGTGAATGAAGTGCAGGGACCTTTGATCCTGGCAACATTGACGGTTATTGCGGCTATTCTTCCGATGGCGTTTGTCAGCGGGCTCATGGGCCCGTATATGCGGCCTATTCCGATCGGTTCCAGTATGGCCATGCTGATCTCCATGATCGTGGCTTTTGTGGCGACTCCCTGGGCGGCATGTAAAATCCTCGGGCCGGCGCATCAGCAGGGGAGGTTGAAGGCGCATAAGGAGGGGGCGAAAGAAGACTGGCTTACCCGGGTTTATCGCTGGTATATGAAGCCGCTCATTTTTAGTCCGAAAGTCCGTTGGAATTCGATCCTTGTCCTGGCAGGACTGCTGTTATTTTCGGTGATCCTTGTTCCGCTTAAAGCGGTCAAAGTGAAGATGCTGCCGTTCGATAACAAGAATGAGTTTCAGGTCGTGTTGAATATGCCTGAAGGTACGCCGGCCCAGCGGACGACACAGGCTATTAATGAAATGGCGGATTATCTGGCAGCTGTTCCTGAGGTGCGTAATATCCAGGCGTATGTGGGAACAAGTGCACCGTATAATTTCAATGGTCTGGTGAGGCATTATTTTTTGCGTTCCAGTCCATGGCAGGCCGACCTTCAGGTGAACCTTGCGGCGAAGGATCAGCGCAAGCGCCAGAGCCATGCGATCGCGGTAGCTGTCCGGCCAATGATCCATCAGATCGCGGCCAAGTATGGCGCCCGGGTGCAGGTAGCAGAAGTGCCGCCTGGGCCGCCGGTCCTGTCGACTCTTGTAACAGAGATTTATGGTCCGACGGAAGAAGGCCGTGCCCAATTGGCGGCGGACATTGAAGGGCTGTTTGATCAGGATGAGAATGTTACGGATGTTGATTCATATGTGACGAAGCCGGAGAAATTGTACCGCCTGCGGATCAATGCGCAGAAAACGTCGGTGAATGGTATCGCGGCGAGCGCTCTGGTGGCGCTTGTTTCCGAAAGCTTGAAAGGCCATCCTGTGGATCTGGCGCATTTATCCGGTGAGAATGAGCCGGTGGAAATATTCCTCAGGCTTCCGAAAGACAAGCGGACGTCTCTGGATAGCATCCTTGATACAACAATGTTGTCGCGTTACGGTAACCGTATCCCTGTACGGGACCTGGTGATCCTTGAGGAAGGGTTTAAAGACGCGGTCATCTATCATAAGAATTTGATGCGGGTCACTTATGTGATCGGAGATGTTCAGGGGGCGCTGGAAAGTCCGGTCTATGCTATCCTTAGCCTTGGACCGAAGATTGATGCCCTAGTCTCACCGGAACCCGGGAAGAAGGTGGAACAGTTATTCACCACAATGCCTGAAGGCGGTGAAGCCTGGTCGGTGAAATGGGATGGCGAATGGCAGGTGACCTTTGAAGTTTTTCGCGACCTGGGGATCGCTTTCGGGATCGTTCTCATCCTGATCTATGCTTTAGTGGTGGGATGGTTCGGTTCATTTAAAACACCGGTGATCATTATGCTGCCTATTCCGCTTACGCTGATCGGAATTCTTCCGGCGCATTGGATGACAGGGACATTCTTTACGGCCACGTCGATGATCGGGATGATCGCCGGAGCGGGGATCGTGGTGCGCAATGCGATTATCCTGGTGGATTTTATTGAATTACGCCGCCGTGAAGGGATGCCGCTGGAAGAAGCGGTGATCGATGCCGGCGCGACACGCTTCCGCCCGATGCTTTTGACAGCGGCAGCGGTAGTGATCGGGGCTTCAGTAATATTGTTTGATCCTATTTTCCAGGGCCTTGCGCTGGCGTTGATCGCCGGTGAAGTGGCGTCGACCCTGTTATCGCGGACGGCGGTGCCGGTATTTTATTATATGATGATGAGACCCAAGTAAGGGTTCCTCCATATTAAGAGCGAAAGTTTTTATGTAACTCGTTGATTTTTCCCTAAGTACGAATGAATTTAAAGGAGATTGAAATGATCGATCGAATGTTGCGCGGGATTGCCGGGGTTTTTCTGCTGGTCAGTTTGTTGCTGGCGCATTGGGTGAGCCCGCAATGGCTGTGGTTTACGGCTTTTATCGCGCTTAATCTGCTGCAATCGGCATTTACAGGGTGGTGCCCGATGATCTGGATCCTGCAGCGGCTGGGAGTAAAATAACCGCGGTTAACGCTTGACCATTTTCAGGTCCGCAGGTACACTCTTCGCATGACTGAAACCATCCCGCCCGCGTTAGCGGAACTTATTAGCAAACATGGTGATCTTGGAACGTTTGTAGCGATGTTCCTGGAATCCAGTATTATTCCTATTCCTTCGGAAGTAGTGATCGTAGGAGCCGGGGCGATAGGCGTGCCTTTTTATTCGATCGTTGTTTTTGGCGCGTTAGGTTCAGCGCTCGGTGCAATGGTCGGATATGCGATCGGATATTATGGCGGGCGTCCGGTTGTCCTGAAATTCGGGAAATATATTTTTATTACGCATTCCCGGCTGGAGAAGGCGGAAGCCTTTGCTCAGAAATACGGCGCCTGGAGCGTCCTGTTGGGACGGATCCTGCCTATTGTTCCGTTTAAGGTTTTTTCGATTGCTTCCGGGCTTACCAGGATCCCGTTTGTGCCGTTCGCGGTCTGCACCTTGATTGGCGTTATTCCTCGCTTGATCCTTCTTGCTCTCTTCGGGGCTGTTGTGGCACAGTATTTAAAGGTCGTCCTGGTTGGGGCGGTTGTTCTGGCCATTGCCTATGGCATCTTTCATTTCTGGAAACATCGTTCCGTCCCGCCGTTCATCCAGAGGTAACTGGGTCACGAGAGCCTGGAGTCGACCGTGATCTACACCCGCGTGGCGATCGAGCCCCTGCGGCAGATGTTCAGGATGTTCCATCCCCGTGAGATCTCTCTCAAGGCGCAGAATCAAGTTTCACTGCCTAAGGAGATCATATTGATAACAAGGGACTTAATAAGTTTAATCTAAAAGAGGTCGGGATTTCCAGGAAGGGAGATTATGCACTTTTCATATTGGGGAAAGATTGCATTGGCGGCCGTTTTGGCCGGTGTCGGGTTGTTTTTATTTGTTAAGAATTTGGAGATCCGCAGCCTGTATTATCCGACGCCGTTAGACGGACGAACGCCTCGTGACGCGGGTTTTGTGTATGAGGATGTGCATTTTCAGGCTGAAGACGGGGTTCCTTTACATGGCTGGTTTGTTCGGGTTGAGAATGCGCGCGGGAATTTGCTATATTGTCATGGGAATGCCGGGAATATTGCCGACCGGATCGGGAAACTAAAAACATTTACCGACATGAGGTTCAATGTCTTTATGTTTGATTATCGCGGGTATGGTCAAAGCAAAGGCTCTCCATCAGAAGTCGGGCTTTATCGTGACGCTCGCGCGGCGTTTGATCATGTTGTGTCCAGGAAAGATGCGGGACGCCTGCCGGTCATTCTTTATGGTTCTTCGCTGGGAGGCGCAGTTGCGGTTGATCTGGCCGTCCGGAGGTCTCCGGCTGTGTTAGTTGTGGAAGCATCGTTCTCATCGATCCGGGATCTGGCAGACTTGTTCTTCCCATGGGTTCCCCGATTTTTGGTGGGTGTGAAGTTTGATTCAGCGGCCAAGGCGGCAGGGATCAGGATCCCCAAGTTGTTTATGCATAGCTTTGCGGATGAGATCATTCCTTTTCGTTTGGGAGAGAAGCTTTTTCTTGCGGCGTCAGAGCCGAAGGTTTTTGTGAGGATGGATGGGGGGCATAATGATGACCCCTTTCAGTCATCGCCGAGGATCTTGAAAGAATTTCAAGAGTTTTTAGCCAAGAACGGTTTATAGGCGGAAGATATGGTGTACGATCTTATTATTATCGGCGGGGGTGCGGCAGGCCTGATGGCAGCGGCGGAAGCGTCGCGGCTTAAATTAAGGGCGCTGGTGCTTGAAGGGGGAGCTCATCCCGGAGTTAAGCTTTTGATGTGCGGCGGCGGGCGGTGCAATGCGACTCATGTGAAGGTAACCGAGAAGGATTATTCTTGCGGATGTGTTCATGTGCTGCGGCATGTGTTGAACGGGTTTTCGAATCAGGATGCAGTCCGGTTCTTTGAACAGTGGGGGGCTCCGCTGGCATTGCAGGATGACGGCTGTTATTTTTCGGCTGATGGCAAGGCACGCACAGTGTTGAGCGCTCTTTTAGCGGCTATAAGGGGGAATGGAGCAGAGTTGCGGTGTGGAGCTAAAGTACATTCGATCGCAGTACAGGATAATATATTTAATGTGACAGGCGGCGGCTTTATTGAACAGGCCCGTTTTGTGCTTGTCACAACCGGAGGCTTGTCGTATCCGTCTACAGGGTCAGATGGTTCCGGTTATGTCCTGGCTGAACGCTTTGGCCACCGGCTGGTACCCCGGCGTCCGGCCTTGACGCCGTTTATAACTTTCGGGGATGTTTTTGCCAGCCTTTCCGGTATTGTTGTTCAAGTCAGGCTGTCCTTGTGGGTCGCGGGAAGAAAAATAAAGACGATCCAGGGGCCTTTGCTTTTTACTCATCACGGGTTCAGCGGGCCGGTCGCGCTGGAGATGGGCCGTGCCTGGCTGGATGCCCATTCCTCCGGCGGTGAAGTAAAGGCAGATTTTCTTCCGGAGCTTGAAGCGGACGGGCTGAAAGTGGTTTTTCGAGCAGCCGGTCAGCGGAGCCTTAAAAATGTTCTTGGTGAATTGTTGCCGGAGCGGCTGGTGGTGCTTTTGCTCTCTATGGCGTCGGTCGACGGGCTGAAACGCCCGGGGATGTCGGAGTTGACCCGGGATGAGAAGCATTCTCTCGAGCGGGCTCTTCGGGCAGAGACTCTTCCTGTTAAAGATACGGCAGGTTATGCGAAAGCTGAAATTACAGCTGGCGGTGTTGATCTGAACGAATTAAAAGGGGCATCGCTGGAGTCGCGTTTGCAGGAAGGTTTATATTTTGCCGGAGAGGTTGTTGATGTGGACGGGCGTATCGGCGGGTTTAACCTGCAATGGGCCTGGTCATCGGCTGTTTCCGCTGTCCGGGCCATTGCCCGCAAGTGTTAGGATCAATGGAATAGGTTAGCTTCAGGAAGTGATAACGCTTCTGGTATTTTGCGGTTTCTCCCTTTTGTATTCAAAAAGTGCTGACCTGTTATAACAGGTCGCTCGCCAGTTCTGCCAGTGCGGAGCGTTCGCCTTTCTCCAGAAAGATATGTGTGTATATTTTCTGGCTTTGCATCTTATCGATCAGATAGCTTAACCCGTTAGAATAGATGTCCAGGTAAGGATGGTCGATCTGAAAGATGTCACCGGTAAAGACCATTTTGGTGTTTTCGCCGGCGCGGGTAATAATGGTCTTGACCTCATGGGGCGTAAGGTTTTGCGCTTCGTCCACAATGAAATAGGTGTCTACCAGGCTGCGGCCTCGGATATAAGCCAGCGGGGCGATCACCAGTTTTTCATCATCGAGCATCTTCTGGAATTTTTTGCCGCGCCGTTCAATGGTCTCAATGTTCCTGTCCTGGATAACGCCGAGATTGTCATAGAGCGGCTGCATGTAAGGGCCGACTTTCTCATCGACACCACCCGGAAGGTAACCGAGGTCTTTGTTGGAGAGCGCGATAATAGGGCGCGACAGGAATATCTGTTTGTAGTTCTCGCGCTGTTCAAGAGCGGCCGCAAGCGCAAGCAGGGTTTTCCCTGTACCGGCTTTCCCTGACACCGTAACGAGCCGGATGTTTTCATTCATTAAAGCATGCAGGGCAAAGGTTTGTTCGACATTACGCGGTTTAATGCTAGAGGCATTGATCTTGGTAATGTGTTTGATCATCATGTCCGCCGGGTCGACAAAGCCGATAGCGGACATGTCTTTATTGCGGGCAACTACAAATTCATTCGGTTGAAACCTGGAACGTGACTTGAAGGACTTGAGCGGAATACCTGCCGGGTTGTGGCAGAGCTGGTGGATCACTTCTTTGGAAACATTCTCTTCAAACCGGTAGCCCTTGTAGATGGTGGAAATATCTTTGACATGATCGGTTGTATAGTCTTCAGCGATCAGATGTACGGCTTTGGACTTTACACGTAAATTAACATCTTTTGTGACGAGAGTGATCTGCCGGTCAGGATTTTCTTTAGCCAGGCAGTAGGCACAGTTTAATATCTTGTGATCGGGCTTTTCATGTTCAAAATGAGGTTTAAGGTCAGTATGGAATTTCTGGTCGAGTTTAATGAGCAGGTTCCCTTTGTTCTTGCCGATCGGGATCCCGCCATTAAAAATACCGTCTGCGCTGATCTTGTCGAGTTCTTTTAGAAAATGCCTGGCCTGAAAATTAAGGGATTCATTGCCTTTCTTGAATTTATCCAGTTCTTCAATAACGGTAATAGGGATAACGACATCGTGCTCCTTGAATTGATGGAGGCAGGCGCTGTCATGAAGGATGACGTTTGTATCAAGAACAAAGAATTTTTTTGTTTTTGGAGTCATGGCAAGCCTCTTGATATAGAATGACGTTGTTTGCCGCAGAAGATTTTCTTCCGCGGAGCGTTGATAATAAAAGTATAACATCTATCGTCATGAAAATTGGTTGCCTATTTATTATTTTTTTGTTGTATTTTTCACCAGTGGCATTGGCGGCTGAGAATGGATGGCGGATCCCTGCGCAAGAGAAGATTGTTTTTAAGGTCAAGTGGCTGGGGCTGACGGCTGGAGAGATCGTGAGTGAGGTTAAGGGCATTACGGAACTGCGCGGCCGGAAAGTATACAGGATTGAAGTCACCGCGCAGACGGTGGGCGTGTGTTCCACTCTTTACCGCGTGAGAGACAAGTATGTGTCGTATCTGGATGTTGAACGCCTGGTCTCTCTGCGGCATGAAGTGCATCGCCGTGAAGGCGGGTACAGGAAAGATGCCGTGATCGATTTTGACCCGGACAAGAATATGGCGTATTTCAAGAGCGAGACAGACGGCAGTCAGAAAACATTCCCGATCCCTCCCCATACCCAGGACACGGTGACGGCGGCTTATGTGGCCCGGGCATTTGACTTGAAGCCTGGAGCTCGGTTCGATATCAAAGTCTGTAACAGCGAGAAAAATTATACGATCGATCTGGCGATCGGGCGCGGGAGAAAATTACGTACGATCGATGGCAGGTCGACGGATGTGGTACATCTTCAGCCGAAAGCTCATTTAAAAAATAATGTGGTACGCGATGGACGTTTGAGTGGTTATGTTGAGGCCGGGGATGGCCATGCACCGGTTTTCATTGTGATCAAAGCGCCTGTGTTTACGCATTTGACAGCTCAACGCGTGCAATAAAGTTTGAGGCGGAATTGGAACTTCCTTGGAGCGGGGTGAACGTATGAATTTTCTTAAAGTAGTGAAGGGGCGGATCACCGATGAGGGGCATCCGGTTCATTTGAAGGGCGTTAACCTGGGTGGCTGGCTTATGCCGGAAGGGTATATTATGTATGCGCCTAATCGGGGCTACCGCTTCTTCAGGGAGCGCTTCATCAAAGCCAGAGGAGAAGCCGCTTTTAGGGATCTGCAGAAAGCTTTTCGGGATAACTTTATTACCGAAGATGATTTTAAGCGCATTGCGGCTCTTGGCTTTGATCATGTCCGGGTACCTTTTCATTATGCGTTGATTGAGACTGAGCCGTACCTGTATTCCAATGAAGGGATTAAATACCTGGAACGCGCGGTGCGCTGGGCCAAAAAACACGGGTTGCGTGTTATTCTGGATATGCATTCGGTTCCTGGCGCACAGAATCATGACTGGCATTCGAATTCGGACGGCCGGGCATTATTCTGGCAGGTGCCGTCATATCGGAAACGTGCGGCGGCTCTTTGGCAGATGCTGGCGGCACATTTTTATAATGAACCCGCGGTGATCGGGTATGATATTTTGAATGAAGCGGTAACGAACGACCCGGGTTTGCTGAATGCCTATTATAAGGAAGCCGTGAAGGCGATCCGGTCCGTAAATAATAAGCATATAATTTTTACTGAAGGGAATCATTGGGCTCAGGATATTGAATGCCTGGATGAGAGTGAGGATGATAACCTCGTGCTGGGGATTCATTTTTATGAACCGCTGGAATTTACGTTTAATTTTATTCCTGGATTGATTTATCCGCTGAAGGGGCCAAAATTGACATGGGATAAAGGGTTTATGCGTCAGCGCCTTGAGTCGTTTGTCAGGAGTTCAGCCGGGCGTGGGCGGGCATTGTGGTGCGGTGAGTTTGGCGTTCAGTCTCGCAGCGGGAAATATGGAGAAGACCGGTGGGTTGCTGATATTCTTTCTCATTTCAAGGCGTTGGATATTCACTGGACTTACTGGACCTGGAAAGCGATAAAGCATCATATGTTCCCGGATGGCGTGATGAGTTATTATCCGAATGACCCCTGGATAAATCGGCCTGGCCCTGTGACCGGTTGGGATACCTGGGCGCAATATTGGCCTTCAAAGGAGAAAGAAATGATTGCGTCCTGGCGGACAGCTGCGTTTTCAGCGAATGAGGAGCTTGTTCAAATATTTAAACAAAACTTAATTTAGAAGGATTGTATGGCAGGAATTCTTTTGTTTGCAGGGTTAATATTTGGTTGCCTGATTCCTTTTACGGCATGGGCCAATGAGCCTGCGCCTAAGGTTTTAGGAGTCGGCGGGATCATGTCAACGAGTCCGTATGTCGGGGTCGGAACAACGACAATGCCGATTCCTATTGTTATGTGGGAGTATAAGGGTTTTTATATTCGCGGCCTTGAGGCGGGGTATACTTTTTACAAGAAGGACAATCTGGAATTAAGTGTCGTGACTGCCGTGCGCATGATGGGGTATCATTCTTCAGATAGTGATGATCTGAGCGGGATGGAAGACCGGGAAAGTTCCCTGGACAGCGGGTTAAGGGTTGAACTGGCGCTTCCTTTTAAAGGGCTGGCATTGAATGCGTGCATAATGAGTGATGTGTTGTCCCGGAATGACGGACGGGAAGCGTCGATCGATATGGAACAGTCGTTCGGGTCAAAATATCTTCGGATCAAGACTGCCGCGGGAGTTAAGGCGCAGTCGAGCGGGTTAGCGGATTATTATTATGGCGTACGGGGTGAAGAGGCGCGGGCCGGCCGGCCGGAATACAGGACTGGACATGCGGTGAATCCTTTTGCCGGAGTGACGCTGATGACAGGGATCTCGAAGCAATGGCTTATTTTTTCTCGTGCGCACGTTGAATTCTTTGATACGGCTATCCGCCGCAGTCCTATTGTTGAGGAGCGTTATACTGTTACGGGTTTATTGGGTATTGCCAGGAGGTTTTGAGTGGTATTTATGAGCATATTCATTTGAAAGGATTGTATGGCCAGAGGTCAGACAAATCGTCAGAAAGATGTGGCTCGGGTATTGCGTGACCGTTCAACGAAGTGCCGAAAAGAACCGGCAAGGAAAGTCCTTGCGGGATTAAACAGAGGTTTATATAATAAAAATCCTATTTAGGAGGGTTTATTTATGGGAGCAGCTATTAAAATAAGTTCCGATAATTTTGACGCAGAAGTGGTAAAAGCATCTATTCCTGTCCTGGTAGATTTCTGGGCGGAGTGGTGCAGCCCGTGCCGTATGGTCCTTCCGGTCATGGATGAGATCGCGAAAGAAATGGACGGACAGGTTAAGGTTTGCAAGGTGAATGTGGATGAGTGTCAGGACATTGCCGCGGATTTCAGTGTGATGTCTATCCCGACTCTGATTATTTTTAAAGGTGGAAAACCTGTTGATCAGATGGTGGGCGCGTTGCCGAAAGTCAAGATCGTTGAAAAACTGAAAGCGCATATATAATGTTCATTACTTTTTGCAAGTCCAAGATCGCTCACGCCCGTATTACTCAGTCGGAGCTTTATTATGAAGGCAGCATTACGATTGATGAGGATATCATCAAGGCTGTCGGCATCCTTCCGGGTGAGAAAGTAGAGATATTTAATGTGAATAACGGCGCTCGCATTGAAACCTATGTGATCGCCGGCCAGTCGGGATCAGGGCAGATCTGTTTGAACGGCCCCGCGGCCCGGCAAGGCTATGTGGGCGATAAATTGATCATTGTCAGCTATGCGCTGGTGACTCCCGATGAAGCGCGTACGATGAAGACCTCAACAGTTCACCTCGATGATGCCAACCGCGTTAAGACTTAGATATTACGGCGACCCTGTCCTTCGCAAGCATGCCAAACCGGTGAAAAGCGTCGGTCCGGCGGAACGGCTTATTGTTAAAGAGATGATCCGTGCCATGTACGATTTTGAAGGGTCGGGCCTGGCTGCGCCCCAGGTAGGGATTGATGAGCAGATCTTTGTGGCGGATGCAGGGGATGGCCCTTTTGTTATCATTAATCCGGAGATCATTCGGATCACGGGCAATGAGACGATAATGGAAGAGGGTTGCCTGAGTTTGCCGGGAGTCAGGATCAGTGTTAAAAGGCCTGAATCGCTCGCGGTGCGGTATATGGATGAGACCGGTAAAGTTTTTGAGCGTAATTTGTCCGGGCTGATGGCCAAGATCTTTCAGCATGAAGGGGATCATTTGTTTGGCCGTATGATCATTGATTATGCGACTGCCGCGGAACGTGAGAAATTTAATGTGCAGTTAGCCAAGCTGGAAGCGCTCAGCGCTGAACGTGTGGTGGTTTATCGAGGCAAAGGGTAGTGTCCAGCTGCGGGTGTTCTTCCCATAAATTACCTGAATGGTTCCGTCAGCCGATACCAGATCAGCGGGCGATGGATCGTATGCGGTCGCTGTTGAAAGAGACCGGGTTGACGACGGTTTGTCAGGGGGCGCATTGTCCGAATACGGGTGAGTGCTGGTCTAAAGGGACAGCGACTTTTATGATCCTGGGCCGCACGTGTACGCGGGCCTGTCGGTTTTGCGCGGTTAATAGCGGCCGGCCAGAGGATGTTTCTTACGAAGAGCCCCTGTTGGTGGCGGAGGCGGTTCGCCGGCTGGGATTAAATTATGTTGTGGTTACTTCTGTGACCCGTGACGATCTGATCGATGGCGGGGCGGAACAGTTCGTGCGTACAGTTGACGCGATCCGTTCGGTTGTGCCCGCATGCGGTATTGAGTTGTTGATCCCCGACTTTCAAGGTAATGAAGGAGCGCTTCGCATGATCGCGCAGGCGGCGCCTCAAGTGGTCGGGCATAATATTGAGACAGTGCAGCGTTTATCTCTGCCGTTGCGTCCGCAAGCAGCCTATGGCCGTTCATTAGGGGTCTTACGGTTCCTTCGTTCACTGGGCGGCGGTATGCTTGTTAAATCGGGGCTTATGGCAGGCCTTGGTGAAACGGATGACGAAATATTATTCACATTACGCGAGCTGAAAGAGGCGGGTTGTGATATTGTAACGCTTGGTCAGTATTTGGCGCCATCGCAAGGCGAGCGGCATCCTCCGGTGGATCGGTACGTTGAACCTTTTGTGTTCGATAGGTTTAAGGAGCAAGGGCTGGGGTTGGGAATTCGTTATATTGCTTCCGGCGCTTTGGTGCGTAGTTCTTATATGGCGGAAGAAGGTTTTGAAGAGTGCGGCAGTTCCAGGGAAGGATATTGTTCATGAATGAACAAGTAAAAAATGCATTGTCTTTTTTCGGCCGGTTGGCATTAAGCTCTGTTTTACTGGTATGGCTGTTCCATTATATTGATTGGAAAGATATTATCACCGCGGTCAAGATGGCTGATTGGAAACTCTTGGGCGTGGCTTTCGTGCTCTTCTTTCTGATCCAGTTCCTGTGTGTGGTGCGTTGGGCGGTTTTTATGAAGGCATTGAATTTGTTGCCTTCCTGGTGGGTGACCGCCCGATACTTCTTTGTCGGGGCTTTCTGTAATCTATTCCTTCCGACATCGATCGGCGGTGATGTGGTAAAGGCGATCGGGATGTCGCGCAGTGTGGGAAATAAGCCCAAGGTGTTCGCGTCTGTCCTGCTGGATCGTTTGAGCGGATTTGGCGGTTTGGTGCTTTTAGCGGTCATTGCGTATTTGTTCGGGCATCAGGTGATCGATGCTCCGGCGGTGATCATTCCTGTTATCGCGTTGACCGGCATTTCGCTGGTGATCGGCTTTATGTTGTTTCATGAAGGTGTTTACGCCTTCTGTTGTCAGATCTTCAAGCGCGTACCGAAACTGCACAAGGCCTTGATGGAGATGCACGCGGACGTCCTTATGATGAAAGCCCGGAAGCGGACAGCGGTCGGATGTGTTTTGATGTCCGCGTTCTTTCAGGTCCTGGGTTCGGTCATGTATTATTTGATCGCGATTGCGCTGGGCCAGCAGGTGCCGTTGTCGTATTTTCTTGTTGTGACCCCTATTGTGTGCGCAGTGTCTTTCCTGCCTTCGATCGGCGGACTTGGGGTGCGCGAGCTTGGTTGGGTGTATTTCTTGTCACGTGTTGGTGTAGATAAGGGAATAGCGGCCAGTATCAGCCTTATCAGTTTTTTTATCGTGGTTGTTCTGGGCATTTTGGGTGGGGTTTTTTATGTCACGTCAGGTCCTTCTGGACGGGTACAATGTTCTTCAGCAAATGCCGGAGTTAAGCAGCCTTAAGCTTGAAGACGGCCGCCGCGGGCTGGTCCGTTTTGTTGAGGCCAATCGCCCGCAAGGCAGCAGCCGCAATTCCATTACAATTGTTTTTGACGGCCAGCCGGACATCTGGGGTGGAGAGTCCTCAGCCGAAGTGCGTGTGCTTTTTTCAAGTGGTGAGACGGCTGACGACCTGATCAAGCGGATGGTGGAGAACACTGAGCGCCCGGCCGAGATCGTCCTGGTTACGGATGACCGTGAGCTGGGGTATTTTTGCCGGACGAACGGCGCGCAGATCTGGAGTGTGGCACAGTTCTTAACGCAGGCACATAAGACAGGGACGGCTTTGAAGACGGGCGTGCGTTCCAAAGGCGTCGGGAGCGACCGTTCAGAGGAGAAGCGCCTTTCCGACAGAGCCGCAAGCCAGATCAATGCAGAGCTTGCGCGGCTTTGGCTTAAGTGAAGTTAACCACTTGATAGCCTTCTGTCGCAGTGCGACAGGATATTTAATGTGTGGGTATTCTTTTACGATATAATTATATTATGTTCACAGTCCTTGCAGATATGATAGCCGCGCTCGGCCGGTCCGCCTTGTTTCTGGGGGATGTCTTTCTTGTTGTTCTGCGGGGACGGGTACGATGGGGAGAAGTTTTTAAAGAATTGCATGTACAGGGCGTTCAATCGCTGGGGATCGTGATGCTTGCATCTTTAGCCTCAGGGGCAGTACTGGCTATGCAAGGGCGAGTGATGATGGAACGATTTGGCGCCAAGGAGTTTATTGCGCAGATGGTGGCGCTGTCGTTGGTGCGGGAATTAAGCCCTGTTTTTACGGCGCTTGTTTTTTCCGGAAAATCCGGCGCGGGGATCGCTTCCGAGCTGGCGACTATGACGGTAAACAGCCAGGTTCAGGCCACTCGAACTTTAGGCGTTGATCCTGTGGAGTTCCTGGTGGTGCCAAGAATGCTGGCCTGCCTGATAGCGCTGCCGATCCTTGTGGTTGTGTCAGGGCTTACGGGGATCCTTGGTGGATATATGATCGGCGTTGGAGAAGCGAATATTCCGAGTTCTTTTTATATGGCGCAAACGATCGCGGCGGTAGGGTATCCGGATTTTTTCTGTGGTTTTGTGAAAATGTTCTTTTTTGCTTTGCTGATCGGATGGGTTTGCTGTTATAAAGGTTTTAGCACATCCGGCGGATCTCTAGGGGTAGGCCGTGCGACGACACAGGCCGTAGCCCTGTCGTATATTCTGGTCATTGTATCGAATACGATCCTGACGAAATTTATTATTGCGATAGGGGGGAATTAAGCATGGTGCGGTGGTTGGCGGGGATGCTGGTATTGATGACCATGACTTCGGGGTGTGCGATGCCGAAACGGACGATGGAGAGCGGGTTCGACGCGTCTTTCCGCGCGACAGAGCCGGCATGGATCCGTGAAGGTGAAGCCATAGAGATCGAAATGAACACCTGGGTCCCTACGGATGAAGTGGAACGGCTGCTGGACAGCGAAATGATCCCGATCGGACAGTACCGTGAGACGGTCGTATTCATTGAGCGGGTGGATGTGAAGCCGTATGCCCGGATGTATACCCGGTATGAACGCGGGCGTTACCGTGTTTTTGAGCCTCAGAGCTGATATGATCACAATCAGCGGTGTTTCCAAATCCTTTAATGGCAACCTGGTCCTTGATGGGATCTCCCTTCATGTCCCGGCGGGAGAACTGGCGGTCCTGATGGGTTTGAGCGGAACGGGAAAAAGCGTTCTTCTGCAACATATGATCGGATTGATCGCTCCTGATGCTGGAAGTATTAGAGTGGATGGAACAGAGGTGATAGAATTATCGGAACGGCAGTTGCTTTTGTTTCGCCGGAAGATGGGATATCTTTTTCAGGATAATGCGTTGTATGATTTTATGACAGCCGGTGAAAATCTGGCGTTCCCTTTGAAAGAGCATACACAGTTGAGTGCGGCTGATATTCATACGAAAGTGGGCCGTTATTTAAAGATGGTGGATATGCAGGGTGTTGAGAATAAATTCCCGGCAGAACTTTCCGGGGGTATGCGGAAACGGGTTGCCTTGGCCAGGGCCTTGATCATGGATGCCAAAGTATTGTTATGCGACGAGCCGACATCGGGACTGGATCCGATCCGCAGCCGGGATATTTCGAAACTTATCCGTGACCTGTCAAAGAAGACGGGATGCACAACGATTGTTACAACTCATGATATGATGAACGCGTTCCGTATTGCGGACCGGGCTTTCGTTCTGGATAAAGGCAAGATCGTGGCTCAGGGCACAGAGAAAGAGCTAAAGGCTTCAGCTGAGCTTTTTGTACAAGAATTCTTACAGGATCAATAATGGCTAGAAATGACGGGATCAGGCAGTTTTGGGCGGGAATATTCTTTCTGGCGGGGATCACATTGACCGCTGGTGTTATTTTTCTGATCGGATTTCAGAAGGGGCTTACGGAACCAAGATCAAGTCTGGTGGTCCTGTTCGACAAGGTCAGCGGCCTGACGGAGGGCGCCCCTGTCCGCCTTTCAGGGGTGACAGTGGGAACAGTGGAAAAGATCGGATTTCTGGATCAGGAAGTCATGAATCGTGGACTTAAGGTCAGTCTGAGTATTCACCGGAAATTTATCCAGCAGGTTGTCCGGTGTACGCAGGTTTCGATCTTGACTGAAGGCATTCTGGGCGCTAAATACGTGGAGATCGGCCGGGTAGCGGGAGATCCTCCGCTGGATATGACACGGCCCGTGATCGGCGAGCCGTTGCTGGATGTGTATGATATTGCTGAAGTGCTTCAGGATACGGCCGCATCGTTCAATGAAACAACGCGCGGCATTAATTCAATGATGACCGAGATCAAGTATATTTCACATAAGAGTAAAAGACTCCTCGACCGGATCGAGCAGCGTGTGATCGACGGTAATTTATTCAAGGTGTTTTAATATTTCTTAATGGCAGGAGCCGGTATGGGTATTTCGATGTGGAACATTTCTCCCTGGGTGCTTGTTCCACTGGTTTTTCTATCGTGGGTTATAATCCTGGCGGCAGTAAAGCGGATCCTTTTCTCCGTTATACGCAAGCTGACGGAAAAGACAACGAATCATTGGGATGACCTGCTTCTGGATTCCCTGGATTTCCCGCTGCAGTTACTTGTTTATGCCAGCGGCGTCCTGGCGGTCCAGAACCTTATACCTAAAGGGGAGGGCATTGATATTTTGAAGTGGTTGATCGAAGCTTTCAAGGCTGTATCGATCATGGCGGTTGTTTTGTTTGTGGATAAATTTGTTCAGGGCCTGATCAAGGAGGCGTCAAAACGCGTGGAAGTCCTGAAGACGTCGAGCGGAGTCGTGCAGGGTTTTGTGCGTGTGGTAGTGGTTGGGCTGGGCGGACTTATTCTGCTGGATACATTCGGAGTATCCGTGACGCCTATTATTGCGTCGTTAGGGATCGGCTCTTTGGCCGTGGCTCTGGCGTTACAGCCTACATTGGAGAACTTTTTTTCCGGCATTCAACTGATCGTTGATAAGCCGATCCAGGTCGGCCAGTTCATTAAACTGGAGTCGGGCGAAGAAGGGGTGGTGGATCGTATTGGCTGGCGTTCAACATGGATCGTAATGGCGAATAACAATACGGTCGTGTTGCCGAATAAAATGCTGGTGACTACACGGGTGACCAATTACTGTTATCCTGACTCTGAAATTGTGGTTGTCGTGCCCGTGGGCGTTCATTATGCTTCAGATCTGGAGCGGGTTGAAAAGATCTCGCTGGAAGTAGCGCGAGAAACGTTGAAAGCGGTTGACGGCGGGGTAAAGACATTTGATCCGTTATTGAGATATAATGAACTGGCGGACTCAAGTATTAATTTTAATGTGATCATGCGCTCCCGGGATGTCGGCACAGGGTTCCTGGTGCGGCACGAGTTTATCAAGCGGTTGCAAAAAGCGTATGCGAAGGAAGGGATCATTATTCCTTTTCCAACCCGTACGATCATTTCTGGAGCATGAGTTTTATTAAACAATATTTAATTGAAGGAGGCTATTATGTTCGTTCTATCTAATTTGTTTACGGCATTGGCAAAAATGGCAGATATTGGCTTAACAATCTTTTATTGGCTGGTGTTGGTGCGGGCTTTGAGCAGCTGGGTGAATCCTGACCCGGCTAATCCTATTATTCAGTTCCTGATGCGAACAACAGAGCCGATCCTTGCTCCTATCCGCAGGGTTTTACCTTATATGGCGATCGATATTTCTCCGATCATTGCGTTCCTTATTATTATATTTTTAAAGCATTTTCTGGTCCAAACCCTGTATGATTTATCCTTTGCTGTGCGTTGACCGATCGCTTTTGAATTTTTGACTTGCAAAAGTGGAGATAATAAGGTATAAAAATGTGTTTCAATCAACAACACAAGGCATGGATCGTGTAATAGCCTTGTGTTGTTTTATTTCCCGATGGTAAAAGTTAGGAGAAGTCATGTTCGATCAAATGAAAAAATTGATGGACCTTAAGAAGCAGGCCGATGCGCTTAAGAAAGAGCTTGAGAAGATCGTGTTAGATTGTACCGATGTCCGCGGGATCAAGATAAGGATCAATGGTGCTCAAATGATCCAGGCTGTTGAGGTTGAGGACAATTGGCTCGAACCGAAACAGAAGGCGCGTTTTCAGACGGAATTGGTGCGGGCATTGAATACAGCTACGTTGAAGTCGCAAAAACAGGCTGCGATGCAGATGCAGAAGTCCGGCGGGCTGAATATCCCCGGTCTTATGGGATAAATTTTTATGGGGATGGGCTTTCTTGCCGTACAGGTGGCAAAAGCTTGTCCATGATGCAGTCGATTCAACAGGGAGGGACAAATGCCTTACGATAAGTCATTAGATGTGGAAGCGTTCAAAGAAATTAAAGAGTTTGAAGGATCACGTATCACCGTAGGTGTTTTTTCTTATAATGCGGGGATAAAGAAGCTTCAGTTAGGCCGCGAAAATCAGAATGCTGCCGGCGAATGGGCCTTTAGCAAGCTTGGGCGCATGACGAAAGAAGAAGCCCAGGCGATCATTCCTGTAATGATGAAAGCTGTAGAAAGTATGTAATTTATGGCAGGACAAGTTTATCTTACCCGGGAAGGGTATCAGAAGTTGGTCGAGCAGATCGAGACCCTGAAGACCACCGAGCGTCAGCGTATTGCCAAGGCGATCGGCGAAGCTCGGGCGCAGGGGGATATTTCGGAGAACGCGGAGTATGATGCGGCCAAAGATGCTCAGGCGCATAATGAAGCGCGGATAGCCGAGATGGAAAGTCATCTCGTGGATGTTGCTTTTATTGAAGATATGAATATACCGTCGGATAAGATCTTTATCGGTGCCAAGGTCAAATTACTGGATCTTGATACCAGGCAGGAAGTGCGTTATATGCTGTTATCGCCTCAGGAAGCGGAGTTCGGTACAGATCCGTTATCAGTCTTCTCGCCGATCGGGCAGGGCTTGCTTAAACATAAGGTAGGCGATGAAGTTTCTATAACGGTCCCCGCCGGGATAAAAAAGTTCAAGGTTCTCGAGATCACGCGCTGAATTTCCAGGTCAGGTTCGCCAGTTTTCGTGCCCCTCAAGGTCTGTCAAAAGACTTTGGGGGTTTTTTTGTAGATTGGAAAATAGTAGAATAATAGTATATATTTATTCTATTATGAATCGAATCATGGTTATTTTTCGTAAGTACAGGCAATTATGGACCCGGGTGGTTTCCTGTGTGTTGCTGGGGATCTTTCTGATCTCAGGAGCTATTGCTCCGGTGTGTTATGCCGTTGGACAGGACCTTCTTCCGGTACCTGGGACACGGATCGCGTTCAGTTCAACAGTAACTCCGCCTATGCTGACCGGGATCAGATTGTACCCTGAAGATCCTTTCCGGTTTGATTTTATTCTTGATCAAGGTGATAGCCCTGCGCCGGCCACCGATACGCAGAGGTTGATCAAATATTTCCTCGCATCATTAACGATCCCTGAAGAAGACCTTTGGGTCAATCTTTCACCTTATGAAAAAGACCGGATTGTGCCAGAATCTTTTGGCCGGACTGAAATGGGGCGCGATGTACTGGCGCAGGATTATATCCTCAAACAAGTCGCGGCATCTGTGATTTATCCCGAGGACGTTATTGGCAAAGAGTTCTGGGATAGAGTGTATGCGGAAGCCTTCAAGCGTTATGGGACTACGGAAGTCCCTTTGGATACATTTAATAAAGTCTGGATCGTTCCGGAGAAAGCCACTGTGTATGAGAATCAGACTGCCGCTTTTGTAGTGGACAGTCGATTGAAAGTACTGCTGGAGACGGATTATCGGGCGACGTTGCAGTCTTCTTTGTCCTCCCGGAGCGTTGAGCGTATGCCATCGGAAATCGTGCAGGGAGTTGTTCGTGAAATTGTGTTGCCGTTACTTGAGACAGAGGTTAATCAGGGCAGGCATTTCGCTCAATTGCGGCAGGTGTATCATTCGCTCATTCTGGCGACATGGGTCAAGCGGAAGATCAAATCCGGAGGGATAGCCCAGGTGTATTTCAATCAACAGAAAGTTGACGGATTGGCGTGCGGGAATGAAAGCTCCCTTGTTTCTGCGACAGTATGTTCTTTCTCTCCTGAGAAAACATGGGAGTTGTATTTGGAAGCGTTTCAGAAAGGTGTTTATAATTATATCAAGGAAGAGGTGGATCCGTTCACCCGGCAGTCTTTGCCGCGCAAGTATTTTTCGGGTGGAGCGACGCTGGGTTTGATCGCTAGCGGAGCATTTTCGGTTATAACAGACGCGGCACGACTGCCGAAAGGTATTCCGGATCATGCCATGATCGTAAGGGCGGACCTGCGGCCGATCGATCCTGTGATGATGGAGCTTTCATTGAAGGAAGTGGTGGATAACAGCCTGGACATTCTTTCAAGGTTTGATGTTTTTGAAGACCGCTTTCAACTGGTTACCCCTGATGGAGATGTTCAGATCAAGTCAGGATATTTGGCGTACCGGCTTTCAAGAGATATTGCCGAATTGATGGCTAACGCGTTTGATGAACAAAAAGAAGGCATGATCGAGGTCCGTTTGGAGCATGACAATGTGCGTCAGAAGGGGCTGGTCAGGGTCACGAATAAGGGAATGATCGATTATGAGGCGTTAAGGCTGAGAGCGGTCGCTGTTGCTGAGGAGAACAAGTTATACGAGACTTATCGCGGAAAGATCCTGGCGGATCCAGGCGCTTTTTTTGAGAAAGATGATATGTATAAATTTCTTGTCCCTGTGGAGCGGGCGAAACGGTTGAGCGATGCGGAGTTGTTATGGGCGTATAAGCTTGGACGTGAGAAGTCTCGGAAGAATAAGGAATATGGCGGCAGGGGTGTTGGACTGCATAATATTCGCCAGGATATTGAAGAGAATGGAGGATCGATCTCTGTAATAAGTGCTGATGGTGCCACGACTGTTGAGCTGGCATTTGACCTGGCCGACAAGGATCGCGGGAATGCGCGATGGCTTTTTCAGCCGTCGCAGGAGCTATCCAGAAGGATCGCCCGGTTTGTTCAGGACAGTCGTATCGATGGATTATTACGCAAGCATAAAGATGATCTCAAGTGGACTGTTTATGCGAAGATGATCGCTCCTTTGAAGGAGTATGTTCAGCATGAGCCTGATCTGCGCGATGACTTTGAAGTGGTTGAAAGGGTATTGAGCTTCGCACCCGGGAAGGCGGCCGTCCTTCTATTGGGCGTGAGTGAGGCGGTCCTGAAACGATTGAGTGATATCCAGACGAAAGAATGGATGAGTCAAATGAGAATGGAATTATTTAATTTGAGCCTTACGTCCCTGGCTGAAATAAGAGAGGTAGGGCGATCTTATATGTCAAGCGCGACGACTCAAGAGGAGCGGGATTGGTGGAGGGATTTACTGGAGGTTAATAATGATCAGCAGGAGAGTTCAGTGAGCCAGGATAAATACTTGGATCAATACAGAATATTTACAGATGAGGTGGAGGCTTTTGTATTATTGACGGGAGAAAAGTTCAGGGCGGCAGCAACCGATTGGCTGGCTAAAGAAGCGAAAAGGGAACTCAGCGCTGAGCAAAGGGCTGAGATTGAACGCTTTCTGCCATTACTTGACGATGATTGGAAGAGGCCTCGCAGGCAGGGCGTGCAAACCTTGTATGATTTAAAAAGATCGCTTAAGAAGAATGAGAGTTATCCTTTTGTGGCTTATGCTAGCGCTAGTCGGGTAACGAAGCTTCTACAGCGATCCGGTTTCAAAGCTCAGTTCGTGCACCGGAAAGATTCGCTGTCGGGCAAGGGTTATTATTATACGAAGGTCATGATCGCGGAAACCTGGTTCATTGTCGATCTGGTGGCCGATCAACATGAGCCTTTGGATGATGGCGGGCTGACAGAGGAAGATAGCCTCCCTAATTATTGGAATACGGGAGTAGTGCTGCTTCCTGAAGCGCTGGTGCACAGCCATGAATATCGGGAGAGATTACCTTTTTATTCATTATGGCACGAGGTAGATGCAGCCATGTCCTCAAAGAATGTTGAGATAACCTCTCCAGGTGGCATTGACCTGACTCCGGGCTTGTTGGATCTACAGACTGTGAGGGATGAGGGTACAACAGCAGCTTTTATTGATCCATTCACATGGCAGCAGTTGAAGAGCGCATCCGGGTTAACGCCTGTGATCCTTGATATCAGGCCTATGGCCGTGACTGTTCAGGGATTCCTGGGAACGAACGATCCGCCAGGGGTCTGGTAGAGGGAGTTATTTGAATTTTGGATCATTGTTGTCGATCGCTGCAAAAAGCCAGAATATCAATGCGGGGACCAGGGCAAAAAGCAGCCGGTTGAGCGTTGTGGATAACCACCAGAGAACAGGAAAGAATGTATTAATGGTGTAAACGCAGATCAATGAAAGTATATAACTTCCGATAATAGCCGGGATCACCCAAAGGGTTTTACGATAGGCGCGTGTTCCGGACAGCAATATGCCTCCTGCCAGAATGAACCAGAAGCCATTCCATTTAGGATGTTTCAGTTCAATCCCCAAATAGATAAAAGTTGCATATAGTCTTTCCATCAGAATGGGTTGAGTCGCGGTTGTCAGCCCATTGATGAAGGTACGGCTGTCAGGAGCCCATAATGTTTGGAAAAAGAGTGTAGGCAGAAAGGATAAGATGAGCGCGAATAGTGGAACCTTCCAGGAGGAGGCGACTATTTTTCTGAGTGAAGGAGATCGCAGGATCGCCGCTGCGCACATGAGGGCGGTGATCAGGGAGAGTACAAGTCCTTCACTTTTTGTAAAGCTCATGAAACCAAGGCTCAAGAGCAGGATGGATAAGTAGCTGTTTGATCGGCGTTCAATAAAAAGCTTGAATGCCAGCAAGGCACTCAGCAGCCATGTTCCTGTTAGCAGGTCGCTATATTGGCTGGAGGCGAGGATGACCATGAACATGACCGATAGTGCCCATAGCGGAGCGAGCAAGGAGGAAAGAGTCTTGTTTATTTCCTTGAGTCCGAAGAACAGGATCCCGGACATCAGCAGGGAGATCTGGCAGGAGGTGGCCATGGGGGTCGCCTGGGAGGGTTCTCCGGTAAAACACCATGCCCAGACATTCACGAGAGGGAGCAGGAAAGGGTAGCTGATATTGGAACGCCAGAGCGCGGGGTCCATCATACCGCGCCAGCCGTCGCCTCCGAGGAAAAGAAATTTGGCCTTCAGGTTCCAGCATGACCAGGCATCCCACCCGCCATGCGGATAAGCGGCGGCATAAAGAAAGACGGGGATATGAAAAAGAATGAGAAAAAAGAGCCCGATCAAATCTTGCTTGTTCCAGGCATTCAGGGTGAAGGGGAACGGGATCCCTTTATGTTTTGCCAGGAAGAACAGAAAGAGTGTTACGGTACAATTCAGTGCAATGACATAACCGGGAAGGAGTTGGTTGAAGAATAGAAAGCTGGTGAATGTCAGCAGAGCTGTTGTTCCCATGCCGATGAGGGCTCCGAGAAAAAGGAGTAGCGGCATGCGCGGGCGTTCAGAGGGCGGAAAGATCGCGATGAGAAGAAAGAAGCCCTGCAGCAGCGATAGCACAAGGGGGAAGATCATCATAAGCCTTGCCTTTCAGCAAATATGATCCCCTGCGGGCTGCGTTTGAGTGGTTTTGCCGACAACTGAACAGCCGCGGCAAAAGCTTTTTTCTCATCCTGAAAATCCAGGATCAGGAAATGATGCGTGCTGTTGCCGAGATCCAGGATGACCGGAGCAAGGGTGAATTGAGCCTGGGTCAAGCGCATGGAAACTTTATCGTCTTTGATATCGCGGTCTGTCAGATAGCCGATATATTTTTCATTTCCGCTGGCGCCTTTGATCGGGGCGAAAAGGTCTCCGCCGAAGAAATAAGGATGAAGGCGGCGTTTAACGAAGAGTGTTTTAAGGTCATGCATAACATCGATTGATCCGCCGATAATGGCGAGCAGAAGGATTAATCGAACACTGTTGCGGCGTGTCAGCCAACCGGGGATTTTCATGTGTTCATTCTAGAAGGTCGTGTGTAAATTGCAAGTGCTAGTCTGGGATATCCAGATTTATCTTGTATAATACGGTTGCTTATGAACAGTTACCGGTTTTTGATGGATTTTGTGCAGACTTATCGGGGATGGTTGTTGCTGACGGTTATTCTTGCCGTGACCGTGGCAGCGTACTATCCTTCACTTTTTCACTGCGCCCGTGCGGATCAGGTATCTTTTCTGGCTGAATACGGGATGCAAACGTCCTGGAAGGATTTGACGTTCGGAGTGATGGACTATAATCGTACGCGGCTTTTCTCTCCAGGTGATTCGCTTCTTTTTCGTCCGTTGTTGTTTGTATTTCTGGGTATTCAGAAGATATTTTTCGGGTACAATTTCTTTTGGTGGCAGGTTGTGGCTTTGGGGGCGCATCTTTTTACGGTGGCCGCTTTATGGCGTTTGTTATTGCGTTGGGGAGGGCCCGGAAGCCATGCGGCAGCGGCAGTATTTTCTCTTTTCTTTTCCTTGTTATTCGTGAATGTTGAGGCAGTTGTCTGGCATGGGATTACACCGTATGTATTTTTTGCGGGACTGATCATTCTGGCATTGGAACGCCTGGAGAAATATATTGTTTCTGATGGCGAGGATCGTGTTTCCCTGGCGGAGTGTACAGGGATACTGTTCGCGGCAGTGCTGATCTATGAAGCGGCCGTTTGGTATATCCCGTGTTTCTTTATGGTTACGATCCTTCGTTTGTTCCGCTTGAAACAGGTGAAATTTGGAGTCAGGGCGATGGTGTTGTTATTGCCGTTGGCGGTTTATTTAACGTGGAGCTTGGGCCATTTTTTCTTGTCAGGCGCTGTTGTGGAAGGAGAGGTAGAGGTAATGATGTCGGTCTCGATCTTGGGATTGACGGCAGAGAATTTCATTAAATTAGTGAAATGGTTCTTGGCTGGCGGACTTTTTCTTCAAGGCCAGGATGTTCGTCCGTTCAGCCGTATGATGGTGGCACCGGAGCTTTTGGGATGGGATTGGCCGATGTTCAGCGGTTTTATCTCCCGATGGACGGGGGCGGCAGCGGCCGTGTTTATGCTGGCCGCGGTCATTGTTTCGTTAAGGAGTTTTCGGGAAGGCTGGCGGGTTGGTTTGCTTGGCCTTATGTTGACGGGGTATGTGTTGATCTTAACGGTTGGGCGTGCGAATGTCCGCGCCGATGGGACGGGGCTTGAAAGCAGCCTGTATTATTTCTATAACTTCTGGGTCCTGGCAACAGTTATCCTGTTTGTGACGGTGCAAGGCCTTTTTAAAGCTGATGGCTGGCGGAGGTTTCTGGCTGCAGGGCTTGGCATGGCCGTTATTGTTTTTTCTTTGTTCAATGCCTGGCAGATCCGTCAATTGACAGCCCGGATGGCGCGGGACCATCAGGCGTGTATCATTCTGGTAAAAACAGTGGATGCTCTTATTGCTGAACACAGTAAAGAAACCGGGTTCTCTTTTTATGTTTCGCCGAGTGTCCCCGGTAATTTCATTGTTTCCTGGTTAGTGAAGAAGGGCGATCCGGCCGGCCGGCAGTACACCTATGCCGAGGCGCTTTACCCGTTGTATTTCAATGCCGTCGCGCCGAAATACATTATTCATAATGGCAGTCGGCAGGGCCTGTGAGCGATCAAAGCGCAACATTAACGCAGAAAATCTTTGTCTGACGGTTGTGATACGGGATAGTTTAAAGAAAACACTTTGTTATCAGCCTCCTGGTCTATATAATATATAAAAATTTTTAAACAGGAGGTTGCTGTGATTTCTGTTGGAGTTATCGGGTGCGGTCATTGGGGGCCCAATCATATTCGTGTCTTTTCTCAGCTGCCGGATTCACAATGCTTGATGTGTGCGGATGTCGATGAAGCGCGTCTTAAGGCTGTTAAATCTCTTTTTCCATCGGTTGAATTTACCAGGGATCATCAGGATATCCTGGCGAATCCAGCGATTGATGCGGTCTGTATTGCAGCTCCGACACGGTTCCATTATCAGCTTACCAGGGAAGCATTGGCTTCCGGTAAGCATGTATTATGCGAAAAGCCGTTGGCGATGCTGCCTGAGGAGTGCCTGGAATTGAAGGCTCTGGCGGATAAGGCGGGAAAAGTTCTGATGGTGGGGCATGTCTTTACGTTTAATTCGGGTATTCGCTGGGTCAAGGCTTATATTGATTCCGGCGAAATGGGGAAGATCTTTTATGCTCATTCCGAGCGCACGAATCTGGGGCCGTTCCGTTATGATGTGAACGCTCTTTGGGATCTGGCGCCTCATGATATTTCCATCTTTGATTATCTTCTGGGGTGCGGGGCGGTGAGCGCCTCGGCGCGCGGGTTAAAATGCCTGGGGAATACACTGGAAGACCTTGCTTTTGCTACTCTGGATTATCCGGATTCCAGGCTGGTGAATATTCACGTCAGCTGGGCGGATCCGCGTAAAGTCCGTCAGATCACGATTGTTGGAGAAAAGAAAATGCTGGTGTGGGATGACCTTGATCCTCTCGGAGCTGTGCGCGTGTATGACAAATATGTAGAGCGTACGACCAAGTACTATGAGAGTTACGGCGAGTTTCAGCTGCTTTCGCGTGAAGGCTCGATCACGATCCCCAAGATCAATCTGGGAGAACCCCTTAAGAGCCAGGGGCAGTATTTTATTGAATGTGTCAAGAATGGCGTTGCGCCGGAGATCGCCGATGCGTTAAAGGCCGCTTCTGTTGTGCGCACCTTGGCGGCTGTGCAGAAATCCATGGATAACGGTGGAGCGTCAGTCAGGATCGTATGAGTTTCTTCCAGCATCCTACCGCATTAGTCAGTGAACAGGCGCATATCGGGGAAGGGACCCGTGTTTGGGCTTTTGTTAATATTATGGACGGAGCGGTTATCGGCCGGAATTGCAATATATGCGATCATTGTTATGTTGAGGGTAAAGTCCGCCTGGGAGATCAGGTGACGATCAAGAATAATGTGCCTGTCTATGATGGCGTTATTATTGAAGATAATGTATTTGTCGGGCCGAACGCGACTTTTGTGAATGATCGTCATCCGCGCAGCCGCAGTTCAGGCTGGACGCTGGAGCCGACATTGCTCAGGAAGGGTGCGTCTATCGGGGCTAATGCGACGGTGATGTGCGGCGTGACGGTAGGTGAGTATGCGGTCATTGGGGCCGGTTGTGTCGTGGTACGTGACGTTCCTCCGCATGCGGTCATGGTGGGAAATCCTGCACGGCAGATCGGTTGGGTCAATAAGGATGGGCAGCGTGTGAACCCTGAGGAGCTTGTTTGAAGATCCTCGTCTGTCCTATTGCTTATAACGAGCGTGTTAAACTGCAAAGTGTTGTTGAACGTTTTTTGAAAAGCCCGGTATGCGGCAAGGTAGATTATGCTGTGGTGGACGATGGGTCTAATGACGGCACAGAAGCGCTCCTTTGTTCTTACGCGCCGCGCGGTGTGCGGACGTTGCGCCATGTTTTTCAGCGCGGCGTTGGCGCTGCCATACGGACGGCGATCAAACATGCCTGTGCGCATCATTATGATGTCTTGGTGATCATGGCCGGCAATGACAAGGATAATCCGGACGAGATCCCGGTCCTGCTGCAGGCGGTCGAGGCGGGGTTTGATTTTGTCCAGGGGTCGCGGTATAAGGGCAAGGTGGGGACAGGCGGAGATATGCCGTTCTATCGCAAGATCGCGACGAGGTTTCATCCGTGGTTAATGTCGTTCTTTCTGCGCGTACCTATTACGGACAGTACGAACGGGTTTCGGGCGTTTCGTTTGTCGATCTTCAATGACAAGCGGTTCAATATCGATCAGCCGTGGCTTGATGCTTATGAGCTCGAGCCGTATTTGATGTTCAAGGCCATTCAGTTCAGGCTTAAGTTCACCGAAGTTTTTGTTACCAAGATATATCCGCCGAAAAAACTTGGTTACACCAAGATGAAGCCGTTCCTCGGCTGGTGGAGTATTCTGAAACCGGTGTTCTATTTAGGATTGGGGATAAGGAAATGAAGATTTACGGAAAGAATCCGGTGCTGGAGCGCCTTAAGGCTAACCCCAGGAGTGTTCGCGTTATTTTTATTCAGGCGGGAAATCCTGAGCACAGTTATATCGCGTCGAAGGCGAAAAAGTACGGGATACCGATCACGGTTATCGACGGTCGTAAAATGCTCAAGCTTGGCCGTAGTATGAATACTCAAGGGCTGCTTATGGAGGTCGAGGATTTTACGTACCTGGACTTTGAAGATGTCCTGGATGAAGCGGCGGCCGGAAGGACAACATTTGTTTTTCTGGATGGGCTTAATGATCCGCAGAACCTCGGCGCGATCATCCGCAGCCTGGGCTGTTTGGGCGGGTTTACTTTGGTTCTTCCCACTCATGACTCCGTGCACGTGACGGAGGCTGTCCTGCGGGTGGCTTGCGGCGGCGATAATTACATCAGGATCGCGAAAGTTAATAATTTGAATCAGGCCATTCAAAAAGCCAAGTCCCGGGGGATTTGGATCGCCGGCAGCGTGGTCAAGGATGGCGAGGATATCAAGAAAGTCAAATTACCGTTCCCTATTGCATTAGTGATCGGATCAGAGGAGAAGGGGATCCGGGATGTGACGCTGCAGAAGCTGGATGTCAAGCTGACGATCCCTATGGCATTCCCCCGAATGTCGCTTAACGCCGCGCATGCCGCGAGCATATTTTGCTATGAGATCATTAAACAAAGACCAAAAAGTATTAAAACAACAGCCGCTCTCGAAGGGGAAAAGCTCCGCCTCGATAACCTCCCGGAGTAAGGCCCTGGATTTCTTTGCCGAAGCCGGATTGCTGAAGCGTGTTAAGCGCAGCGGCTGGTGGGTGGCGGGGATCGAGAATCCGGAGAGTGTGGCGGATCATTGTTTTCGTTGTGCTGTGATCGGTTTTTATATGGCGCATGAAGAAGGCGCGGATCCGTATCGTGTCCTGGCGATGACTCTTTTCAATGATATTCATGAAGCCCGCATTAATGATCTTCACAAGATGGGGCATTATTACATTGATTTTAAGGCCGCCGAAAAACGGGTTTTTGCCGATCAGGTGGCAGGGCTTCCTTCTAAAGTAAAGACAGAGTTGACGGACATCCGCACAGATTATGACGCGCAGCATTCACTGGAGGCCTTGGTGGCGAGGGATGCCGATATTCTGGAGTGCCTGGTGCAGGCCAAGGAATATATGGATAACGGATATCCTGTTGCCAGAAAATTTCTTAAGCGTGCGCCGGGTTTTCTAAAGACGCGGACAGCGATAAACTTGTGGGACTCGCTTCAGGAGTGGGATTCGACTGTGTGGTGGGAGAATGTTGTCAAGTTCGAAAGGTAATGATGAGTTGGTTTCCTTGCGCTCTGTTCACAGTTGGACTTGAAAGACCGTATTAAGGCTGTTAAAAAAAGAGATTGAATTGGTGAAGGCGAAATAATAAGATTTAATGTATAATGAATTCTTATACAAATATGAAACATAACTATTATTAGAGAGCTAATGTCCATTAAAGATAATAATCTTCCTCATTTTATCGATTCGCTCAAGATCGGTGTCGGCCGTACGACATTTGGTATGAGCGCACAATTCCTTTTTGTGAATGTGGCGCTTGCCGAGATGCTGCAATACAGCCAGGCGGAGCTGCTGGGCTGTAAGATGGCGGATATTTTTGAAAATAAAAAAGCCTTGTCTGATTTTGTGACGCTTCTGAAAAAGAAGGTCAGTGTTGAGGGGTACGAGATTTTGTTGAGGCGTAGAAGGGTTGGGACGATTTGGGCATCATTATCTGTTACCGTTGATACAGACCTCAAAGAACGTCCGCAGTTCTTGAATCTGGTGATCGAAGATATTACCAGAAAGAAAGAAGTGGAGCTCGACCTGTTGCGGTCGAAGGAGATCTTCAAGGTTGTCTTTGATAATTCCGCGGCAACGATCACGGTTACGGATCAGGATGAAAAGATCGTGGCGTGGAATCCTTTTACGGAGAAGATGCTGGAGATGAGCGGTGACGATCTTTTTAACAAGCCGATCAAGGATCTTTATCCCGAACGCGAGTGGCGCAAGATGCGCAAGCTCAATATTCGCAAGAAGGGGGTCTTGTCGGGGATCAATACCCAGGTGATCAAGAAAGACGGTACGATCCTGGATGTGGATGCGTCGATCACTGTGCTTAAAGATGCGCACGGCAAGGTTGTCGGGTCGATCGGTATCCTGCGGGATATCAGCAAGCAAAAACGCATTCAAGAAGTCCTGCTTCAGGCCAAGTTAGCGGCGGAAGAGGCGAACAGTTCCAAGAGTATGTTCCTGGCCAAAATGTCGCATGAGCTGCGCACACCGATGAACGGGGTGCTTGGGATGCTGGACCTGACGCTGGACACACCATTGACAGATGAGCAAAGAGATAATTTGAAAGTCGCCAAGGATGCGGCAGGGAATCTTTTGGGTTTACTGAATGATATCCTGGACCTTTCCAAGGCGGAAGCGGGAAAGATCACGATCGAAAGCATCGAGATCAGCCTGCGCGATGTCATCAAAAGCGTATGCAAGGGGCTGGCGGTCCTCGCCCAGAATAAAGGCCTTGAGCTGCGGTATTTTGTAGCGGAAGATGTTCCGACTTTGATCATGGGGGATCCGGTCCGTGTCCGGCAGATCATCATCAATTTTGTTAATAATTCTATTAAATTTACACATCAGGGGCATGTGGAAGTTTCTGTCCGCCTTAAGCAGCCTCAGGGTGAAGATGGTTTTTGTGAGCTTCAGTTTGCGGTCTCGGATACGGGTATCGGTATCCCGAAATCGCGTCAGAACGCTCTTTTTGAAGTTTTCAGCCAGGTGGATGAGAGTACGTCACGGCGTTATGGCGGAACAGGCCTTGGGTTGGCTATCTGTAAGAAACTGGTGGAAATGATGGATGGCCGTATCTGGATCGAGAGTGAAGAAGGTAAGGGCAGCAGTTTTATTTTCAGCTTGCGCCTTAAGGTCAGTCCGAGTGCTGTTTCGCTGGCGGCTCAAGGGGATGGGCAGGGAGTGGTTCAGGCCGTGGGGAAGGATGCGGCGGCCTCTTCAGAGGATGTTGGCCGTTTGCGCATTCTTCTGGCAGAAGATAATCTGGTGAATCAGAAGATCGCGGCCAGGGTCCTGGAGAAGCGTGGATGGGAAGTTGTTTGTGCGTTGAACGGACGTGAGACATTGGATCTGTTGAGCAAGAATCATTTTGATCTTATATTAATGGATGATCATATGCCTGAGATGTCAGGTGTTGAAGCGACGATCATTATTCGTACAGAGGAGAAGCAGACAGGATTGCATATTCCGATTATTGCCATGACAGCTAATGCGATGGCGGGAGACAAAGAAAGATATTTGTCGCATGGGATGGATGCGTATATTTCCAAGCCTATTGACCGTGACGTATTGTTTCAAACCATTATTAACCAAATTCAACAGAGGAAATCCGAATGAGTCAGGTCATTGATCTAAAAGATGTAATGGAGCGTGTGCAGGACGATAAAGAGCTTTTGCTCGAGTTGTTTGATATTTTTATTGAAGATTTCAAGAGTAAGCGTGACGGGTTCTGGAAGGCGTATGAGAAGCATGACCTGGCGACTTTTCAGTATTTGGCCCATGGCCTTAAGGGAGGGGCGGGGAATATTTCAGCTATGCAGATCCATGAGAACTGTATTAATCTTGACCGGATGGGTAAGGACGGGCATATTGAGAATGCCAAGTCGGCGCTTGAACTGCTGGATCAGCAGTTTGAAGCGTTTAAGGTTGAAGTGGCGCGGATCAAAGCGGAATTTGCGAAATAACGAGAGTTCTTTTATAATTCATCGAGGTGAAAGCGGAAAAGGGTCTTTCATATGAAAGGCCCTTTCTGTTTGGTCTTGTATTCAAGAGATGAATGGGGATTCTGTATTGAGGAAAATGTTGTATGCCGTTTGTGATGATCTTGAGTATTATGGTTGTTGTTCTCCTTGGGGTTTTGGCGTTCCTTCTCTGGCGGATGCCGGGAATAGGGTGGCGTCCTGTGGAAAAGAAACGTTCCGCTGCGGCTGTTCCTCCGTCCAAAGATTGGCAGGGGATCGCGGATCGGCTTGAAGGACGTGTGAACAGGCTGGAAGCGGATGCGCAGGATCTTCAGCGTCAGCTTCGGGACAAAGAAAAACAGGCACAGGAGTGGAAGGTTTCATGTGCCGGGATGCAGCAGAAGCTGGATCAGGAGAAAGCCTGGAGAGAAAAAGAGACAGCCGGTTCTCAAAAAGAAAGGCAGCAGGAGCGTTTGCTTCAGGAGGATCTGGCCAGGACACGTGAAGCGTTGAACCATGAATCAACTCAGCGGATCAGGCTTGAGGCGGAGCTTAAAGAGGCGCGACGTGTTAAAGAGGAACTTTCGCTGGCCGGGCGTACGCTGTCGTCGAGAGTTTTAGAACTTGAACGTCAGCTGGAGGCAGCGTTGAAAGAACTGAAATCGCTGCGGGAGGAAAATCTTAAGCTTCGCAAGAAGAATGAAGGGACCCAATGGGTGGCGAAGGCTGATTATATACAGCTTGAGGCAGCGCTTAAATGCGTACGCCAGGAAGTTGAAGAGTTACGGGTAAAGAAAGAAATTTAACGAGGAGCGGATTTATGTCGTTTGATTATCGTCAGCGCCTGCCCGATGTGGCGGCTATTATGCAGGAACTTCCGGTCAGCCCGGCATTGCTGGAAGTAAAGCAGGAACGGGACAGGGAAGTTTCAGATATTATTAAAGGGAAGAGTGACCGGTTCCTTCTCATCATTGGCCCGTGTTCGGCGGACAATGAAGATTCGGTGTGTGAGTATGTGGCGCGTCTGGCGAAGTTGCAGAATCGCGTTAAAGAGAAGGTGATGTTATTGCCGCGCATTTATACCAATAAACCCCGGACGACCGGTATTGGTTATAAAGGGATGGCGCATCAGCCTGATCCGAAGGATGAACCTAATATTGTTGAGGGGTTGATCGCCATTCGCAGGATGCATATTCGTGCCTTGATGGAGTCCGGCTTGAGCGCGGCCGATGAGATGTTGTATCCTTTCAATTATCCTTATCTGGAAGATGTCTTGAGTTATGTCGCGATCGGGGCACGGTCTGTTGAGAATCAGGAGCATCGTCTGACGGTGAGCGGCCTGGATATTCCCGCCGGGATGAAGAATCCTACGGGTGGCGATATGGGCGTTATGTTGAACTCGATCCGTGCGGGCCAGGCGCCGCATATCTTTTCTTATAACGGGTGGGAAGTGTCTACTTCAGGCAATGAGTTGACGCATGCGATCTTGCGTGGATATGTGAGTCCATATGGCAGAAATATCCCTAATTATCATTATGAGGATATTACGCTCCTTCAGAAGATGACAGCCGAAGCGGGCATTAAAAATCCGTCGGTCCTCATCGATGTAAGCCATGCGAATTCCAATCGTCAGTTTGCTGAGCAGCCGCGTGTGGCAGTAGAAATCTTGCGGACGTTGGAGTATGCTCCGGAATTGCGCCGGTTTGTCCGTGGATTGATGATCGAAAGTTATCTGGTGGAGGGAGCTCAGTCGTCGACCGATTGTGTTTATGGCAAGTCGATCACAGATGCCTGCCTAGGGTGGGAGGACTCCGAGTCTTTGGTCCTGCGGATTGCGCAGATGCTTTAATTCAGGAATATTTTGTCATGAGAACCGGTTGTGTACGACTAAATACTAACAGTTATTAAGCAGGTTCATTAACGTTCTCTTGAAAGGGGTTTATATGGTATCAAAGAATGTAGTCAAATTATTGAATGAGCAAGTGGCTCTTGAGTCTGAATCGTCGAATATTTATTTGGCGATGGCGGTCTGGGCGGAGGTGAATGGCTGGAGAGGTACGGCCAAGTTTATGTATAAACAGGCTGAAGAAGAACGCGGGCATATGCAGAAGTTGATCAGTTTTTTGATGGATATCGGTGAGCCTGTCAGTATCGCCGGCATGAAGGATCCGGTCAATTCTTTTAAGGATATCGCGGAAGTTTTTGCTGTTTCTCTGAAGCATGAATTGAAATTGACGGCATCGATCCATAATATTATGACAGAAGCGCGCAGAACTAATGATTATGCGGCCACTAGTTTCTTGAAATTCTTTGTTGATGAGCAGGTTGAAGAAGAGAGCAATATGGAGAAGATCATTCATCTGATCAAGAATGCTGGCCCGATCAGTCTGTATCTTGCGGACAAAGAGATCGGCGCGATGGTCGGAGGGGCGTAATTGTTTTCGCGGCGCACAAGCTGGGAACTTTCCGAGAACCCTTTGTCCCTGGCCCTTGCGGAACGCAAGGCGCTGGGACAGGGGGTTTTGGATCTTACGGAATCAAATCCGACGCGTGCGGGGGTCGGTTATCCGGTAGAAGCTATTCTGGCCGGGTTCAGTGATGCTCGTAATTTGGTGTATTTACCTGAATCAAAAGGGCTGCTGCATGCCCGGGAGGCTGTGGCGGCGTATTTCAAGGTGCGGGGAAACCAGGTGCCTGTTGAACGGTTGATCCTGACGGCAAGCACGTCCGAATCGTATTCATTTCTGTTCCGTCTTTTGGCTGATCCGCATGACCGTGTGCTTTTGCCGGTGCCGAGTTATCCTCTTTTTGCTTATTTGGCGGATATTAACGATGTGGAGCCGGCGTATTATCAGCTTGATTTCGACGGTTTATCCTGGAACATTGATCTTGATTCTATCGAAGCGGCCGCCAGGAAAGGCCGGGTCAAGGCGGTTATCCTGGTAAGCCCGAATAATCCTACCGGGTCAGCCATCAAACCGGAGGAGCTGAAGGCCTTGAATGTCCTGTGCCTGCGTTATGGTATGGCGATCATTAGTGATGAGGTTTTTAGTGATTATCTCTTTGGCACTGCCAAGGAGCGCTATATCAGCCTGGCGTCTAATACGGAGGTATTGAGTTTTTCTTTAGGCGGGTTGTCGAAAGCACTTGCGCTTCCCCAGATGAAGTTGGGCTGGATCGCGGCGAACGGGCCTGCGGATGTTCTGTCCGAAGCTTTAGCGCGCCTTGATGTGATCACGGATACGTATTTGTCTGTTAATACTCCGGTCCAGAATGCCTGTGCCGGGTGGTTAACAATGGCGGGCGAGATTCAGCAGGGAGTATTGCGGCGGGTTAAGGGGAATCTTGAATTCCTGACGCAATCAGCAGAGAAGGCGGAAGTTTTCTTGTATCCAGTCGACGGTGGTTGGTATGCGGTCCTGCGGGCAGAGCTTGGTATGCCGGAAGATGAGTGGGCGGTTGCCTTGTTGAAAGATGGCGGAGTTTATGTTCATCCTGGATTTTATTTTGACTTTCCAGCTGAAGGCCATATTGTCCTTAGCCTTCTTCCTCAGCCGGAAATCTTTGAGGCCGGAGTTGATCGGCTTCTGGCTTTCTTAAAAAGCTGATTTCTTGCGAATTCCAGGCAAAGCCATTCGGTAAAAATTCAAAGATAAGGTGAAGAAAAATTAATCGCCTGAAAACGCTGTTTTTTGGTAATATTGATGCCGCTTAAGCACGGGTTATATAATTATTAATAGGGAGGCGATGTATGGCCAGACCAAGTTGGGACGAATATTTCATGAAATTGGCAATGATCGCCTCTGAGCGTGCGACGTGTCCCCGGATGCATTGCGGGTGTGTGCTTGTGAAAGACCGTGAGGTTATTGCTACCGGGTATAACGGATCGATCCCGGGTGATGATCATTGTGAAGATGTGGGGTGTTTGATTGTTGAAAACCATTGTGTGCGCACGAATCATGCGGAAATGAATGCGATTGTTCAGGCGGCAAGAAAAGGCCATATTATTGACGGGGCAACGGCGTATGTGACCAATATGCCCTGTACGACCTGCGCCAAGGCGCTGATCGCTGCCGGTGTCAAACGGGCAGTTATTTTCTCTGATTATCATGATACTTTAGCGACAGATTTCTTTACGAAAGGGAATGTCCGGATCGATAAGATCCCCATGCCCTCCAAGCAGATCGTTTATGATCTGGAGAAGTATACATCGGCGAGGAAAGCTTCTTAACGGCTTTAAGGTGACTATGGAACGGATAACCAGCCTTCAGAATTCAGGGATCAAACGGGTCGTACGCCTGCGGACTAAAAAGACACGGGAAGCCAAAGGCCTTACGATCGTTGAGGGTGTGCGGGAAGTGCGGCAGGCATTGAATGCAGGAGGCAGGTTCGCGGGTGTTTATGTATGCCGAGAAGGCGTTTATCATTGCCCCGAGGACCTTATTCTGGAGCTTGAATCAAGGCATATCCGGGTTTTTGATTCGGTGGGCAGTGTCTTCGGGAAGATGTGCTATGGGGACAGGAAAGAGGGTGTATTGGCGCTTGTGGAGCAGCCCGAGCATAGGCTGGACGGGTTAAAGCTGTCTTTAAACCCGTTAGTCGTGGTTATGGAACGGGTCGAGAAGCCCGGGAATTTGGGGGCAGTGCTGCGGACATGCGATGGAGCGGGAGTCGACGCATTGCTCGTGTGTGATGAGCAGACGGATGTTTATAATCCGAATGTAGTGCGTTCCAGCCTGGGGGCTGTTTTTACAGTTCCAACGATAACATGTTCCAGTAAAGAAGCGTTCGCGTTCCTTCAGGCCCGGGGGATCCGTTCGTATGCCGCGATCGTGCAGTCGCATGATTATTACTTCAAGAAGGATATGTCGGGCGCTTGCGCGATCGTGCTGGGCAGTGAACAGGAAGGGTTAAGTGACTTTTGGCGTCGGAATGCTGATGAAAAGGTGCGGATCCCTATGCAGGGCAAGGTTGACTCGTTGAATGTGTCTGTGAGTGCCGCGGTGATGATTTACGAGGCTCTCCGGCAGAGGATAGTGGGATAAGGAATATTCTGAAAGGCGCCTCATTTATGAAATTAATGCTTTTTCTGTCGCATAACGGGATTCTTTCTCGCCGAAAAGCGTTTGAAGCCATCAAAAATGGCGCGGTCGCGGTGAATGGCCGGCTCAACCTGGAACCGTCAACGGATATTGATCCATTGAAGGATCAGGTGCATTATCACGGCCGGCTGGTGAATGACAAGATATTTGAATATATCATCCTGAATAAACCCGACGGATATGTTACGACATGTGAGAAACAGTTTGGGCAGATGACGGTCATGGAATTATTGCCGAAGGAACTGAAGCATTTGCGTCCCGTTGGCC
Source organism: Candidatus Elulimicrobium sp. (assembly GCA_020720365.1). Taxonomy (GTDB): domain Bacteria; phylum Omnitrophota; class Gorgyraeia; order Zapsychrales; family Fredricksoniimonadaceae. The sequence goes on from DYOU01000001.1 coordinate 47,221, forward strand.
GGCTGGATCGGGATACCGAGGGTTTGATCCTTTTTACGAATGATGGAGAGTTGGCGAATCAGATGGCACACCCTTCATTTAATGTAGATAAAACATATTTTGTGCGGGTGCAGGGACAGTTGACTCCGGAAGCGGTGAAAAGCCTTCAGGAAGGTGTTATTCTAGATGACAGAAAGACTGCGCCGGCGCTTGTCCAGGTTTTTAAAGCGGACGCACATGAGAGTGAATATCAGATCACGATCCATGAAGGCCGCAAGCATCAGGTGCGCTTGATGGGGGATGCGGTCGGTTTCCCGGTAGTTCACTTGAAGCGGCTGCGTCAAGGGCCGCTAGTCCTTGGGAGTTTGCCGTCGGGACAGTATCGTCGGCTTACGGAAGAGGAGGCCGCGCAGGTCCGGAATATCAAGCGCCTGGCGAATTCATATTCCAGGAATGCGCATAAGAAAGAATTTCAGCCGCGAGTGGATGAACGCAAGCTTCAGGGCCGTCGCGGCCGTGGAGAGGTGAATAAGGAAGAGCGCTTGCGTCAGAACACGCGTGAACGGGAAGAAGAGCGCCGCCAGGTACTTCGCGATGACCGGCGTGGTCCTGTCCGCGGAAAGCACCGCCCGGATTATGTTTCCAGGGATAAGCAGCGTAGTAGTGAACGCCCTGTTGAAGGCCGCACAGAAGGTCGCCGTCCGCCTCGACCGGAATATTCTTCCCGTGACGGACACCGCAGTTCGCCAAGGCCTGCGCAGGGGCGCAGTGATGAACGCAGCCCTGCGGCGTTGAAACCGCTATTTTCGTCGAATTCAGAGAAGCGTCGTTATTCCAGTACGCGTGAATGGCATAGCGATTCAGATGTGCACGCGCCCAAGAAAGAAACTCCCAAACAAAGACCGCCTCGCGGGCCACAAAGATAAGAAGAGATATGATCAGCCTAACTAATGTATCAAAGAATTTTGATGAACGTATGCTTATGGATAATGTCACCTTGAGCATTTTTCGCAATGAACGCATCGGCCTTACCGGACCCAATGGAGCCGGTAAAACGACAATGTTCCATTTGATCCTGGGGGATATTCATCCGACCGACGGTAGTGTGATGATCCAGAAGGGGATAAAGATCGGGTACCTGCCGCAAGAGGCTCATTTTGATTCAGACCGAACGGTCATGGAAGAGGTCACTTCAGGGGATGAAGAGATCCGTAAGCTCCTGGATGAAAAGCATCGGATGGAAGAAGGCGGCCTTTGCGGAGAAGTGCGTTATGGGGATGTATTGGAAAAGTTGGAGCATTTGGGGATTTATGACCTGGAGCATAAGGCCGAAAAGATCCTGACGGGACTTGGCTTCAAGGAATTTGAGTTTACCAAGCCGATCGTTCAGCTTTCCGGCGGGTGGCAAATGCGCACCTTGTTGGCCAAGTTACTAACGTATAATTACGATCTGCTTTTGCTCGACGAGCCGACGAATTACCTGGATCTTGCCGCTACTTTATGGCTTAAAGAATATTTAGGCCGGTATCCGGGTTCTTTTGTAATGATCTCGCACGATAAGGTCTTTCTGAATGATGTTACCAATTATACGATCGTCCTTGAGAGCGGCAAGATGGTGAAGGTGAAAGGTAATTATGATACGTATGAGGCTCAGAAGGATATCGAGTATCGCACGCTTGAAAAACGGATGAAGGTCATTGATAAGAAAAAAGACCAGCTGGAGCGGTTCACGAATCGGTTTCATGCGCAGCCGAACCGCGCTTCCGCCGTGCAGAACAAGATGAAAATGCTGGACAAGCTGGAAGATGAAAGTGTAGACCTTCCGCGGGCAAGGATGAGTATCAAGGAATTCTCTTTTCCGGAGACGACTGAAAGTGGCTATACCGTTATTAATCTGGAGCATGTCAAAAAATCGTATCCGGATAAAACGATCTATACAGACCTGAATTTTGAGATCACCAAAGGGCAGAAAGTTTGCCTTGTTGGCCCGAACGGTGCTGGTAAGTCAACATTGCTCAAGATATTGGCGGACGTTATTCCCTTTGATGGCGGTACGCGCCGCCTGGGGCATGGGGTTAAGATGGGATACTTTTCCCAGACCAGGCTGGATGTTCTGAATCCGAACCGGTCGGCATTGGAAGAGTTGCTGAGCGCTGTCGGCGGAAGTTTCCCACAGACACAGGCGCGCAACTTGCTGGGTATGTTCAATTATCATGGAGATGATGTGTTCAAGCCTGTAGCCGTCCTTTCCGGCGGTGAAAAGAGCCGCCTGATCCTGGCTAAATTGTTGATTAACCCACCGAACCTGATCCTTCTGGATGAGCCGACAACGCATTTAGATGTGGCGGGGGTTGAAGCGCTAGTGAAAGCATTGAAGAATTATAAAGGGACGTTATGTTTTATCAGTCACGATCTTTTTTTTCTGCGAGAGATCGCTAATCATGTCGTTGAAGTTGACGGCGGAGATATTCGCCAGTATCCTGGCGGCCTTGATTATTATTTGGACAAGAAACAAGGGCGCGCCTCCGAAGCGGCGGAAGAGGCCAGGAAAGCGGCGGCACGCCAGGCCTATGAAGCGCAGAAAAAACCCAAGAGCGATCCTCATGAGCCGGAGCATTTACGCGCGGCCCGTCAGAAGCATGAACTGGCGCTTAAACGGATCCAGGAGATCAAAAATCGGATCAAGATGATTGAAAAAGAAGAGAAAGACCTTGAGACGGAGACTTATGTAAAATCCCGCGTAATGAGCACTTCGTTCAGCGGCCGGGGCAGGGAAGATGTTGTGGAATGCGGCCGTCGTTTGAAAGAGATCCAGCTAAAGTTGCGCGAGCTGGGTACGGAACGCAGCCGGCTGATCGAGGAGCGCGACAGGATCAATCAGAATTAAAAGGGCGCGGAGCCATGAAACTTAAACTGGACCTTCATCGTGTTTTTTCCAATGGCAGCGCTATTGAGTCGGCCTTGCATGAAATTATGGGCGAAGCCATTGAGAAGCGTGCGGAATATGTGGAAATTATTCCTGGTAAAGGCAGTGGGCAGTTAAAGAAATCTGTGCTGCGGTTTCTGGAGAAAGAATATAAAGGCCGTTATACGCGCATTGAGAAGGATGACAAGAATTTCGGGCGGCTGTTTGTGCATTTTAACTGGAACAAGCTTTAAAATGTAAAAAACCCTTCTTGCGAAGGGTTTTTTAGTAAAGAATAAAAGATGGTTACTTCTTCTTTGCAACTTTTTTAACAGCCTTCTTTGGAGCTTTTTTTGAAGCTTTGGTGGAACATTTTGATGTGCAGCAAGCCATGATGTTTTCTCCTTTCATGATGTTGAATATCTGAAATAATACTATCATGGGCAAGAAGTATGGTAAAAGGAAAAAGTGATTTTCTGATGCAGAGGGTATAAATAAAAAAAGCCCTCTAAATGACATAGGGGGCTTCTTTTATACCTGAAGAAGATCTTTTACTTCTTTTTTGCAACTTTCTTGACAGGCTTCTTGACAGCTTTTTTTACGGGTTTCTTAACAGCCATATTGATTTCTCCTTTCTTGAGGTTTTTTGTAACCTGTAATTATATTAACACGCGATAAAATAGATTCAAAAAATATTTCATTTTATTTAAGAAGAATTTAAATAAAAATATTTTTTTCTCGACGGGGGGAAAAACATAGTGATTCAACCGCTTTCTGTGTATGTCCATATTCCTTTTTGTAAAAAGAAATGTCCCTATTGTTCGTTCGCAGTGGCTGTTGGCCAAGGGCATTATGAGAAAGATTATTTAGCCGCGATCGATCGTGAGGCCATGTCGTATGGGGCTCGGGTTTCTACAGTTTATATTGGCGGCGGCACCCCGTCATGTTTGTCTCAGGAAGGGGTGGAGTATTTGTTCGCAAGTATCTTTCAGCGGTTTACAGTAGTTGAGAATGTTGAAATTTCTTTTGAAGTGAATCCTGACAGCATAGATCGCAAGAAGGCCGCGTTGTTAAAGAAAGCCGGAGTGAATCGTATCAGCCTCGGCCTGCAATCTCTGGACGATGATGCGTTGGTATTATTGGGGCGGACACACTCTGCTGATGATGCGTTGCGGGCATTGGGGATTTTACGTGAAGCCGGTTTTGATAATATTAATCTTGATTTCATGTATGGTTATCCCGGGCAGAGTCGAGAGGGCGTAAGGAAAGATCTCTATCGTGTTTTGGCGCTGGGCTGTGAGCATTTGTCATTGTACGCGCTTAACATTGAAGAGCGCAGCCTTTTTTTTGCCCGGCGCGTGGAGGTAGATAATGACGCGCAAGGTGAGCTTTATGGAGAAGTTTGCGGGCAGGCAGAGGCTGCCGGTGTTTATCAATATGAGGTGAGTAATTTTTCCCGCCCGGGCTATGAGTCCCGTCATAATTCAAACTACTGGCAGGGAGGCGAATATGCGGGCCTGGGCCTGTCGGCTCATTCGCATATAGCCGGAGAGCGGTTCTGGAACGCCGCGGCATTGCCGGAGTATTTACAGCTAATGAAAGTGTCTGGAACGGCCAGGGTCGGCGGAGAGCGGCTTTCAGGCCCCGAGAAACTTGTTGAAGAATTCCTTTTCGCCCTTAGAATGAATAAAGGCTGCGACCTGGGAGCGCTGGAAATAAGGTTTGGTTCTGAAATGCCGATGGAGAAGAAAGAAACCCTGGAAAGTTTGATCGAAATGGGCTTGCTTGAGGAAGAGGGCATGCTGATCCGGGCGACACCTCGGGGACGCTTGCTTCTCGATGAGATCGCGGCTAGGATTATTTAGGAGAGGGCATGAAACTTTTAGGTAAGATCCTGATTGTGCTAATCGTGTTATGCGTGATAGCCGCTGCCGCCTTGCGCTTGGCCGCGGCGGACCCCCGGCTGATGAGCGCGGCTTTACGCTGGGCGGCATCCAGGTATTGTAAATCCGTTCAAGTGCAGGATATAACGATTGCTTCCCTGAAATACGCGTTTCCATCGTCCTGGGTATTGAGCGATGTGCGCGTGCGGCTGGTCCTGAACGCGCAGGTGCTGGAGATCCGCGCGGCGGGGGCGGATTTTCGGGATTTGCGGCAATTGTTAATCATCGGGGAAAAAGCTGCCGTTGATCTGAAAGGAGTAAGTGTTTTGTACGGAAAATTGAATGCCGGGCCGTGCGCGTTGAGGGCGGTCGTTACTCGTTCATCTTCCGGCATAAGCGCTGAAGGAGTTGTGTCCGTGGTGGAAATTTCATGGGACCAGTGGAAGGCGCGAGCGGTGAGCGCGGTGTGGGCGGGAGATACAGCTTCGCTGGTCTTGCATGAAGGCTTGGCGGATGTCTATGGCGGAAAGTTATCTGTTGTTGGAAAAGTGATGTTCAGAGATTCGCTGGAATATGAGGCGGCTGTTTCATTGAAGGGAGGGGATGCGGTTGAGCTTGAACGGGCGCTGGGCCGGGATGCGCGGGAATTTTCCGGAAGGTTATCAGGGTATGGAAAAGTGCATGGCCTGGGAGATCGTATTGATGTTCTGGATGCGGCGCTGGATATGCCGGCGGGAGGGGAAGTCAGCGCGGCATTTCTGTCCCTGATCTCTTCGTATCTTCCGTCTTCAGCCCAGAAGAAGAAGTTGGACGCTTTGATTGATTCAGGCGGAAGGCTTGCAGTTGAGGTTTTTTCGTTTACAATAAAGAATGATGCGCCAGATCGTTTGAGCGGAAAGATTGGCCTCAAAAGCCGCGAAGCCAATATTGAATTGAATATAGCGCATGAGATCAGGGTGGATGCCAGGGTAGACTCCCTGCTTCGGACGTGGCAGCTGTTTATGGATTCATGGCAGAAAGTTCCCAAACCAGTTAAGGGCTCATAATGGGCCCGGGGTTATGCGGGGATAGATAAGGAGATCGAATGATACAATTGCTGGCGGGATTCATGGTGGTATTGTTTTGCTCGGGATGTACGGTCAAGGCTGTGGGCGATCCCAATCGCCCGATCACGATCAATGCGCATATTACGATCGATATCAAGGGGCTTGAAAAGACAGCTTCGAGCATGGAAGATTTTGTGAGCGGCAGTTAATAACTTTTATGAAAGGTTGAGTTATGAAAAAGATATGGACAGGTTGTTTGATGGCGGTATTGGTTTCATCGGTGGCATTGGCCCAGGGTGCGTATGACATCAAGGAAATGACGCCGGCAGTCAAGTCGGCGCTGGAAAGCCGTAAGGCCCGCTTTACTGAATTGAAAGCGCTGAAAGCACAGGGGTCCGTGGGCGAGAATAATCGTGGATATGTTCAGGCCTTGAGCGACGCGGCTGAAGTTAAAGCGTTGGTTAAAGCCGAGAATGTGGACCGCAAGTTTGTTTATGAAGCGATCATCGAGCAGAACGGGCTGGATGCCGGTGTTCTGGAGACTGTTGAAAAAGTATTTGCCCGTGTTCAGCGGGAAAAAGCCGGCGGCGGTGAAAAAGTTCAGGATGAGGCCGGTGGCTGGAATTAATTTTTACGGTATCTGCCTGCGATCGTTGTGGACTGGTCAAAGAATTTAAATAATGCTTCTCCGACCAGTTCTTTGTACGGCGGAGTTATTTTGAGTGTCGCCAGGATCTTCTTGGCTTTGGTGATACGGGTATCCACTGCTTCCAGAGCGTAGTGCAGGCTTCCGGCCTTGATCACCAGTGCTTTTATGGCTTCCTGGTCGGTCAGGTTCTTTTTGGTTTTCAGGAATATCCGGGTCATGGCCGTCAGGTCCCGGCCTTTCAGACCGGCGTAGGCATGCACGATCAAAAGCGTTTTCTTTTGTTCATCCAGGTCGCTCAGGATCGATTTTCCAATCGCCTCTTCTGTTTCAAATAAACCGATAATATCATCCTGGATCTGGAAAGCCTGGCCAATGCAAAGGCCGAAGGCGGCAAGTTTAGGGATTTCGCTCTTAGGGGCGCCGGCCAGGATAGCGCCTGTGACCAGCGGGCAATCGAAGGTGTAGCGAGCTGTCTTGAGTGAATAATTCAGAAAGACGTCTTCTTCTTTAATATTCTTTAGTTCGTCTACGCCGTGAACAGTATCGACGAATTCGCCCATGGCCGTGAAAGCGGCGGTTTGAATAAAATATTTCAGCGCGGCTTCTTTACGCTGGGGATCTTCTTTGATCGACAGGAAGGCGTCGATCGCAAGGGCGTAGACAATATCGCCGGCGATAATGGCAAGATCGACCCCCAATTTATTCGGGTTAGCGCACGGGACGGTCGCATTGAGGACGCGGTGCATGGTCGGTTTACCGCGCCGCAGGTCAGCGCAGTCAATAATATCGTCGTGGATCAGCATAAAATTATGCAGGAACTCGATACAAGTAGAGGCGTTATACAGTGAGCGAGAGGGTTTTTTCCCTTTGGGTGAATAGCCCAGATATCCCAGAAGCAGCAGGATCGGGCGGATGCGTTTGCCTTCGCGCAAGGAGAATTCCCGGATACTTTTGAATAGCAGCGGATCGACCAGATGCAGTTTGTAATCTTTAGCAACATGGTCAAGAAAAAGGCCGATGCTGATATCAATTTCTTTCTTGAAGGTCGTAAGCATAAAAGTCCTTGAGGTTAGGGATTATTTTCTTGCTTCATAACATAGCGGAATCCTGGAATATGTGATAGGATAATTTTCAAGTTTGAAAAATTCATGGATGCGACCTGTTAACCTTGGAGGGGTGAGATGAAGAAATGTTCGTTATTTATCCTGTTTTTATTGATGTCTGCGGCGGCGAATGCCGAGACGGTTTATTTGAAGAGCGGCTCAACGGCGACGGGAAAGATCGTTGATAAAAGAGAGTCGAGTATTGTCCTGGATATCGGCGGGGCAACAGTGACGTATTATAATGATGAGATCGACCGTATCGATGAAGGGGGTGCGCCTGCCGCGGCTGTAGCTGAGTCTCCCGTTAGTGCGCCGGCTGGTTCCATTAGTACTATGAAGCGCGATCTTATCCTGAAGTTTATTGATGTGTTTGGAACGCATTCGAGCATGAAAGCCAATTTTGAGCAGATGATGGCTTCGATCGGCGTTGAGGAGGCGGATAAACTTCGCAGCGCATTCGACGTAGACGAGATCATTGAGCTTCTCGTTCCTTTATATGATCGTTATATGTCAGAGAGCGATCTGCGCGCGTATATTGCTTTTTACGGGTCTGCCGATGGCAGGAAGCTGGTTGAGGCGATCCCGCAGATCATGCGCGGCAGCGTTGAGATCAGCGCCAAGTATTTTGAAGAGCGTATGCCTGAGGAATTCAAGAAGGGCGCGGCAGCCAAGTAAGCTTTTCAAAGAGCTATAAATTATTTAATTTCAACTACTTGCATCTTTACAGTTAAATTGTATTTGATTTTGTTCATCTCCTTTGTTATATTAAGCGGCGATTTTTTTGTGCCCTTAATTTAATAATAAGGAGATTTTTTTATGATTGATAGGTACACTCTTTCCAAGATGGGTCGTATTTGGTCTGAGCAGCGGAAGCTTGAGATCATGCTGCAGATCGAAGTCCTTGCCTGTGAGGCCATGTGTCAGCTTGGCAAGATCCCTAAACCAGCCCTGGAGAAGATCAAAAAAAATGCTAAATTCGACCTCGATGAGGTGAAGCGGATAGAAGAGCGGACCAAGCACGATGTTGTCGCGTTCATTCACAATGTCGGTGAGAATATCGGAGCGGAAGCGCAGTACCTTCATATGGGGATGACATCTTCTGATCTGATCGACACATCCATATCTGTTCAATGCGTGGAAGCGTCTGAGATCCTGATCGCGGATATGAAAAAACTTCAGGCGATCTTGAAAGCTAAAGCCAAGAAGTACAAGGATACGGTTTGTATTGCCCGTACCCACGGTGTGCATGCCGAGCCAATGACGTTCGGATTGAAATTGGCGCTCTGGTATGACGAAGTTGGCCGTAATCTCAAGCGCCTGGAAGCGGCTGCGGAAGATATGCGCGTGGGTAAACTTTCCGGCGCTGTTGGTACGTATGCGAATATTGATCCGTTTGTAGAGGAGTATGTATGCCAGAAGTTGAATTTAAGGCCCGCCAATATCGCGACTCAGGTCATACAGCGCGATCATCATGCGAATTTTCTTAACGTCATTGCGCTGGTAGGCGCTTCGCTTAGCAAATTTGCTACCGAGATCCGTTTGCTTCAGAAGACAGAGGTGCTTGAGGTTGAAGAGCCTTTCTTTAAAGGCCAGATCGGCTCATCGGCGATGCCGCATAAGCGTAACCCGGTGACCTGTGAACGTATTTGCGGGTTGGCGCGTATCTTGAAAGCTAATGCGTCGATCGGACTGGATAATATCGCTCTGTGGCATGAACGCGATATCAGCCATAGTTCTGCCGAGCGTATTATTCTCCCGGATAGCACCATTGCCCTGGATTATATGCTCAACAAATTCATTCCTCTGGTTGACGGCCTGCTGGTTTATCCGAAGAATATGATCAATTCGCTGCAGTTGACGCGCGGACTGATCTATTCTCAGCGCTGCCTTCTGGAATTAATGAAGAAAGGCTTGGCACGCAGTGAGGCCTATGAGATTATTCAAAGCGCGGCTATGCAGGTTTGGCAGGAGACGTCGGATTTTCGAGATGTCCTTAATCGTGACCGTCGTGTGCGTAAGTATTTGAGCAAAGATGAGGTAGATGCGTGTTTTGATATTAAATATTATATTAAACACCGTGATTATGTTTTCAAACGCGTCGGGATCAAATAAGGTTCAGCTTATTAGCGGTTTGTTCATTAATGAGGGATCTATGGAAAAGAGAGAGAAGCTCTACGAAGGTAAAGCAAAAATTCTTTACGCGACGGATCATCCGGACCTGGTCATTCAGTATTTCAAGGATGATGCGACGGCTTTTAATGCCAAGAAGAAGGGCACTGTTGATGAAAAAGGCATTATGAACAACGGGATCTCCGCGAAGATTTTTGAGTATCTCGGGGCGAATGGCGTGCCGACTCACTTTGAGAAGCAGTTAAGTGACCGGGAAATGCTGGTAAAGAAAGTTCAGATCGTTCCTGTTGAAGTTATTATTCGTAATCGTGCGGCGGGATCGTTGTGCCGTAATTACGGGGCTGTTGAAGGTAAGGTTCTTTCTCGTCCGATCTATGAGTTGTGTTACAAGAATGATGCGTACAATGACCCTCTGATGAATGAAGATCATGTCATTACGCTGGATCTGGCGACGGATGCGGAATTGGCGGATATGAAGAAGATCACGTTTCAGGTGAATGAGCTGTTAAAGAAGTTTTTTCTGGCACTGAATATCGAGTTGATCGATTTCAAGATCGAATTCGGCCGTTATAAGGGAAAGATCATTCTGGCCGATGAAATATCCCCGGATACGTGCCGCCTCTGGGAAGTGGGTACTGGAGTGCGCCTGGATAAGGATCGTTTTCGTAATGACCTTGGGAATATCAAGGAAGGTTATCAGGAAGTATTAAAACGGGTTACGCATAAATGATCTGGCGCATTGAGATCCAGGAAAAGCCGGGCATTTTTGATTCGGTTGGCAATGGTATCCGTCATGATATCCTGGATATGGGCGTTGCTTCTGTTCAAGCTGTGCGCGTGGTGCAGGTTTTTCTGATCGAGGGAGACATTGACGCCCGGAAAGCCGGGCGTATCTGCCGTGAACTTCTGGTCGATCTTGTCGTTCAGCAATACACTCTTTCAGACTGTCCGGTTAAGGCCAGGGCGCACAAAGGCCTGAGTGAAGTGGAGATCGCGTATAATTTAGGCGTGATGGATCCGGTTGAGGCATCGACGCTCAAAGGTATCCACGACCTTGGTATTAGCGGTGTTACGGCTGTCCGCACAGCGCGTAAATATTTGATCGAAGGGGATTTATCGCCGAAAGAATTGGATATTGTTAAAGATAAAGTCTTGATGAACAAGCTTGTGCAGCATGTGGTCAAGGACCCCTCCGATTCATTCAGATCGCTTGCGATCAATCGTAAAGAGCCGGCAGCGCCAGGCCTTCAGCCGGCTTCAGTCAAACTGTTGGGATTGTCGGATAAAGCTTTGATCGAGTTGAGTAAGAAAGGCCAGTTGTACCTGAATCTCGATGAGATGAAGGCGATCCAGAAACACTTTTCTTCGTTGCAGCGTGAACCGACGGATGTAGAGCTTGAGACGATCGCCCAGACCTGGAGCGAGCATTGTAATCATAAAACCTTCCGAGGGAATATAGCTTATACATGTCATGAAGATGGCCAGGAAACGACGGAGATTATTCATAATCTGCTGAAACAAACGATCGTTAAGGCGACTCATACGTTGAATAAGCCGTGGTGTGTTTCTGTTTTTCATGATAATGCGGGCGTGATCCGATTTGATGACAAGTTTAATGTTTGTTTTAAAGTAGAAACGCACAACCATCCTTCGGCCCTGGAGCCTTTTGGCGGGGCCAATACAGGTGTTGGCGGTGTTATTCGTGATATCCTGGGGACGGGCCTTGGCGCCAAGCCGGTATGCAATACAGATATTTTTTGTTTTGCCCGTCCGGATTATTCTTTTGATAAACTTCCTTCCGGCGCTTTGCATCCGAAGCGTGTGATGAAGGGGGTTGTGAGCGGGGTGCGTGATTATGGCAACAAGATGGGTATCCCGACTGTGAATGGAGCGATCTGTTTTGATGACCGTTATGTGGGTAATCCACTGGTATTTTGCGGAACGGTAGGGATCATTCCCAGGAATATGGACAAGAAGAGGGTCCGGAAAGGCGATCTGATCGTGGTTTGCGGAGGCCGCACAGGGCGCGACGGTATTCACGGCGCCACTTTTTCCTCGGGTGATCTGACGCATGAATCGGAAGTTGTTTCTTCCGGAGCGGTGCAGATCGGTAATCCTATTGAAGAGAAGAAGGTCCTGGATGTCCTGCTGAAAGCACGCGATGCAGGGCTTTATACGGCCTTGACGGATTGCGGTGCGGGAGGTTTATCAAGTGCCGTCGGAGAAATGGGTTCTGAGCTTGGAGCGCGGGTTGACCTTGAACTGGTTCCGTTAAAATACCAGGGGTTGAATTACGCAGAGATATGGATCTCGGAATCCCAGGAACGTATGGTCATGTCGGTTCCGCCGAAGAATATGGAACGGTTCAAACAGATCTTCGCGGCGGAGAATGTGGATTTTGCGGTGATCGGAAGCTTTCCGGGGACACGCCGCCTTGAGCTTTTTCTGAATGGCGTGCAGATGGCTGATCTGGACATGGACTTTATGCACAATGGTACGCCCAAGATCACCAAGACAGCGGTCTGGTCTCGTCCGGCGCATAAGGAAATGAAAGCGGAATGCCCCGTTGACCTGACGGCGAAACTGGTCGAGGTCTTGTCCGATTATAATATATGTTCCAAAGAAGCGATCATCCGCCGTTACGACCATGAAGTCCAGGGCGGGAGTGTAGTGAAGCCTTTGGCGGGCCCTGCCTGTGACGGGCCGAGTGATGCCAGTGTCCTTCGTCCGCGGCTTGGTACGGATAAGGGGATCGCAGTATCGAATGGGATCAATCCCCGGCTGGGCGCTATTGATCCTTATTGGATGGCGGCGTCCGCGGTGGACGAAGCGATCCGTCAGATCATTGCCGTCGGAGGAAATTTGTCGCAGATCGCTCTTCTTGACAATTTCTGCTGGGGGAATCCGGACAAGCCGGATCGCTTGGGCGGCTTGGTACGTGCGGCGAAGGGGTGTCATGACCTGGCGGTTGCGTATGGCACGCCGTTCATTTCAGGTAAAGACAGTTTTTATAATGAATATAATGATAAAGGCCAGTCTATTGCTATACCTGGGACTATCCTTATATCTGCGATAGGTATTATGGATGATGTGACCCGATCGGTGACGATGGACCTCAAGCAGGCCGGGAATCTTCTTTATGTAGCCGGGGTGACGTATGATGAGTGGGGCGGGTCGGCGTATGCCGCCACTTATGGTGTTATCGGCGGCCAGGTACCTGTGGTCCGTTCTCGTGAAGCGCTGGCCCTTTATGCGGCTTTATCCAAGGCGATCGCAAAAGGGCTGGTAGCGTCTGCCCATGATTGTTCCGAGGGCGGTTTGGCGGTGACAGTGACAGAAATGGCGTTTGCGGGCGGTTGGGGTGCGGCGTTTCTTGCCAAGAGTATCCCGTATGAAGGCCACGCCAATCGCGATGACATGATCTTGTTCGCTGAATCCAACTCCCGCCTGGTAGTAGAGGTTGCTCCGGAGCACAAAAAGGCTTTTGAGAGGATCATGAAAGACGTTCCGTGTCAGCTGGCCGGCCAAGTGTTGGTGGATGAAGCTGTTTTCTTTTATGGCCTTAAAGACAATCTCTGTCTGAAGGCGGATATTCATTCGTTGAAAGAGGTCTGGAAACGGCCGCTGCAATTCTAATCGGGATCAAAAGAAGCTTTAAGAGAGGGTGCTATGGTAAAGAAACCGCATGAAGCAACACCGGATTTCTATGATATGGATCAGTGGCGTATCTTTCGTATCATGGCAGAATTCGTTGAAGGGTTTGACGGGTTGCATCATGTGAATAATGCTGTCACCATCTTTGGTTCGGCCAGGTTGAAGCCGACGCATAAGATGTATCAGTTGGCGGAGCAGACGTCCAAGCTGCTTGTGCAGAACGGTTTTGCTGTTATTACTGGCGGCGGCCCGGGGATCATGGAAGCAGGGAACCGCGGGGCGTTCCTGGCCAAGGGGGAAAGTATCGGCCTGAACATCGAACTGCCTTTTGAGCAGAAGCCGAATCCCTATATCCGTACGCTGATCAATTTTCACTATTTCTTTTGCCGTAAAGTCATGTTCGTAAAATATGCTAAAGCGGTCGTTGTTTTTCCCGGAGGCTTTGGCACACTGGATGAGCTTTTTGAAAGTCTGACCCTGACCCAGACAGGCCGCATGCCCAAAGTCCCGGTTATTATGGTGGGCAGTTATTTCTGGAAAGGCCTGCAGGGGTGGATGAAAGAAAGCCTGCTGGGGGAAAGATGTATCGACGAGGACGATCTTAAGCTGTATCAGGTTGTGGATGAGCCGGCCGAGGTGGTCAAGATCATTAAGGATTTCTACCGTAAAAAGAAATGATGTCCTATGGCCAATAAATCACGCGTTCTTGTATTACGTACGGCGGGGACCAATTGTAATGTTGAGACGGCGTTCGCTTTTACCCGGTGCGGAGCCCACGTGGATGAGGTTCATCTTGAAGAGCTGTTTGCCCGTCGCGTATCGATGAAAGATTATCATATTATAGCGCTGCCGGGCGGATTCAGCTACGGTGATGACATTGCCTCCGGACGCATTTTTGCCAATGAACTGCGGGTGCGGCTGGGGGAGGATGTAGCGAAGTTCATGAAAGATAAGAAATTGATCATTGGCATTTGTAACGGCTTTCAGATCCTGGTTAAGGCCGGGATCCTGCCGGGCCCTTTTGAGGTCGGGGCAAAGACGATACAGACGGCGACATTGTTTAATAATGATTCCGGGAAGTTTGAAGATCGCTGGGTGCATTTAAAGACTTCCGGTGAGTGCGTGTGGACGCAGGGATTGGCAAAGACGATCTTTGTTCCGGTAGCGCATGGCGAGGGCAAGTTTATTCCGGCCAGCAAGAAAGTCCTCGATGGGCTAAAGGTAAAAGGCCAGATTGTCTTCTCTTATGTGGCCGCAGATGGGAGCAAGCCTGTTTATCCTGATAATCCGAATGGATCCACCGAAGATATCGCGGGCTTGACAGACCCGACAGGCCGGATTTTAGGGCTGATGCCGCATCCGGAACGGCATTTTCTGGCTACGCAACATCCTTTCTGGACGCGGCTGAAGAAGAAATCCCGGTTTGGTGACGGCGCGAAAGTCTTTCAGAATGGCGTTGATTATGTGAAGAAGAACTTACTGTAAGCTGGAAGGTGTTGAACGCGGGTGGCCTATGAAGACGTTGACGTATAAAGACAGTGGCGTGAATATTCAACAAGCCGATGAGTTTGTCTGCGCGATCAAAGGGCTCGTGAAGTCGACGCACCATAGCGGAGTTATGGACCGCACGCGTGCTTTCGGCTCTCTTTTTCAGCTGCCCAAAGGATATAAAGAACCGGTCCTGGTTTCATCAACCGACGGGGTTGGCACAAAGCTTCTGATCGCTAATAAGCTTGGCCAACATGATACGGTAGGTATCGACCTGGTCGCGATGAATGTGAATGATGTCCTTTGTGTAGGTGCAAAGCCGTTGTTCTTCCTGGATTATGTGGCCTGCGGGAAGGTGGATAAGAAAGTTCTTGTTGCTGTTATGGCGGGCATTGCCGAAGGCTGTCGTCAGGCGGGCTGTGCCCTTACCGGTGGAGAGACCGCTGAAATGCCGGGGATGTATAAACCTGAAGATTATGACCTGGCGGGTTTTACCGTTGGCATTGTGGAGAAGTCAAAGATCATTGATGGGGCAAGAATAAAACCAGGCGATGCCGTGATCGCACTGCCTTCCAGCGGGATCCATTCTAATGGGTATTCGCTGGTACGACGGATATTCACTCCCGCTGAGCAGAAGAAGTATGCAAAGCTGCTTCTGGAGCCGACACGTATTTATGTAAAGCATGTCCTTCCGCTCGTTGGAAAATTTGATATTCATGGGATGGCGCATAATACGGGCGGCGCTTTCTATGAGAAATTGACCAAGTGCCTGCCGGATCATTGTGCCTTGCGGATCACCAAGGGGTCATGGCCGGCGCCGGAGATCTTTCAGTTGATGAGGCGGAAGGCGGCTATCGCGGAGCGTGAATTGTACCGCACGTTTAATATGGGTGTCGGATTTATTATTGTTGTTAATCCGGCGGACGTGGCTAAAGTACGTCAGGCGATCCTTAAGACCGGACTCCCGTCGTATGTGATCGGAGAGGTTGTTCGGCGCGGGAGAGAAAAGTTGGAACTGGTGTGAAAGAATTGTCTGGGCCTATCGGTATGAATATCCTTGTTATCGGTTCTGGTGGTCGTGAACACGCGTTAGTCTGGAAGATCCGCCAGAGCCCTCGTGTGTCACAAGTGTATTGTGCCCCCGGTAATGGCGGCATTGCCGGTTTGGCGGAATGTGTGGATATTAAAGCCGATGATATTTCCGGCTTGCTAAAGTTTGCGCAGGAGCGGTCGATCGATCTAACCGTCGTCGGACCGGAAGTGCCTTTGGTTATGGGCATTGTAGATATCTTTGAGAAGGCGGGGCTAAAAGCCTTTGGCCCTTCAAAAGCTGCTGCCTGCCTGGAAGGAAGCAAGGCTTTTGCTAAAGAATTCATGACCCGCCATTGTATTCCTACCGCTGAATATGGCTCTTTTGATGATATTCTTCAGGGACGGGAGTTCCTGAAACAGTGCCAGTATCCGTTAGTGGTTAAGGCCGACGGCCTGGCGGCAGGTAAGGGTGTGATCATCTGTCAGGATAAAGCAGAGGCTGAAGAGGCGTTGCGATCCATTATGTTTGATCATATATTTAAAGATGCGGGCAAACGGGTTGTTATTGAAGAATTTCTTGTTGGTGAAGAGGCGTCGATCCTGGCTGTCGCCGATGGAAATGATTTTATTATTCTGGAGACTTCGCAGGATCATAAACGGATCTTTGATAATGATCTTGGGCCGAACACCGGAGGAATGGGCGCTTATTCGCCGGCGCCGGTAGTGACACCTGTTTTGATGGGCCGGATCGCTGAAACTGTTATTCGGCCTGTTGTGGATGGGATGCGTCGCGACGGCGTGCCGTTCAAGGGGATTTTGTACGCAGGGGTCATGGTGACAGCGGAAGGGCCGAAGGTGCTGGAATTTAATACCCGGTTCGGTGATCCTGAAACACAGGCCGTGCTCCCTCGGTTAAAGAGTGATATTGTGGATATGATGTTGGGGTCGGTTGAAGGCCGCCTGGCAACAATGAAGTTGGAGTGGGACAGCCGGGCTTGTGTTTGCGTAGTTATGGCTGCCGGTGGATATCCGGGAGATTATGCTTCAGGAAAAGAAATCCAGGGTTTGAGCGATGTTGGTGACGATGCGGTGGTTTTTCACGCGGGAACGAAGCAAGAAGGAGGCCGGATCGTTTCTTCCGGCGGGCGTGTTTTAGGTGTGACAGCCCTTGGGCAGGGGATTGCGCAGGCGATCGCGCAGGCGTATGCGGCGGCCGGCAAGATCGGATTTGACGGTGTGCAGTACAGGCGGGATATCGGAAGAAAAGCTTTAAATAGAACTTGAGCGCAAGGGGATGATATGGTTAAAGTTCAAGTGGCTCTCATGATGGGAAGTAAGAATGACCGGCCGGTGGTGGAGGAGGCTGTCAAGATGCTGGAGGCTTTTGGGATCGGCCATGAGGTCAAGGTTCTTTCGGCGCATCGCACACCCAAACAAACAGCGGCTTATGCCGAGGCCCTTCAAGGCCGCGGGATAAAGGTGGTTATTTGTGCGGCCGGTGGGGCCGCGGCTCTTTCCGGTGTTGTGGCGGCGCATACGCAAATACCGGTGATCGGTATCCCGTTGGATTCCATGGGATTCAATGGCCTGGATGCTTTATTATCGACAGTGCAGATGCCGCCGGGCGTCCCTGTAGCGTGCGTGGGTATTGGTAAGGCCGGCGCCAAGAACGCCGCTTTGATCGCGGTGCGTATCCTGGCTTTGTCGGATACATTACTTTTAGGCCAGCTGGATGATTTTTCCAGGGATCAGGCGGAGAAGATCCTGAAAGGGTAAGGCGGCAGCGGTGAAGACAAAAGTCATCAGGGTTCATTCCAGAGAATCTGATTCTGAAGCTATTCTTGAAGCGGCGCATTGCGTTCATAAGGGCGGCCTGGTTATTTTTCCGACAGAGACAGTTTACGGGATCGCCGCTGACTGTTCCAATCCTTTGGCGATGAAGCGCCTGCGGGAGGTAAAGCGGCGTTCAGATGATAAACCGTTCTCGGTCATGATCGCGCAAAAAGAGCTGGTGCGCAATTATACACCGTATGCAGACCCTAAACTTTATAAGCTGATCGATCGTTATTGGCCGGGTCCGTTGACGGTGATCGTGCCCGCAGCCTCTGAAAAACCGGGAATGACGATCGGCATCCGGATCCCTGACCACCCGGTAGCCCTTTCTTTGGTCAAGAACGCCCGTTGTACGATCGCGGCACCGTCCGCTAATTTTGAAGGCAAGCCAGCTCCGACGACATGTGAAGAAGCTTTGGCAGACCTTGATGGGCTTGTGGATATTGCGCTTGACAGCGGAAGGGTGGATATTGGCACAGCGTCAACGATCGTTGATTTTACAAAGCCGTCGCCTGAAGTTGTGCGTGCGGGTGTGATCGCGCAGGACGATGTGAACGCAGTGACGCAGCGTAAGCATATTCTTTTTGTTTGTACCGGCAACAGCTGCCGTTCAGTGATGGCGGAATATATATTTAAAAAGAAGATCAAGGGTATCAGGGATGTGCATGTTGAGTCCTGCGGGACAGGGGTGCTTTTCCCGACATCAGCGAGCCAGGAAGCAGTTGCGGTTGTCAGAGGATACGGGATGGATGCGCGGGAACATCTCTCACAGCCTGTGACCAATATGCTTTTGAAGAAATCAGATCTGATCTTTGTCATGACCCGTGCGCATCGTTCCCAGGTCCTGGAACGTGTTCCCGGGGTTGAGGCCAGGGTTTATTTACTCGGAGAGTTCTGCAGTGAGCCGATACGGCGGGAATCTGACCTGGATATCCCGGATCCTATTGGCCATGCCCGCGCAGAATATCAGGCGTGCGCGGCGTTCATTGAGGATTGTTTGGATAAGGTTGTAAGACTAGTGTGAGCTCCTAATAGCAGGTGAGGGATGAAAAAATGACGATCTTTATTGGTGCGGATCATCGGGGATTTGATTTAAAGGCCAGGATCATTGTGATATTGAAAGCGCAGGGCCATGAAACGATTGATGTCGGGACCTATGAGCCGGAACCGGCGTGCGATTATCCGAAACTTTCTCTGGAGGTCGCGCGTAATGTGGCGCAGCACAAGAATTCGCGAGGCATCCTTGTATGCATGACGGGAATAGGGCATTCGATCGCCGCTAATAAAGTGCCGGGGGCGTACGCAGCTTTATGTTATAACAAGGAAGCGGCAGAACTTTCTCGTCAGCATAATAATGCGAATGTCCTGGTGCTTGGTTCCAGGTTTGTGGGAGAGCGGCAGATGATCGAGATCATTAAGGTATGGTTGTTAACTGATTTTGAAGGCGGGCGTCATTTGCGCCGCGTTAATCAGATCAAGGCTATTGAAAAGGCATACGTTAAAAAAGCGGAATAGAGGTGTTTATGAAGTATTTGCAGAAATCTGACCCTGAAGTGTATGCAACGATCTCCCATGAACTGAAGCGGCAGCAGGAGAACCTTGAACTGATCGCTTCAGAGAATATTGTGTCTCAGGCGGTTATGGAAGCCGCGGGTTCGGTTATGACCAATAAATATGCGGAAGGGTATCCTCAGGCGCGCTGGTATAACGGTTGTGAAAATGTAGACGAAGTAGAACAGCTGGCGCTCGACCGCTTGAAGAAGCTTTTTGGTGCCGAACATGCGAATGTGCAGGCACATTCCGGTTCGCAAGCGAATATGGCGGTGTATCTGACGGCTGTGAAGCCCGGTGACACGGTTATGGGCCTCGACCTGGCCTGCGGCGGACATTTGACGCACGGGCTCAAGATTAATTTTTCCGGCAAGCTGTATAATATGGTGTCGTATAAAGTGGATCCGAAGACGGAACGCATTGATATGGATGAAGTCGAACGCGCGGCGGTTGAACATAAGCCGAAGATGATCATCGCCGGATATTCGGCGTATTCACGCGAGCTGGATTTTCAGCGGTTCCGTGAGATCTGCGATAAGCTAGGGGCTTTTTTGTTTGTGGATATGGCGCACTTTGCCGGACTGGTGGCGGCGGGGATTCATCCGAGTCCTGTGCCGTATGCGCATTTTGTTACGTCAACGACGCATAAGACCTTGCGTGGCCCTCGTGGCGGGATCGTCCTGTGCAAGGCCGAGTTCGCCAAAAAGATCGATATGAATATTTTCCCTGGTATCCAGGGAGGCCCGTTGATGCATGTGATCGCGGGTAAAGCGGTTGCTTTCGGCGAGGCATTGACGCCTGAATTCAGGATCTATCAGCAGCAGGTTGTCAAGAATGCCAGGGCGTTCGCGGCGGCCATGGAGGGGCGCGGGTTCCGGATCGTTTCCGGAGGAACTGATAATCATTTATTCATGGTCGACCTGCGCCCGAAGAATATTACCGGTAAAGACGCGGCCACATTGTTGGATTCGGTCAAGATCACCGTCAATAAGAATCTTATTCCTTTTGATGTTCAGTCCCCTGCGGTGACCAGCGGAGTTCGTATTGGAACGCCGGCCTTAACAACGCGCGGGATGAAAGAAATTGAGATGAAGTTGGTGGCCGAGTTGATCGACCGCGCCGTCTTGGGCCGTGATGATCCGGCAGTGTTGAACGCGGTCCGTTCGGGAGTGGAAGCGTTGACGCGGCAATTCCCCATTTATGACGGGTTGGTCTATTAATGAAGTGTCCTGCGTGCGGTTACAGGGATACCAAGGTCGTGGATTCCAGGGAGAATGCGGAAGCTACGTCAATCCGTCGCCGGAGAGAGTGCCTGAAATGTTCCAAGCGTTTTACGACACATGAATATGTTGAGCAGGTGTCGTTCATGGTCATCAAGAAAGATGCGCGCCGCCAGCCGTATGACCGGTCGCGCGTGATCAACGGGATCATGAAGGCGTGTGAAAAGCGGCCGGTGAGTGTAGCGCAGGTCGAGGAAGTGGCGATCGACATTGAACGGGCTATTCAAAAGAAATATGACCGTGAAGTGGAGTCTTCCGTGATCGGAGAGCTGATCATGGATAAGCTGGCAACGCTGGATGAGGTGGCGTATGTGCGTTTTGCTTCCGTATACCGGCAGTTCCGGGATGTGAATCATTTTATGAAAGAGATACAGGTCATTCTCGAGCGCGAGCGTGACGTGAAGGGAAAGAGATAATATGGTTCCTGTTGATCTGGTCAAGATCATTATTGATGAAAAAAATCATGATCAGGCTATTGTCCTGCGCGAGCGAGGAGGCAATCGTCAGATCCCGATCGTGATCGGCTATCCTGAGGCGGCGAGTATTCAGATGAAGATCTCCGGTATTTCGACTCCGCGGCCGTTGACCCATGATCTGTTTGCTTCTGTTATCACCGCTTTGGGTGGAACGGTGGAACGGATGACGATCGATGATCTGAAAGAGGGAGTTTTTTTTGCCAAACTTGTCCTGTGTGATAAAGCCGGCCGGTCACTGGCAGTTGATTGCCGTCCTTCGGATGGTATTGCGATGGCGGTTCGTCTTAATATTCCTATGTTGATCGATGAGAAAGTCTTCCTTCAGGCTGTGAAGGATGAATAGTGAGGCGCTCGTGTGCCGGTATTAAATGACCTTCCCGAAATCTATTCCATTATTGAATTAGCGAAAAGAAGGCAGGTTTCCGTGTTCTTGGTCGGCGGATTCTTGCGCGATCAGCACTTGAAGCGCCAGGCACGAAAGGGCGCGGACTTCGATTTTATTGTTACCGACGGCGCGATCGCTTTTGCCCGTGCCTTTGCCAAGAAAGTGCGCGGAGCTTTTGTTCTGCTGGATAAGGAATCCGGCTGCGCGCGCGTGGCCAGAAAGCTGCCCGGAGGTCTTTGGACGTATGACTTTGCGGATCTGCGGGCGAAAGATATCGCCGGTGATATCAGAAAACGTGATTTTACCATTAACACTTTTGTGGTCGACCTGATGAAGCTTCGGGGGAACGACGATATTTTATCGGCTTGCCGGAGGAATCCAAAAGCTTTGGCGGATGTGCGCGCCCGAACGATCCGGATGACGGGTTCAGGTGCTTTTGACGATGATCCATTGAGGCTTCTGCGTGCTTATAGTTTAAGCGCTCAGACAGGGTTCAGCATTGCTTCGTCCACGCTGGCAGCGATCCGTCCGAGAGTCCTGTTGATACGAAACGCCTCTCCGGAACGGGTTCGGGAGGAACTGTTCAAAATATTTGAGACGTCCCGGGCGGCTGTGACAATGAGGTCTATGGCGCGGTCAGGGCTTCTGTTCGCGATCATACCGCAGTTGAAGCTGCTGGAAAGTGTGCCCAAAGGAGGGTACCATCATTTGAATGTCTGGCAGCATTCATTGTGCGCTCTTGTGGAATTTGAGAAGTTGCTGAGATCAATGGCAGGCCGTGCGCAGCTGCCGGACTATCTTGCGGAGATCGTAGGTGGAGGTCATTCTCGGTCGGCGTTGATTAAATTTGCCTGTTTGCTTCATGATACAGGAAAGCCGGAAACGCGCAGGAATCTGCCTGACGGTCGGGTGAGCTTTCACAGCCATGAGCGCGTAGGGCGGGATATTACCAGGATCATCTGCCGGCAGTTGAAGTTATCGACAGCGGAACGTTATGTTCTTGAAGATATGGTGGCCCTGCATTTGAGGCCGGGCTATTTGACGAATTTCAAGAAGGCTCCCGATCGAATGGTCTTTCGGTTCATGCGCGATGCGAAGGAGGAAGCGGTATCGCTTCTGCTTTTGTCTCTTGCCGATCAACGCGCTACGCGCGGGCCTTTGACCAGCCCGCAGGATATTCAGCATCATGCCAATATTGTTTTACCGCTGATAGAGCTTTTTTTTGCTAAAAAGAGGGAGAAGCCGTTTGTCCGGCTGATCGATGGTGATGATCTGATCAAGGAATTAAAGTTGGCTCCCGGTCCGCAGTTCAAGGTGATCCTGGCGGCGGTGGAAGAAGCTCAGCATTTGGGAAAGGTCAAGGTTCGTGCCGAGGCGCTGGCGTTCGCTCGGCAGGAAGCAAGAAATTTCAACCCGGATCTTTCTGTTGAGAAAGCCGTGTTCAAGGAAGGGGGCAGACATGAAGATCAGAGGCATTGAAGTCCGGATTATCCGGAAGGGCGGCGCGGGGCTTCCTGTTTTAAGCGGGAAGGTCGATGAATGGACGGTAAGGGCGGCCTTCAAAGAGGCCTTTCTTCAGGCTGCGGCAGAGGGGAAATCTTCTGTGACGGTCCCGGCGTTCGGATTTCAGGAAGGGTTATTTCCTTGCGTGGGTTGTGCGAAGATCGCTTCCCAGGAGATCTTGTGCGCGGGGCGTGAAGGGCGGGGCTCGCTCAAAGAGATCATCGTCTGTCTGGACACCGAGGAGGCTTTTTTAATATTTGAGAAACAGGTTTTTGGATATTTAAAACATGTTACGGAAGATATGGGCTGGGGGCCTTATGTGACGACGGATATTATTATTGAATTTGCTGAAGGGATTATTTTGATCGAGCGTACGAATCCGCCGTTCGGCTGGGCACTGCCGGGCGGGTTTGTGGATAATTATGAAAGCCTGGAGAGCGCGGCTATGCGCGAGGCCAAGGAAGAAACCAATCTGGAATTGAAGGACCTGGAGCAATTCAGGACGTATTCCAATCCTTTACGGGACCCGCGATTCCATACGGTTTCGACTGTCTTTATTGGAAAAGGCTTCGGGACAGCCAAGGCGGGTGATGATGCCAAGGGGCTCAGGGTCGTTCCTTTTACGAAGCTGAGGAAGTTTAAATGCGCGTTTGATCACAATCATATTATTGAAGATTATCTTAAAGCACGAAGAAAGGTTTATTGAGTTGTTCTGTCATTTGGCTTGATTCTGGTATAAGATCAGAATGGTCACAAGGCGGATGAAAAGGTTCTTTGTGAAACAGGCAGGTTTATCAAGGAGGTGGCGGTGTTCCCAATTAAAGAGATTATGACGAAAGAAGTGCTTACAGTCACGCGTGAAATGCCGATCATGGATGCGGCGCAGATCCTGGTGGATAAGCGTATTTCGGGGATCCCGGTTGTGGATGCGGAGCATAATCTGGTGGGTATTTTGTCTGAGTTTGATGTGTTAAGGTTGTTATCAGAAACGTCTGTCAGTGAAAAACGTGCGGTGGAAGAGTTTATGACCAGCAAGGTGTTGTCTTTTGAAGATACGGTCACAGCGCTTGAGGTGTGCGATTTTTTTCTGGCAAATCCGTCCAAACGCCGGGTGCCTATTACGTGTCAGGGAAAGCTTGTGGGGTTGGTGAGCCGTTCGGATATTGTGAAGTTGATCGTTAAACTGCGTCATCACAATTCAGCGGGTTAAACATTGATTGACATCAGGCTGGCGCGCGATACAATTTAAAGCCTTATGAGATATATTTTATTTTCTCTATTGTTGACCCTGTCTGTTCCGGCTTATGCGGCGCCCGATCCTTTGGCTGACCTTCAGGCGGCGATCATTCAGGAAGATTACAAGGGCGCGAATGGGCTGGCACAAGAGCTTCTTAAGCGCCGCTTGTCTCGCGGCCAGGCGGCAGAAGCTCAATATTACTTGGGTCTGAGTCATTTGCGATTGGGAGAGTATAGCCAGGGGTATGAGGTTTTCAAGAGACTGCTTGCCGAGCGGCCTGTCGTGGATCTTTACGACAAGGCTTCGGTTGGAGTTATTGATGCCTTGTATATGCAAGGGCAATACGCCAATGCGTTAAAAGAGGCGATGAGCCTGATGGGGAAGAGGCGCGATTCAGAATTGTTGAGCCTTATTTATCTGAAAGCAGCCCGGGCGAATTTAAAACTGGCGCGGTGGAGTAAATCCCGGGAATTCCTGCAGAAGATCGTGATGGAATATCCTCAGAGTTTTGAAGCTGATGTAGCCCGCGGACTGCTTGAGGAAAAACAGTATTTTGCTGTGCAGGTGGGGTCTTTCAATGATAAGGCGCACGCTGAGAAGTTGATGAAAGAGATCCTTGAACGCCAGGAGTACGCGTATATTGTGGAAACAAAATCTCCTGAAGGACGGACCTATTACCGTGTCCGGGCAGGTCAGCTGACGGCTTTGAAAGACGCCCAGGATCTGGAAAAGAAGCTTTCCGGTCTTGGCTATCCAACACTCATTTATCCTTGATGAACGAAAAACTTTCCGTCCTTCTTCAACAGGCTTTGATTCCAAACAAAATACTTTTTATTGTCGGTCCAACAGCCGTTGGAAAATCAATGCTGGCGGTGGAAACGGCACTTGCCTGTGGGGCGGAAATTGTTTCTTGCGACGCGATGCAGGTGTACCGTGAGGTTAATATTTCCAGTGACAAGCCGCCCGCCGGCTTGAGGGCCGTTGTACCGCACCACCTGCTGGATGTGGTTTCTGTGGAAGAAGATTTTAACGCAGCGAAGTACCGGGAGCTGGCTGTCGCGGCGATCGAAAGCATCCTTGGCCGCGGGGGGAGAGCTATTGTCTGCGGGGGCAGCGGGATGTACATGATGGCGATTCTCGACGGTTTATTTGAGACCGTAGAGATCCCGGAAGCGGTTCGCTCCGGGTTGACAGAACGGGCCGGAAGCGCGGGCCTGGCGGCGCTTTATCAGCAGCTGCTTCAAGTTGATCCTGAAGCGGCGGCGAAGATCAATCCTCATGATCAGTTGAGGATCATTCGTGCGCTGGAAGTATTTGAGGCGGCTGGCCGGCCGATCTCGCAGCTGCGGAAAGACCGTAAAGGCCTTTGGGGAAAATATCCAATAGCGTTGATCGGGCTTGAAAGGCCAAGGGATATCCTTTACGCGCGGGCTGAAGCGCGTGTGGAAGGGATGTTTGCGGACGGGCTTGTAGATGAGGTGCGCGGGCTTTTACAGAAAAAGTTGACGCCGAGTGCTTCGCGTTTGATCGGGATACCTGAGGTCAGAAGTTTTTTGGAAGGCCGATCTTCGTTGAGCAGGGCTAAAGAACAGATGAAACAGAATACCCGTCATTATATCAAGCGGCAATTGACGTGGTTCCGTAAAGATAAACGCATTGAGTGGAGTCAGATTGAATGAGAGAGCGTGTACTGGTAGCTATGGTTGATTTTAAAGAGAGAAACGCCTGGCCCATGTCTCAGTCGGCGTATGAAATGGAAGAGCTTGTAAAAGCGTGCAATGCCGATGTGGCTGGAAAAGTCATGTGCCCGGCACATCCTCCGGAAGCCGCGACGTTGATCCATAAAGGCAAGGTGCAAGAGATCGCGGGACTTGTGGGAGCCCTGGAGGCGGATACGGTTATTTTCAGTACGGAATTAAAGGGGCGCCAGCAGCGGGAGCTTGAAGAGGCATTGGGGGTGAGGGTCCTGGACCGGACGCAGTTGATCCTGGATATTTTTGCCCGTCGGGCAACATCGCTGGAAGGCAAGTTACAGGTTGAGTTGGCGCAGTTGGAATACCGTTTGCCCCGGCTTTCGGGGAACTATGAGTCTTTATCACGGCAGGGCGGCGGTATAGGGGCGATCGGGCCGGGAGAAACCAAACTTGAAACAGACCGCCGGCGGATCATGGAGCGTGTAGACAAGATCAAGAAGGATCTCGTTGAAGTGACCCGTTCGCGCCAGGTCAAACGTAAGAAGCGTCAGGGGAAGCATGTCCCGCTTATTTCTCTCGTTGGGTATACGAACGCAGGAAAGTCAACGTTGCTGAATACCCTGACGGATGCGGAAACGACGACTAAAGACGGGCTTTTTACCACTCTGGATTCTCTGTCGCGCCAATGTGTCCTGCCCAATCGCCAGAAGGTTGTTTTTTCTGATACCGTTGGATTTATGCATGACCTGCCGCATGGCCTGATCGAAGCGTTTAAGGCAACGCTTGAAGAAGTAGAGAGCTCTGACCTCTTGCTGCATGTGCTGGATGTCAGTAATCCAGAGTATTTAAACTTCAAATTATCGGTGGACAAGGTGCTTGATCAGCTGGGGGCATTGAAGAAGCCGACGATCCTGGTTTTGAACAAGGTAGATCAGGTGGATGACAAGAGCCTTATTATTGACGCTCAGCGTAAGTTTGATATGACAGTGGCGGTTTCGGCGCGTGAGAAATTTCATATAGGTGCCTTGTTGCGTATCGTTGAGGAACATTTGGCGGATCAGGTAGCTGAAGTGGATGTCCTGATCCCGATGAAGCGGATGGACTTGGTGCGCCTGGCGCATCAGGAGGGAGAAGTTTTGTTGGAAGAATATGGTTCCGACGGCATTCATTTGCGCGCGCGCGTTCCTGTGTATCGTCAGGAAACGTACTACAATTGCGCGTAAGGGCGCGATTAGTTAGATAATCTAACTATTTAAATAAGATTTCCTTGACAAGAAAATCAGGCCGTGTTATTTTATTTCTGTTGATCAATATGAGGGATATGCGTGAGGAGTGAAAAGAGCATCAAGGATTTTGATTGCAAGATCGACCCGCACGCTCCGCTTTTTGTTATTGGAGTAGCATCGGATATGGTGGGTGTTCCGATCTGGACTTTACGCAAGCTTGATGAGATGGGCGTTGTCAGTCCTCGGCGTGTGGGTGTCCGTACGCGGTGTTATTCCCAGGTTCAGATCAAACGGCTTACGTATGTCAGATATTTGATGGAAGAGCGTGGGGTCAATATCCGCGGTGTCAGGATCATTTTGGAAATGGATGTGTCGAAGGATTAATTTTTTTTGACAAGAAATTAGCACTCGGTAATGAAGAGTGACAGAATTATAGAATCTTTTTATTATTTTCTAAAACTATTAACCAAAAGGAGGATCTGTTATGAGGAGGGCGTCAACAATTGTTATCGGCATCAACAGCCTTCGCTTTATTTGAGAAAGCCGAGCCATCGAAAGATGATGTTACAGCCTTGAGGGCTCAGGTCGCGGAGATGCAGGGCAAGATCGCTGTTCTGGAGCAGAAATTGACTCAACAGGAGGCGGCATCTTTAGATCCTCTCGCTGGGCCGGCTGTTGCGGTTCAGGACCAGGATCCTTTTACGATGATGGATGCCATGGAACAGCGGATCCAGGCATTGTTCGGGACGTACGGTTTTGGCTCATCGTCTATGCCTGCCGGGCGTACGTATGGGGGTGGCTTCAGCCCGGACTATGATATTAAGGAAACGGATAAAACATATGTGCTGACCTTTGATATGCCGGGAATGGATAAATCCAGGATCAATAAAGAACCGGTTCAAAAGAAAGAAGCGGCACAGAAGGTGGAAGTAAAATAAACAGGTTTATTATTTAAAAAAGGCGGCACAGATGAATCCAACGATGAATGATCCTCAACAGGGAAACCAGAGCGCGCTTGAGCTTTATGGCCGAGATCTTACAGCGCTTGCGCGTAAGGATGCGCTCGATCCGGTCATCGGGCGAGATGAGGAGATCCGTCGTGTTGTTCAGGTCTTGTCGCGCCGCACCAAGAATAATCCTGTTCTGATCGGTGAGCCTGGGGTAGGCAAGACAGCGATCGTTGAGGGCTTGGCTCAGCGGGTGATTTCCGGGGATGTCCCGGAAAGCCTCAAGAACCGGCGGGTCGTTACGCTGGATATGGGGGCGCTGCTGGCTGGCGCGAAGTTCCGGGGGGAATTTGAAGAGCGGCTGCGTGCCGTGCTCAAGGAGGTCGAAGCCAAGGATGCGGACGTGATCCTGTTCATCGATGAGTTGCATACGATCGTCGGGGCCGGGAAGGCCGACGGCGCCATGGATGCATCCAATATGTTGAAACCGGCACTTGCCCGAGGGACATTGCGCTGTGTCGGGGCAACGACGTTGGATGAGTATCGTCAATATATAGAGAAAGACGCGGCCCTGGAACGACGATTTCAGCCGGTGATGGTTTGTGAGCCAACGGTCGAGGATGCCATTGCGATCTTGCGCGGGCTTAAAGAGCGGTATGAAGTGCATCATGGCGTGCGGATCCAGGATAGTGCTATTGTTTGTGCCGTCGTGATGTCCGACCGTTACATTACAGATCGTTTCCTGCCCGACAAGGCTATTGACTTGATCGACGAATCAGCTTCCCGCCTGCGTATAGAGATCGACAGCATGCCGCATTCGATCGATGAGAAAGAACGAGGTATTCGCAAGTTTGAGATCGAACGGCAAGCGTTGGTGAAGGAAAAAGATGATGCTTCGCGGGAGCGGCTGAATAAGCTTGAATCCCAGCTGGCGGTATTAAGGGAGGAGAGCCGTGTCTTGCGTGCCCGCTGGCAGAAGGAGAAAGATGTTATCACGCGTATGCGTTCGGTCAAGTCTCGCATGGAAGCGGTCAAGGTGGAAGGCGAAAGGGCTGAGCGGGAGGGAGATCTGGCGCGTGCGTCGGAGATCCGTTACGGTACGCTCGTGGGATTGGGGAAAGAATTAGTGGACCGTAATAAGGAATTGATCGCGGTCCAGGGGGGGCATCCTTTGCTTAAAGAGGAAGTAGGTGAAGAGGATGTGGCTTCTGTTATTTCTAAATGGACGAAGATCCCGCTGGAAAAATTGATGGCTGGTGAAGCGCAAAAACTGGTGCTGATTGATGAGCAGTTAAAGAAGCGCGTGATCGGCCAGGATGAAGCGATCCGGCTTGTTTCAGCGTGCGTCCGCCGCTCGCGTGCCGGATTGAGTGATCCGCATCGCCCGATGGGTTCGTTTATTTTTGCCGGCCCTACCGGGGTGGGAAAGACCGAGCTTACTAAAGCGTTGGCTGAATTTCTTTTTGATGATGAAGGTGCGATGGTCCGGATCGATATGAGCGAGTATATGGAGAAGCACAGTGTCGCCCGCCTTATTGGTGCTCCTCCGGGATATGTAGGGTATGAGGAAGGCGGACAATTGACGGAAGCTGTGCGCCGGCGTCCATATTGTGTCATCCTGTTTGATGAGATCGAGAAAGCCCATCCGGATGTGTTTAATGTCCTGCTTCAGTTATTGGATGATGGCCGTCTGACAGACAGTCAGGGGCGGGTGGTCAATTTCAAGAATACGATCGTGATCATGACATCGAATATCGGCAATGAAGAGAGCGGAATATCATTGGAGAGCGCATTGCGGGCAGTATTTCGTCCTGAGTTCCTGAACCGTATCGATGAAGTCGTTGCGTTTCGTCGTTTGGATCGGGAGGACGTCGCGCGTATTGCGGATATTCAGCTGGCGATCCTTCAGGCACGGCTGGCTGAACGGCATATTACTCTGACAGTTTCCCAAGAGGTGCGTGCGTGGTTGTCTGAACGCGGGTATGATCCGCAGTTTGGCGCGCGGCCGTTGAAGCGGCTGATCCAGCGTTCAGTGCAGGATGTTATTGCGCTGCAGATGCTTAAAGGTGAAGTGAAAGATGGCCAGCTGGTGAATATCAGCCTGAAAGATGGCCTGCCGATGATCGGGTAAGCCTCGAATCGAGATCTGTTCTTTGACAAAATGCGGTTGAATTGTCGGGTGCGTTTGTTACAATGAACGTATGCATAGAAAGTTTGTCTTCATCAGCCTTGCCATGACTTTTCTTTTTACTGCGACGGCGGTTTCTGCTGAGACTAGAAAAGATGGTTTTTATGATGAATACGACAGCCAGGGAGGGCTGGTGAGTACCGTCCAGTATCAGCAGGGTGTTCCGCATGGGCGGTTCCGGTCGTTCTATTCTAATGGGCTTCTACACTCAACGGGGATGTATATTAACGGCAGGATAGACGGGATGCTGATGGAGTATTACCCTGAAGGCAAGCCGAAAGCCAAGGTCTTCTATCGAAATGGTATCCTGCATGGCCCATCGACATTATATTATCCCGGTGGACGGATCAGGCTCGAAGAGCCGTATATTGCCGGATGGAAAGAAGGCGTTGTGCGGGAATATTCCCAGGATAGTATCCTGGTGTTTGAGCGTGAGTTCCGCCATAATAAGCAGGAAGGCGTAACCCGGAAATATTTTACTACGGGTGCGGTCTATCGGGACTATGATTACAAGAATGGCGTGCAGCAGGGCAAGATCCGTGAATATTATCCAGACGGGGCCCTGAAGGGCGTTTACCAGTCTTCTGATGAGAAACGCAGCGGGCCGGGTAAGGAATATTTCAGCTCCGGAGAGCTGTTCTATGAGGGTTTTTATGAGAATGATCAGTTGAACGGCCGGGTTATTATTTATTACAAGAACGGAAAGATCCATATTAAAACGAATTACAAGAATGGCTTGATGGATGATCCAACCTGGAGCGAGTATTACAAGAGCGGAAGCGTGTATTGGGTTGTTCCGGTCAGGTTGGGAAAGAAAGAGGGTGAAGGCAGGGAGTATTATGAAGACGGTCAGTTAAAAAGTAGCGGCCTGTTCAAGGATGATCAACGTGAGGGTTTGTTTAAATTGTATAATGAGCAAGGCTTGTTAACGGCAGAAGAAAAGTTCGAGGCGGGGCGCCTGGCGCGGCGTATGGAGTTCTATCCGACGGGCAAGGTGAAGAGCGATCAGTATTTCTTTGAAGAGCAGGGAAAAACAGAGAAGGCAGATTGAGTTTTATTTGACAGGTGAAGGTCTTTTTTTTATAATCTCGCGCTAGCAAAGAAGCTTTAAGAGTGCTAATTGGAGTTTATATGGTTCGAGTTAATCCTCGACAGCGGAAAGATATTGTTTTGGGAATGGTTATTCAGCAATACATTTCCAGGGAAGTGCCGGTCAGTTCGGCCTTCATTGCTGAGGAGTATGAGAAGGATATCAGTTCAGCGACTATCCGGAATATTCTGGCTGATCTTGAATCCGACGGATATCTAACGCATCCGCATACCTCTTCAGGGCGCGTCCCAACACAGCGCGGGTATCGGTATTATGTGGATTTCCTGATGCGCGAGATCGTCCTTGTTGAAGAAGAGCGCCGGCAGGTTCAGCGGGAATATGAACAGGGCGTGCGCGAGTTAAAACATCTGATGGAATTAACGTCGGAAGTGATCTCGGACCTGACGCACTGCGCGAGTATTGTAACGCTGGAAGGTTATCCGCGGACGTACTCTTTTCGCGGCACGAACTATCTGGCTGAAGCCGTGGGGGTTTACGGAGTGCAGAAGATGGCGTGTATCCTGAAAGCGCTGGAGGAAAAAGAGCGGATCCTGGAAGTCCTTCGGCGGGATCTGGACAAGAAGATCAAGATCTATATTGGCCAGGAAACGGCTTGCGAGGATTTTGACGATTGTGCGATGGCGGTATCGCATTTTCAGACGCGCATGGGAGCATCCGGACACATAGCTGTATTAGGGTCAACGCGGATGAATTATGAACGGGTGGTTTCTACCCTTGAATACGTATCAGATCTGATGCGGCAATTAGGATAATATTATTATGGCAGATGAAGATATTATTAAAGAAGAAGTTGTTCCGCCTGTGATCGATCCGGTGGAGGAGAAGGTGCGCTATCAGCAGGAATTGGGTGAAGCGAAGGATAAGTATATCCGGCTCTTTGCCGAATTTGACAATATGCGTAAACGTCACGAGCGTGAGCGTAGCGAGCTGATCAAATACGCGCATGAAGAAGTCATCATTGAAATGCTCGGATTTTATGAGGATTTTGAGCGTTGTGTCGCGGCGGCGGGAGAAAATTCTGCCGGGAGCATGGTCTTGTTAAAAGGGATTGAAATGGTCCTTAAACGCATGCAGGAATTGCTCAAGAAATATGATGTCGCGGAGATCGACGCTATGGGTAAGAAGTTCGATCATGTGTATCATGAAGCCTTGATCGCGGTGGATTCTCCGGAGACTGAGGATGGAGCGGTCCTGGAGGTCTTTCAAAAAGGGTATACGATGGGTGGAAGGGTTGTACGTACAGCCAAGGTGAAGGTATCGAAGCATTAATGACGGGATTTTCCCGTCTTTTAAAAAGGAGGCAGTGAGTATGGCAAAATTTATTGGTATTGATCTGGGAACATCGAATTCAGCGGCGGCGGTCATGGAAGGCGGCCGTCCGGTGATCATTCCGTCAGCCGAAGGGGCTGGTGTGGCGTCGGGAAAAGCTTTCCCGTCATTTGTAGCTTTTACGAAAGAAGGCGAGCGCTTGGTCGGTGAACCTGCCCGCCGTCAAGCTGCGGTGAATTCCCAGGGGACTATTTACGCGGCGAAGCGCAAGATGGGGACGGATCACAAGTTCAGTGTGAATGGCAAGGATTTTACGCCGCAGCAGGTATCCGCGTTCATTCTGCAGAAGATCAAGGCAGACGCCGAGAAGTATTTGGGTGATACCGTTGAGGGTGCCGTGATCACAGTTCCTGCGTATTTTAATGATAATCAGCGTCAGGCCACCAAGGACGCAGGAGAGATCGCAGGGCTTAAAGTCATGCGTATTATCAATGAGCCGACGGCTGCGTGTTTGGCGTATGGTATTGACAAAGCCGGCAAGGAACAGAAGATCATGGTGTTCGACCTTGGCGGCGGCACACTGGACGTGACGATCCTTGAAATGGGCGAAGGCGGTACATTTGAAGTCCTTTCCACGAGCGGAGATAATCTTCTCGGCGGTACAGATATGGATAATGCCCTTATTGCGCATATTGTCAGTGAATTCAAGAAAGAGACCGGTGTTGATCTTTCGCAGGACAAGATGGCTTTTCATCGTTTACGTGAAGCGGCGGAAAAAGCCAAAGTCGAGTTGTCCAGTACCGTTCAGACAGAAGTTAACCTGCCGTTCATTACGGCCGATGCTTCTGGCCCGAAACATTTGGCATTGACGCTTGACCGTGCCAAACTGGATTCCCTGGTGGGGCCTATTGTTGAGCGTTGTCGCGGACCGATCCGTCAGGCGTTGAAAGACGCGACAGCGAAGCTGGGCGAAGACGTCAAGGTTGACAAGATCATCATGGTTGGCGGTCCGACACGTATGCCGATCGTTCAGGATTTTGTGGAGAAAGAAGTTGCGCAAAAGATCGAGCGCGGGATTGATCCGATGGAATGCGTGGCGCTCGGCGCGGCTGTTCAGGCGGGTATCATCAAGGGAGATGTGAAGGATGTCCTGCTTCTTGACGTAACGCCGTTGACACTGGGTATTGAGACCATGGGTGGTGTCATGACGAAAATGATCGAGCGCAACACAACGATACCGACGAAGAAATCGAATGTCTTTTCGACAGCGGAAGATAATCAGCCTGCGGTGACGATCCGTGTCCTGCAGGGAGAACGACAGATGTCGAATGACAATGTAGAGCTTGGCCGGTTTGACCTTGTAGGTATCCCTCCGGCACCCCGCGGTGTTCCGCAGATCGAGGTTACCTTTGATATCGACGTGAACGGGATCGTTCATGTGCATGCGAAGGATAAAGCCACAGGCAAGGAACAGTCTATCCGTATCACGTCTCCGAAGAAATTGTCGGATGATGAGATCCAGAAGATGGTGAAAGAAGCCGAGAAATACGCGGAAGAGGACAAGAAGCGTAAAGAAGAAGCCGAGCTGCTGAATCAAGCCAATAATCTGGTATATTCGACGGAAAAATCGCTCAAGGATTATGGGGATAAAGTGCCTCAGGCGGAACGTGAAGCGATCATGAAAGAACTGGAAGCGCTGAAACAGGCGATTACGGATAAAGCGGCGGACCGTATCAAGGCGGGCATGGAGGCATTGACCAAAGTCAGCCATAAGCTGGCAGAGGAAATGTATAAAGCCACAGCGGCTCAGGCCGGAGGCCCGGGCGCACAGGAAGGCTGCGGTGGCGGGTGTGGAGATAGTGCCGGTGCGGGAGCTCAGGATGGGGCGCCTTCCCAGGAGCCGAAAGCCGACGCGGCCCAAAAGCGTGAAGGGGTTATTGACGCTGACTTTGAAGTCAAGGATGACAAATAAAAGTAATTATGAAAAAAGACTACTACGAAATACTAGGTGTTAAAAAAGACGCGTCAGTTGCCGATATCAAAAAAGTATATCGGCAGCTGGCCATGCGTTATCATCCTGACCGTGTTGAAGAAGCGGAGAAGAAGCAGGCCGAGGAGCGTTTCAAGGAGATCTCGGAAGCTTATGGCGTGCTGTCTGATGCTCAGAAACGCCAGACCTATGATCAGTACGGCCATTCCGGGATCGATCAGAATTATACGTCGGAAGATATTTTCCGCGGCGCGGATTTCTCCAGTGTTTTCGGGGAGAGCGGGCTGGACGATATTTTGGGCCAGTTCTTCGGTGGTTCAACGGGAGGATCTCGTCGCCAGCAGCGCCGGCCGGCTCGCGGAAGGGATATTCAGTATGAGGCGGAGCTGACGCTGGAAGAGGTATTCAAGGGTGCCCGTAAGCCGATCAAGGTTCCGCGTAATGAGGTATGCCCTGACTGCAAGGGCAATGGTTCCAGGAACGGAACGGCTTTTGCGGAGTGTCAGACGTGCGGCGGCCGCGGTCAGGTGATGATGAATAGCGGTTTCTTTCGCATGGCGCAGACCTGTCCGGCTTGTCATGGCGAGGGGCGCATTACGAAAGAAATATGCCCCAAGTGTAGTGGACGGGGGGCGCTCAAGCATGTGCGTGAGATCGAAGTTAATTTTCCGCGCGGCCTGGATAATGATTCCCAGATGCGCCTGCGTGGAGAAGGAGAGGTCGGACCGGGAGGCCCTGGAGACCTGTATCTTTTTATCCGCGTTAAACAGCATCCTGTTTTTCGTCGCTCAGGGAAAGACCTTGAACTTGACCTTCCGGTCAGTTTCGTGAAAGCTGCGCTCGGTGGTGAAGTTGTTGTACCGACCATTGAAGATCAGATCACCATGAAAGTTCCGGCAGGAACAGAGAGCGGAAAAGTTTTTCGCGTCAAGGGCAAGGGGATGCCGGACCTGCGTGATGAGAATGCGTTCGGGGACATTTATGCCCGTGTCATGATCGATGTTCCCAAAAAACTTTCCAATGAACAGCGCCGGTTGCTGGAAGAGTTTGCCAGGGCGAGCGGGGAAGTGCTGGCGGAAAATGAAAGCATTAAAGACAAGATCAAAAAAGTTTTTAAATAATGTACGGCAGCCGTAACAATCGCGCGGGGTTCCTGTTCACATGAAAAGGGTACTGATCACAGGCGGCTGCGGGTTTATCGGGTCAAGTTGCGCTATAGACCTGGCATTGCGCGGCTATGCGGTGACGGTGCTAGATAATCTTAGCCGCCGCGGATCGGAGTTCCTTCGTGCTGTAGTTGAAGCTCAGGGCATAGATTTTGTTCTCGGGGATATCCGTCAGCCAGGAGATCTGGCCAGATTGAGCGGTGAATTTTCCTTGATGATCGAATGCAGTGCCGAACCTTCGGCTTTTGCGGCAATGCAGGGGAAAGACGCGCGCCATCTGCTGGATGTTAATTTGCTGGGAGCGATCAATTGTTTTGAATGGGCCCGCGAACATGGCGTGCCTGTTCTGTTTCTTTCCAGTTCGCGGGTGTATCCGCATGATCGCATCAATTCCTGTCAGTATAAAGAATCAGAAGATCGCTTTAACCTTGCGGCCGACGCTCCGGGGATCGGAAGTCAGGGTATTCAATTGGATATGCCTCTTCAGGGAGTGCGTTCACTTTATGGCGCCAGTAAACTGTCAGCGGAAATGATCCTTCAGGAATATGCCTTTCTCTACAAACTTCCGTCGATCATTGATCGTTGCGGGGTGATCGCTGGGCCTGGTCAATTGGGGCGGAGCGATCAAGGGTTTTTTACCTATTGGCTGGCGGGGCATTATTTCAAGAGGCCTTTGCAATATATGGGGTTTGGCGGCCTGGGGAAACAGGTCCGGGACCTTTTGCATATCCAGGATCTTGTGCGCCTTCTGGCAGAGCAGGCGGAATGTTTGATCAAGAGGCCGGCTGAGTTCCAGGGAAAAATATTTAATGTTGGTGGGGCGATCGAGCGGACGCTTTCTTTAAAGGAAGCGACCGCGATCTGTGCTGAGTTAACAGGACATACGCTGAGGATCGGAAGTGTTCCTGGAACGCGGCCGGGAGACGTGATCTGGCAGGTGATGGATAATTGTGAAACGAGTCGTTTCTTTCATTGGCAGCCGCAGATCCCTGTGCAGGGGATCCTGGAAGATACCTATCGATGGCTGCGAGATAATGAAAAGAATTTGAAAGATATTATTGTGTAACTCTCCTTGGAGAAAAAGATGAAGATCGCATTGGTGTCTGGATCTGCCGGGCTTGTTGGTTCTGAAGCGGTCCGGTTTTTTCACGGGAAAGGTTTTCAGGTTGTCGGGATCGATAATAATATGCGCAAGGTCTTCTTCGGCGAGGAGGGGACAACCGCATGGAATCTGACGGAACTTCGGGCTGAATGCGGTGATGGATTCATGAATCATGATGTAGATATTCGGGATGCCGTTGCTGTTGCGCGTGTTTTTGCCGAATATGGTCAAGATATTGACGTGATCATTCATACGGCGGCTCAGCCTAGCCATGACTGGGCTTCAAAAGAACCCATTATTGATTTTAGTGTGAATGCGCTGGGAACTCTTCATTTGCTTGAGAGTGCGCGCAAGTATTGCCCGCAGGCTGTCTTTATTTCCATGTCTACCAATAAAGTGTATGGTGATCATTGTAATCGTCTGCCTTTGGTCGAGCTGGAAACACGCTGGGAGCTGGACCCGTCGCACCCGTATTTTTCAAAAGGGATCGATGAGCAAATGCCTCTGGATCAGAGCACACATTCCCTGTTCGGCGCGTCAAAACTTTCGGCGGATATCCTGACGCAGGAGTATGGGCGGTATTTTGGCATGAAGACCGGTACGTTTCGCGGCGGATGTTTATCGGGATCCCGGCATAGCGGAGTACAGCAGCATGGCTATTTGGCCTATTTAATGCGGTGTGCCATGATCAGGCGGGAGTACCAGATCCTGGGGTATAAGGGCAAACAGGTACGGGATAATATTCACAGTTATGATCTGGTGAATGCTTTTTATCATTTCTACGAGAATCCCCGGTGCGGGGAAGTGTATAACATCGGCGGCAGCCGGTTCAGCCATTGCTCCTTGCTGGAGTCTGTTCAGATGTGCGAAAAGATCACAGGCAACAAGATGAAGATCTCCTATGTGGAGGCGAATCGTCGGGCTGATAATATCTGGTGGGTGAGTGATGTCTCTAAATTTTCTGGCCATTATCCATCCTGGGAGTTGACTAGGAATTCTGAAGATATCCTGACAGAACTGTTTACGTATAACCATTCTCGTTGGGTCTAATCGGTGAGCAGGGACACTCTCGTTAGTGTAGTCATTCCTACCTGCGGCCGAAATGATTATTATATTTCTTGTATTCAGTCGCTTCTTCAGCAGGCGCATTCCTTCTTAGATATTATTGTGGTGGAGAATTCAGGGGATCTGGCTCTTGAGGGGAAGGCCCTGGTGCTTTGCCCGGCGGCAAGGGTTGTTCAGGCTCCGCAGGGATCATCGTATTGCGATCTAATGAACACAGGGATCGGGTTAAGCCGTGGTGAGCATATTCTTTGCCTGAATGATGATGTAACGCTTGATCCGGCGTTTCTTGAGAATGCGTTGAAAGGTTTTACGCTGGATCCTCGCATAGGGATGGTCACAGGCAAGGTGTTAAGGCAGGATCGAACGACGCTGGATACGACAGGTTTGTTCCTGGGTATTTGCAGGACAGCACAAGAAAGAGGGTATGGGCAGGCGGACCGCGGGCAATTCCAGAGGGAGGGGTTTATTTTTGGCGTGTGTGGGGCGGCTGCTTTTTATCGTAAGACGATGCTTGATGAGATCAGGGAAGGTCAAGATTGGTTTGATCCTCGTTACCGGTTCTTTTATGAAGACCTTGATATTGCATGGAGAGCGCAGAGAAGAGGTTGGAACGCTTACTACATACCTGATGCGGTGGCGTATCATGTGCGCGGAGGTTCTATCCGTGGCAACGGAGGGCAGGGGAAGCCATTTGCCCGGAAATATTTAAGTGATGAAATGCATGCAGCCTTGATCCGGAACCGATACAGGACAATCATGAAGAATGAAACGTTGGGCGGGCTTATCCTTCATTTGATCCCGATCATCCTGTATGAGCTTTGGGCATGGGCCTATATTATTTTCTTCAGGCCGAATGTTGTGAGGGTATTTGTTGCGGAGCTTTGTTCAGTAAAAGGCCTAGCAGAATACACCAGATAAAACATGTTTCCGGAAAGAAGAATGTAAAGTCGATGCAGTTATGGAGAAGAAAGGCCAGTGATCCGCATAGCAGCCCTGCCGTCACAGGTTTGTCCGCGGCTGTTTCCAGGGCACGAAATCCTGAGCGGATAAGTGTTGTTATCAGAAATATAAAAGAAGCGAAACCCGCCAGGCCTGTTTCTGCCCATAGCTGAAGAAAGTTGTTATGCGCATAGCGGGCGTTGATCAGGTCAAGATGGCCGAGCCCGATCCCGAACAAGAGATGTTCCTTGATGATCAGGGCTGTCTGCAGCCAATAACTTAAACGCATTCGCATGGAGTAGTCTGGCTGGAAATGTTGGAATTGGGATGATGTTCGGAGGGCAAAGATGGCCGCTGCCAGAGTGAATAGCCCGATCAGCAGTACGGTTATAAGGAGCGTAATGGTGCTGTCTTTTTCTTTCTTTTGTTTGAACGCGAAGAAAATAGCCGCGGCAGCCAGTAAACAGACGATCGCTCCGATAGATTTGGAGAGCAGAAGGGCGAAAAACAGCGGCAGGACGACCCAGGCATTGTCTTTCAGTGTAAGGGCAAGAGGAATGATCATAATGAGGTATCCCGCGAGTGTATTGGGAGTAATAAAAGGTGTAAACACCCTTTGCTGGGCAATGAAGTTACGGGCAACCGGATCAACGGTCTTTGTTTCATTCAGATAGTTTTTAATATTCTGGAATCCGCTGAAAAACTGATTAAGATCCAGGAAGCTGATGAAGACCGCCGTCAGAATAAGGGTTATGATGACGGTGTTCTTTTGATCTTCTGCCAAAGACCGGCAAACGAAGAACAGCAGAATGCCATTCAGATATTGCAACAGGGTTAAAGCAGAGAGCAGCTTGTTGTGAGAGGGGATTAATGAGAATAAAAGAGCGGCTATGAATAACAGGACTGCCGTTGTCAATCTTCGATCGTCCCATAAAGGTGTTTCCTGAATGAATATCCAGCTGGCCAGAAAAGTGGCAAGCGCGATAGAATGCATCAGGTTGAACTCAGGGAAGGCTGTTGAGCAGATGAACGGACGGATAATAATCAGAAGTAATAGCAGAATAAACATGAATTTAAGTATACAATATCTTTAAGTTGTTTCCTATAACATCACAATATTTTCAATGATTAATGGATCATTCAAGGATGAATTAATGACATGGCTGCTGATGTTCTTCTGATCATTTGCCCTGTTTG
This sequence comes from Candidatus Elulimicrobium sp., assembly GCA_020720365.1. GTDB lineage: Bacteria > Omnitrophota > Gorgyraeia > Zapsychrales > Fredricksoniimonadaceae. The sequence continues at coordinate 87,249 of DYOU01000001.1, forward strand.
GGCTGTTGATTTACCTTCTTCAGGCCTGCTTATATCGCGGCTTATTTAGAGAAGAAGGGTGTTCCATGCGACATTCTGGATTTAAACCTTGTTATGTACGAGTCTAAATTCATGTAATGTGACGGCGTCAACTGATCCTGAGATCTTTCCGGAAAAGTTCGGGATAATATTTCCAGAAGGGAAAAGCCCGTGCGAGTATTGGGAAAGTTCAGACGGGACGAATACGTTTGATGTCAGAAAGCGCAGGGTTTTGGAGATCTTTCAGTTATTAAAAGAACTGAAAGTTACAACATATTATGTAGGTATTTATGATGGAGATAGTCCTCTCTAAGAGGCTTGTCGGAAAGGTAGAATGTGTGGCTGGTATAAGTATTTGTGCGGATATTGTTAGATAGGCCAGTCCGGTCAGGAATAATGCCCGAAAAAAAGATTAATGTACTTTATGTGATCACCAAGCTTGAATTAGGCGGCGCTCAAACGCATGCGCTCGATCTGATTCGGAGTATTGACCAGAACAAGTTTAATGTATTTCTTTTCTCTGCGCGGGAAGGGCTGTTAGTTGAGCAGGCGTTGAATATTCCCGGATTGAATTTTTATCGCTCGTCTTTTCTGGAACGGCGTATTCATCCGGTTAAAGATGTTTGTACGGTTATTTCTTTATATTTCTATATCAAAAAGCATAAGATTGATTTCATTCATACACATAGTTCAAAGGCTGGTATTTTAGGAAGGTTCGCGGCGAAAGCGGCGGGATTGAGAGGCATTGTTCATACCGTTCATGGTTGGAGTTTTCATGAATATCAGTCGAAGGTTGTGTATAATATCTTTCTTTATTTAGAGCGACTTTGCGCGCGATTTACTGATAGACTGATCGTTGTTTCTCTGCTTGACCGGGAGACGGGTGTTCAGCTGGGGGTAGGGCCGCCAGAAAAGTATAGACTCATTCGATGCGGGTTGGATGCAGAGCGTTTTAGTGTCAAAGGGCCGCTCGCGAGTGCGCGGGCAGCATTGGGGTTATCTGAAACTGATCTTGTGGTTGGGATGGTGGCCTGTTTCAAGCCGCAGAAAGATCCCTTAAGTTTTGTTCGATTAGCTGCGGCTGTCAGAGAAAAGCTCCCGCATGTTAGATTTTTCTTGGTTGGTGACGGAGTCTTGCGGGGGGAGATCGCGCGTTTGATTGGAAGTTTTGGCCTTCAGGAGAATATTCTTTTATTGGGATGGCGCCGGGATATGCCGTTGATTTATGCGGCCATGGACCTGTGCGTATTGACGTCATTATGGGAGGGCTTGCCGATCGCTATCATGGAGGCGATGGCGTCAGGCGTTCCCGTGATTGTTACGGATACCGGAGGTGTTCGGGATGTTGTCCGGGATGGAGAAACGGGCTATTTGGTTAAAGCCGCGGATGTTGAGGCTATGCGGGATAAAGTGATATTGTTATTGAAAGATCCGGAGTTAAGGGAAGATATAGCGGGAAGAGCCGTGGAATGGATCAGGAATGATCTGTTTTCTTTAAGGCATATGATGCATAAAGTTGAGGGCTTGTATCAGGAGCTTTGGATTAAGCATGGGTAAATATTTATTTCTTTTCTCTTCAGTGTTTGTTTTTAGCCTGTTTGTCATGTGGGTTTTACGTAAGTTTGCGTTTAAGACCAAGGTTTTAGTTTCAAAGAATATTGCGTTGATCGGCGGAATAGGTATTGCTATCGGGCTGGCTTTCTCGTCAGGTCTTGGTTTTCTTGTTTTTGGCCTTGATCCGCGTCAGATCGTGCCTGTTATCGGGATATCTCTGGTCATGCTGTTATTTGGAGTCATGGATGATCTGCGAGAGGCCTCAGTTCTTCAAAAGATTCTATTACAGTGTATCGGAGCGGTATTGCTGATCAGTATCGATATCAGGACGCATATTGTGTACCTGGATTACTGGAGTAATTGCGTTATTACTTTTTTTTGGATTCTGGGGATTACGAACGCGTTGAATTTGTTGGATACAATGGATGGGTTAAGTTCGGGAGTTGCGTTCATTGCGACGATCGCATTGTTTGTTCTTTCACTCTTTTATCCTGATATTAATATTCAAATACTGGCGTTAGGTTTATCGGCCGCTATTCTCGGGTTCCTTGTTTTTAATATCCCTCCGGCAACGATTTATTTAGGAAATGCCGGGAGTCACTTTTTAGGCTTTCTTCTGGCGGCGCTTACTTTGATGGTGAGTTATACTGTCCTGGACAGTTCAGTGGCCCTGGTGTGTCCCATTATTATTCTTTGGGTTCCTTTGCTTGAAACGGTGTGTTTGATCTATTTTCGTTTAAGAAAAAGCATTATTCCATTTAATAAAAGTAATGATCATATCGCCTTCAGATTGATGGCTTTAGGGTGTACGCGTCACGGTGTATTATTGATCATGCTGGGATTGGCGTTGTTTTGCGCGCTTTGCGGGATAATGATTGGCCGGATGAATAATATTATTGGGGCGGTAATTGTGATGGCCGTTGTTATCGTGAGTTTTTTCTTTTTTAAAGTGCTGACGAAAGCCGAGTGCCATGGCTAATCAGGAAGTTATTATTTTAGGCGCGGGCCTTGCCGGATTAAGTGCGGCGTATCATCTGCAGAAAGAAGGAGTTGCCTGTCAGATCTTTGAGAAAGAGGCTGAGGTTGGAGGATTGTGCCGTTCAAAGAAGCTGGATGGATTTACATTTGATTATGATGGCCATTTGTTGCATTTTCGGCATCAGTATACGTTTGATCTGGTCAAGTCATTGCTTAAGGGAAACTTTATAAAACATAATCGGAGCGCATGGGTATATTCGCACGAACGTTTTATTCCCTATCCGTTTCAGACGAATCTTGTTAATCTTCCTGTTGATGTCGCGCAAGAGTGCCTTGCAGGTTTTCTGGCAGCAAACAAGAATGGCCGTGTAAAGGCGAATGAAAGTTTTTTGCATTGGATTGATCGGACTTCTGGAAAGGGGATCGCCCGGCATTTTATGGTGCCGTATAATACCAAGTTCTGGACCATCTCTCCCCGACGAATGGTGTGTGATTGGCTTGACGGGTTTGTGCCTCAGCCGACGGTCGCACAGGTTATGGATGGAGCAACGAAAGAAGGTGGTCAGCCGTTAGGGTATAATGCTTGTTTCTGGTATCCTGAAAAAGGCGGTATTGAACAACTTTCTTTAGCGATGAAGTCGCGCATCGAGCATATTCATACGGGGTTTGAAGTTAAAACGATTGATCTGAAAGCGCGGCAGATCGAATTTGCCAATGGTGTAAAGAAAAAGTATCATCATTTGATCTCAACGATCCCTTTGCCTCAATTGCCCGGGATTGTGAAGGGGCTTCCGAAAGATGTGCGGGAAGCGTTTAGCAAGCTGCGCTGGAACTCGGTGTATAATTTGAATCTGGGATTGAGTCAAAAGAAGCGTTGTGAAAGTCACTGGATCTATTTTCCCCAGAAAGAATTGGTTTTTTTTCGTGTCGGGTTCTTTCATAATTTTTCATCCGGCCTTGTTCCTGAGGGGAAGACTTCTATATATGCTGAAGTTGCGTATTGTAAACAAAAACCTGTTGATAAGAAGAAGGTCGCCGGTCGCATTGAGAAGGACCTGAAAAAAGTCGGATTGCTTTCTGATGAAGATGAGGTTTTGGTACGTGATAGTAATGATATCCAGTGCGCATATCCTATTTATGACAGAAATTACAAAGCTTCCAGGAGTCGTATCCTGGGTTTCTTGTCCAAACATCATATTCTGACTTGCGGGCGCTATGGCAGTTGGCGGTATATGTCTATGGAGGATGTTTTATTGGAGGGCAGGGAGTTTTCCGGAAAGCAGTTTGGCTGATTAGTTGTGATAATATTTTCTTGGTAATTTTAACCATGATGAAATTATGGAATAGTTTTAAAAGAATGAAATTCTGTCAATTTCTCTCTGCCGTGGCTGGGTTTCAACAAAGAGAAGTTTTGAGGAATCTGGTCAATAAGAATTTGAAAGCCAAATATGCCGGATCCATGCTGGGCATGTTGTGGGCGTTCATTAATCCTGTTTTACTGGCATGTATAGTAGGATTCATATTTACAAACATCCTTAAAGTGAATACGCCGAATTATTATTTATACATTTTATCAGGGATGCTGCCCTGGACATTCTTTGCGACATCGATACAGGAAGCTTCAGTATCTATCCAGGGGCATGCGAGTCTTTTGAAACAATTCCCTTTAGCCAGGATCTTTATTCCGGTTGCGATCGTTATATCAAATTTTATTCTTTTGTTATTTAGTCTGACGATTTTACTTCCCCTTTTCCTTATTGTTGATTTGAAAGTTATCACCTTGTTGCCATTATTAGTGTTTGCTCTGATCATATTATTGTTGTTCACGCTCGGATTATCTTTGATGTTCGCGGCCATATGCGTTGAATGGCGTGACGTGCAGCAGGCATTAAACACATTGCTGGTTTATTGGTTATGGTTGACGCCGATATTTTATAGTGCACAGATGGTCCCAAGGGATTATAAAATTCTTTTAGACATTAATCCTATTAATTTTTTCTTGATCTTGTACAGGAATTCTTTATTTGATGTAAAAACTCCTTCTTTAGGTGTTTTGGGGATCCCTGTGATCATGGCATTGGGAGCCTTATGGTGCGGCATTGTTTTGTTTCATAAGAAAGAAGGGGGGTTTTTAAAAAGAATATGAAGATGGAAACAGATATTGCCATTCAATTAAAGAATGTTTTTGAGAATTATGAAATTGAAATAAAGACGGATGAAAAAGTGATCCGTGAGAGATATTCAGTTCTGAATGATATTTCATTGACGGTAAAAAAAGGTGAATGCCTGGCTGTCATTGGAGCTAACGGAGCGGGCAAGTCAACGATTTTGAGGATTATTGCGGGTCTCCTGAAGCCTGAAAAAGGTGAAGTTACGGTGAACGGCCGGGTGGGCAGCCTCCTGGATCTGGGAGCGGGATTTCATCCCGAGTTGACAGGCAGGGATAATTTGCGTTTGAACGCGAGTCTGTACAATTTTAACCGGAATGAGTTTGAAGCAAAGTATGAAGAGATCCTGAAGTTCGCTGATATTGGCAAGTTTATTGATGTGCCGGTGCGTTGCTATTCGCAAGGCATGTATGTGCGTTTAGCGTTCAGTTTGGCTATTCATGTTGATCCGGACATTCTTTTGATCGATGATTGCCTTTCTGTTGGGGATGATAATTTTCAGTTAAAAAGCATGGATAAAGCGCTGGAGTTAAAGAGCAAGAATAAAACCATTATCTTTGTTACACATAATTTCAGTTTGGCAAGACAGTTGTGTGAACGTTGTATTTATATTAAAGATCATCAGATCGTTCAAGATGCCGCTCTGGAAGAGGTTGTGTCAACGTATTTGGCACCGTCCAAGATCGATAAAGAGCAGTATCATTATTTAAGCGCCAAGATCCATGAAATAGAAAGTTACGAGGAAAGTCAGGAAGCAAAGCGGCAACAGCAGGAACAAGAACGAAGAAGGTCTGAAGAAGAGGCGGCATTCAATGAAATGATGGGGCGTCGGCAGTTGGAAGAAGAAATTTTCCAGAAAGCGCTGAGTGAGCGGCGCAAAGCCGAGGAGATTGCGTGGGGGCAGGCCGTGGCAGCACGGCGCGCGGAAGAAGAAGAGTTATGGAGAAATGAAGTGGCAGCGCGGCGCGAGGCGGAAAGAGATCGGGAGTTATTAAAGAAGAATCACCAGAGAACGAAAGAGGTTTCTTTGTATGCGGGAGCGCTTAAGTTGGCCGTTGCTCCTTCACAAATCAGATTGTTATGTGATCATGTGAATGTGATACGCAATGCGGGCATTCAGACGCTCTTTCTAAAAGATAATATATTGGTTTGTTCCGCAACGGCCGAATGGCGGATAAAGAAGATCTCTGAAGCGCAGATCGCCTGTTTCTTAAGGTGGCCGGGATTGGAGGGCGTGGTACAGCGCTGGCATTTCATTCGTTTGGAGAATGGGGTTACAGGGCTTTGCATTTCCATGAGAGTTGCGGCATCCGTTTGTATTGAGAATGAACGTGTGGAATTCTGGCCGAATACAACAGGTGGAGTTCTGGAGGATGCTCAATGGGGCAATAAGTCCAGGTTTGTATTTTTGGGGGATCAGGGTAAAGTGCAGGTTGAAACATATCAAGATGATTGTGTTTCCGGTTCGGTTGATCAGGATGATGGTCGTCGTGTACCATATTTCTTAAAAACATGTGCTGATACTATTCTGAGTCCGGAACGAGCATCCTATCGGAAAGTTGTCTTTAATGGCGGTATCTTTCTTGGAGACAAGAGCGCTGAAAAGCGTCCGATGGTTCTGGAAAGAAGAATCTTGAGATCAGAAAATCTTGCGGTTGATTTTCAGGAGGGATGTTGTCAGATCATTTTGGGTGAGAAAGTAATAACAACCGGATTAGGTCTTTATACATCTGTTTTCTCACACGGTCTTTGGCGGGACTCAACGCAGGCTAAATGGAAGGTGGTATCTTTTTCAGGGAATAAGTTGACTGTAAGAGGGGCTTGGCCATGGATGCCTGTTATTCAGGAATGGCAGGTTGAGATCGCAGGGCAAAACAGGATCTTGTTAAATGTAAGAATGAAGATATTAAAAGATATCATGATCGATATGCAGGAGACGGTGTTGATGTTGCCGCAGGAGTATTCATCATGGAGCGATGGGAATGTATTTCAAAGATTCTCAGAAAATATGACCAGTGATGATTTCTTCAGACTTTGTTCCTTGATAAAGGAAGCGGATGGATCGGCTTCTGTTTCTGTTAAAGGAGAGGGTTTGCCGGAGATCAATTTTAAACCAGGTTTTATACAGGGGCATCGAATGATCGTTGAGAATTCAGCGCATATTTACAAGACGCAGGCTCGTCTTATGCATTGTTTAAAGGGATATCAGAAGGAAAAGGGAAGCGTTAAGGCCGGGGAAATGGATTTTTTTAAAGGGATTCTTACTATTAATAATTAGGAGGGCAGGTATGAGGACGGCATTAATGTTAAAGAACTCAGCGCATTTTATTTTGTTGGCAGGTATGATTATGGCCATTTATTTCTTTCCTGTTAATACGTTTCAGTTCTGGTGTGTGATCGGCCTGACGGGAGTATTGTGGTTGATCGTAAGGCTTTTGGCTAATATAGGCCAGCTTGTATATGAAATGCGTCATGAGTCAGGTCGGTCTTTGGCGAATATGGAGCGTTCTCTCCATCAGATCAATGCTACGTTGCAGGAAATGAGGGATTCTATTGATTCCAAAGGAGCCAAGGACGCTGCATGAAGATCGTATTGGTTAATTTACCATGGAAAAGAAAAGGCTTATGGGGTGTGCGGGCCGGTTCAAGGTGGCCGCATATTAAGAGTGCATTGGAGAAGGATTATTCCCCCTTTCCGTTCTTTATGGCTTATGCGGGGTCTTTGTTAAAACGGGAAGGGTTTGAGGTTGAGGTGATCGATTCTTTGGCCCAACAATTACCTCTTGGCCGATTACTTAAGCTTTTGAATGATAGTCAACCGGACTTATTAGTTGCGGAAACATCAACGCCATCGTTGGCGAATGATCTGGCTATCCTGCAGAAACTGCCGCAAGGGTTGGCGGTGGCTTTATGCGGACCGGAGATCAATATTCGTGACGGACAATTTCTGGCGAGACATCCGCGTATTACATACGCGTTTGTGGGGGAGTATGAATATACACTTCTGGAATTGGCGCAACGTTTAAAAGCCAGGCAGGATCTGGCCGGTTTATGTGGTTTGATCTATATGAATAACGGGGTGTGTCAAACAAATCCGGCGAGGCCTTTGCGCGAGGATCTGGATGATCTGCCATGGCCTTTAAGGGATGGGCTGCCGATGGAAAAGTATAAGGATACTCCCGGAGGGATCCCTTCCCCCAGTGTTCAGATGTGGTCGTCACGGGGGTGTCCGTATCATTGTTTATTTTGCAGTTGGCCGCAGTTGATGTATCAAAGTCATCGCTACAGGACGCGTAATGTGATCGATATAGTGGATGAGATGGAATATCTTGTGACTGTAAAGGGTTTCAAGTCGGTTTATTTTGATGATGATACGATGAATATTGGCAAGTTACGCATGATGGTATTGGCGAATGAGATTAAACGCAGAGATCTGAATGTGCCTTGGGCGATGATGGCGCGGGCGGATTTGATGGAAGAGGATGTTTTGGAAAATCTGCGCGCGGCCGGATTAACGGCTGTGAAATATGGAGTAGAGTCAGGCAATCAAACGCTTGTTGATCGGAGTAATAAGAAACTGGACCTTCAGAAACTTGAACGTATGGTTCGTTTTACCAAATCCCTTGGAATTAAAACGCATTTAACGTTTACTTTCGGGCTTCCGGGAGAGACGCAAGCGACGATTCAACAGACAATTGACTTTGCAAAAGAGCTGGATCCTGACTCACTTCAGTTTTCGATCACAACGGCATTCCCGGGAACACAATATTTTAATGAATTGGAAACATGCGGGCATATTGTTTCAAAAGACCTTAAAGATTATGACGGGAGTTCCAGGGCGATGCTGCGAACGGATTCTTTAAGCGCCGGAGATTTGCGGAGAGCGAAACAGCTGGCGGATAAAGCCTGGCAGATGCATGTATGGAGGACCAGACCGCAGGCAAGAACCACAGAAGGTTTGCTTGGGAGATCTATCAGGAACATTAAGGATTACGGTTTTCAGTCGTTTTTATCAAGAGGAAGTTTGTTTCTCAGGCATCGGTTTCGGATGCCAAAGTTTGAGCGGATCAATAAATTCTTGAGTTTTGACTGGCGAATAACGTTGGCACGCCCATTGGGTCAGTGGGAGAAAATAAAGAAGAATGTGTTGAATTTAATGGGTGTGCAGCATGGTTCGTATGCTTTTAAAGGGCCGGACTGTGTCCAGATCGATCTCACCAGTAATTGTAATAATAATTGTGTGAGTTGCTGGTGTAACTCTCCACTCCTGCAGGCGCGGGCGTATAAAGGCGTGAAAAAGTACAAGACATTGCCGACACAGCTTGTTCTTTCTTTGATTGATGACCTTGTCGAGATGGGTACAGGCGAGCTTTATTTCTCCGGCGGAGGAGAGCCTTTTATGCATCCGGATATCATGACTATTATGGCTCATGCCAAAGCGCGCGGCGCATATTGTTGTATTAATACGAACTTTACACTTGTTAATGAAGAAGTGCTTAAACAGATCATTGATCTAAAAGTGGATGCTTTGACCGTAAGTTTCTGGGCAGCGAATGCGGCCTCTTATGTGCGGACGCATCCGAACAAGGATGAGGCGACGTTCTATCGCATGACGAGCATGCTGAAGATGCTGAATGCCTTGAAAGATGCGGGTAAGCCGGAGGTCAAGATCTACAACGTGATCTCGAACCTTAATTATACTGAACTGGAAGAGATGGTCGCGTTTGCTGAAGATTCAGGGTCTGAAGCAGTGGAGTTTACTGTTGTGGATACGATCCCTGGCGCGACAGATCAATTGATGCTGGATCAGGAGCAGCGTCAAGTCGTGTTGGCGCAATGTAACCGTATTTTGTCGGGTAACTATAAAGTGCAGGTGCTTAATATGGAGAATTTTATGCGGCGGCTCTCTGACGCCAGCGCGCATGAGGCTCAATATGACAGTGGTTTGTTTAAGGACTTTACTTGTCTTGTAGGGTGGGTTTTTAGCCGGATCATGCCTGATGGGGATGTTAATTTTTGTTTGAAAGCGCATCGTATGCCGGTTGGGAACTTGTACAAGCAGTCTTTTCGTGAAATATGGAATTCCGCCAAGCAGCGGGAGTTTCGTTTAAAGGCGGTTATGTTTGACAAGGAGGATGCTTTTTTTCGTTCGATCGGGAATGATGAAAATTGCAAGATGGGTTGTTATAAAAGTTGTGATGATATAGGCAGGAATATGGTGATCAAAGAACGGTTGAATTTGTTGTCCCCTATGCAAAAGGCCGGGTTAAGAATGATAGCCAGGCTGATCGCAAAGAAAACATCAGATTTCTGATGAAGAGACCGATAGAGAGGGCCGCTCATGTTTTTGGATATTTTAATGTATTGCGCGAGAAGGCTGCGGACGAAGATCAGATTTTATTTTCGTCTGGCAGGGCTTTTTTCAGAAGTTTTAATGCACAGATTCTTTTCAAAGTCTTTTTATATTAATTATTATGCGCATAATGATTATTTATTCTCTTTAGTTGTAAAAAATATAAATTTTGAATTTAAAATGATGATGTGGACTGTCAAGTTTGCCCGTTTTCTGGATGTTTCGGCAACAATCCATATAAATATTAATCATTTTAACTATTTTTATATTCCTGAAATGGTCGAGCATTGTTTGTCTTTGAAAGGGTTATCCCCGGTCAATACGCACAGGTTTTATGATAAAGACGCGTCTTTATGGCGCGGGTATTTAAAGTTTATCGATAATTTGAATCAGTATCTGGCGCTTTTCTATATTCAGATCCGTGTTCAGAAAGGGGAAGAAGTTCTGATCTCAAGGGTTTTGGACGCGATCGATCGTAAATTACCCTTTGATCCGGACAGTTCTGCTTCTTTTAATAGAAAGATTATGGTTCTGGAGGATGCAAAGAAGTTTTCTCCTTCCCGGGCCGGGAGATATTTAAGCCTGTATGCTGAAGAAGTCGTTGTTGGCCCTGAAATCGTAGTGATGGATATTTATCATAAATGTAATACGGACTGTTTGCATTGCTGGATCCACAGCCCTAAAGCGCGGGGATCTTTATCTCCGGAGTTTCTTTCTCAGAAGATGGATCTTGGATGTATGAAGGGTATTGTTGATGATTGCGCGGCGTTGGGGGTTGATGCCATCACGCTGCTTGGAGACGGCGAGCCTGTATTGAATCCGGATTTTCTGAATATCCTCTGGCATATCAAGAGAGCGAATCCTAATATTAACGTCATGACATTCTCGAATGGGCTGGCCGTAACTCCTCAAATGATCCGAGAAATGGTTAATGCGGGGCTTAATGAGATCTGGTTCAGTGTTCCTGCGGCAACGGGAGAGACGTATCAGAAAGTCTGCCCGTCAAAGAATGCGGCGGATTTCAGGAAGATACAACGGAATATTCTTTATTTATGCCGTTTAAAGAGAATTTTGAAAAGATTGTATGCGTTCCTGAATATTTTAAAAGGGAAAAAGCCTGTTCACGGCGTTGGCCGCCAGGATTATTTTTCACCATATTGTATTATTGCTTTTGTGTTACATCGTGAAAATTATCATGAGATCATTCAAATGGCGCAAATGGCTGTAAGGTTAGGCGTGGATGAAATGCGGTTTCAATTAATCCATCTGGATCAGGATAATAAAGATCTTCAATTGGATCAGGGGCAGGTGGATTTCTTGAATGAGAAATTAATGGAAGTGAAAGCGGTCGCTGAAGCAGGGAAGGTAAAATTAAGCGCGGCATTGAAGTTTCAATTGTCTCATATAGCCGTTTCCAGTGGTGATTGGAGTCATGGGTATTATTTACAGCACGGCTGTCCGATCGGATTCTTTTTTTCTATTATTAAAGCGAATGGTGACGTGGGGTTATGTTGCGGGTTGAAAGTCGTTGACAATTTACGCGCCAGGTCATTTCATGATATATGGATGTCTTCGGAATACCGGCGCGCGCGTATAGGCGCCAAGCATTTGTCGGAGAATCGGGATATGCAGTTCCAGAAGACGAATTATCATAAAGATGAGAAGCGCGGCGATCTTCTTTATTCCGAACGGTGTGAGTATTGTGATAATCATGACCTTAATAATGATTATATTAATGCGTTGCTTCAGAACGGGTTGTATGAACGTTTTATGAAGAATTAGGCACATTATCAGGGGTTTAGTGAAGCAGGTGCGTAGTGGCTAAAGAAGTTCTTCTAATTCATTGTCCGGTAGCTTCCAGGAGCATGCCTCCTATGGGGATGGCCTATATTGCGTCCTATCTTGAAGCCCATTCAGTTTCCTGCGACGTTCTGGATTTGGACGCAGTTCTTTTTACGGAAAGCGATGATGGGCAGAAGTGTTTGTGGGATATTGAAAACTATAGCCGTTGGAATGAAGAAGCTCTGTTTTCTGTTACGATCAGCATGTTCAGGGATCAGGTCGAGGCTTTGTCTGAACGTATTGCAAAAGAAAAATATCTGGTCGTTGGTTTTTCTCTTACGGGAAGTAATCTGCTTTTTACGATCGCTTTGACCCGGAGCATCAAAGCGCGTGATGAATCGATTTGTATCGTTTACGGAGGCCCAACGATCCATTTTTGTCATTATGGATCACAGAGGCCTTTTCGGTTTCTTTCTTCGCCTGTAACGGGTGAATTGCTGGTCGATGAACGTCTGGTGGATTTTATTGTTTTTGGCGAGGGAGAGAAAGCTCTTCTTGATATTGTAGAGGCTCGCAAGGCAAAGACCCAGGTGAAGAATCCAGGTGTTGTTACACTCTCCTTTCTGCCGCAGGATCTAGGGCCGCCGTTAATTGAGAATTTGGATGACCTTCCTTTTCCCGCTTGGGAGAAATTCCCGCTTGATCAGTATACTGTTCGTGAAGAATTGCCGATTCTTTTTAGCCGCGGGTGTGTGAATAAATGCGCATTTTGTAATGATTGGATAATTTGGCGCGGAAAGTATCGGGTGCGGTCAGCCAAAAACATCTTTCTTGAGATGAAGATGATGAGCCGCCGGTTCGGCCGGTGTTCTTTTCGATGCAACGATTTAATGTTCAACGGCAATCTTAAGATGCTGGATGAATTGGCAGGGCTGTTGATCGCTGAGGGCCTGAATATCAAATGGGGAGCGCAAGGGTTTATTCGTACGGACATGACGGATCATTTCTTTCAAAGAATGAAGCGCGCAGGTTTGACTGATATTGTATACGGAGTTGAAAGCTTGTCGGATAATGTGTTGCGCAAGATGAGAAAGCCTTTTAATTATGAAGATGTGCTTTTAGTTCTAACGCGTACGAAAGCGGCGGGTATTGGGGCGCATATTAATCTGATCGTTGGTTTCCCCGGTGAAACGGAACAGGATCATTTATTAACGCAGCAAAGGCTTGCGGAATTAACCCCGGTATTGGACTCTGTGGCGAATATTAATTGTTGCCGGTTAATGGCGGATTCTGTGATCGAGACTTCATTCGATCAATTTGACATTATTTGTCAGCCTAAAGCGGATATGTTCGACGCTTGGGAAACAGCGGACGGGTTGAATAATCTTGATATTAGGCAGCGGAGAATGGCAGAGCTGAAAGACGCGATAGCCCGGATCGGTATCAAGAGAGGGAATGAGCCTTCACGGCTGAACCGTTGGCGGGCAGTTTGGTCAGGAAAAGATTTAATTTCCTTAAGGGAGAAGATCTTTTGTATTTGTCTGGGCGTGGGTATTGTTTTTGTCTTTCTTGAACTTTTATTGCGATTGTTAGGGTTTGGATATAACTTGTATTATCGTCCTTCCGCAGATCAGAGCGCGGGCTTTCGTATTCTTTGTATAGGAGAATCTACGACTTGGGGTTTGGGGGCTACAGATCCTCTGGAGCGGGGCTATCCTCATCAACTGGAAAGCCTGTTGAATACAAAGTATCCAGGGAAGCGTATTCAATGCTTCTTTGAGAATGCTATAGGACAAAATACATCAGAAATCTTAATGAAGCTCCCTCAACATATAAAAGAGATCCAGCCGGATATGGTTATTATGATGGTTGGCGCGAATAATGTCTGGAATATGGATAGCAGCAATATTTTATTATTTGGAAAGACGGCGTTTAACCGATGGTCTCTTGAAACGATGATCTTTCTGGATAGTTTCAGGGTCTGGAAGCTTCTCAAGAATATCGCTTTCTCACTTGGCTCTTATCGGGAGCGGTGGGATTATTATTTTCCTGTCGATGGTATCAGCAGGATCGACAGAAATGATCGATTGATCGGAAGAGAAGTTTTTGATCGTCTTGCGGAATATGATATGCAGGAAATGCTTCGGACCTTTAAGAGTAATGGGATAAAGGTTTTGATGTGCACCTATCCGAAAGAGAGCAGGGCTCTTTGGATAATCAAGCACGGACTTAGTGAGAAGTATGGGGTCTTTTTTGTTGATAATGACAGTTTCTTTCGCAAGCTTTCACCTGAAGAGGATTATTTCTGGACAGATCGATGGCATCCCAATGATCGTGGTTATCAGATTCTGGCCGAGAATATATTTAGCGTCATTGTGACTAATCGAATGATTGAAGCCAAGGATGAATAATGAGTACATTGTTTCGAAGTATGTTCTTACGTAATAGTGTTCGGTTGCTTTTAAGCCCGGTTGTTATTTTTTTATTGATCTATCATTTGTGTTTTTCCGTATATTTGCAGTTGGTTAAGCGCTTACGTAAAACGAAAATTTTTCCTGGTTGCTGATCATGAAGATATTAATGATCCATCCGCATGATATTTTCTCTCTTTTAGAGCCGTGGACCATTCGTGCGGTTCGTTTAGCTTGTCAATTAGGAATGAAGGGGCATCAGGTCGTCCTGGCTCATTTTCCTTATTCGAAGACTGATGTTAAAAAAGTGGAAGGAGTGCGTATTGTTGCGTTGGAAAGAGAGATGTCATTGGGCGCTTTTATGCGCAATAGCAGGAGTTTACGGCTTTTGGCTAAAGAAGTTGATATTGTTCATTTTCAAAAGAGCCAATTTTATGCGGCTTTACCGGCATTATGGGCGGCTTATATGGCAGGTAAGCCGCTTCATTACGATTGGGATGATTGGGAGGAAAGAATATTCTATCGGTCTATTGAGAGGCAGAGTTTATCGACCTGTTTGACGGGGGTATCTTTTTTTCTGATGGAGCGTTCACTTCCTTTTCTTGTCGACAGCATTTCTGTTGCCAGTGAGGCTTTAAAGACATTGGCCGTCAAAAGAGGCGCGAATAAGAGTAAAATTATTTTTGTTCCGGTGGGCGCGGATATGCGGCAGTTTAATCCTGCCAGAGATGGGAATGGTGTGAGGAAGAAATACAACTTAACTTCCGAAATTCTGGTCCTTTATCACGGGCAATTGCATTCGTGTCAGTATGTGAAACTTTTTCTAGAAGCTATCAGGCTTATTTGTAAGAAAACGCTGGATTACAAGTTGAGATTTATGGTTATTGGCGGAGGTTCCGAGTTCTCCCGTCTTCAGAATTTTGCGAAGAAACTTGGGATTATCGATCAGGTTATCTTTACTGATTTTGTTTCTCATACGGAGGTTCCGCTCTATCTTGTTGCCGCGGATATTTGTGTAGCCCCTTTTGAAGATAATGATGTCACTCGATGCAAGAGCCCGTTAAAGATCGTGGAATATTTAGCTTCGGGCAAGCCTGTTGTGGCGAGTCATGTCGGAGAGGTCGGCCATATGCTGAACGGGGTGGGTATACTTGTCAAGCCTGGTAGCGCGGAGGAATTAGCCCGTGGGGTAATGGAACTTGTTCAGGATCCAGTGCGCCGTCGTTCATTAGGGCTTGAAGCGCGAAAGAGGGCAGAAGCGTTCAGTTGGCATATTTCTGTAGAAAAGTTAGAGAGAGTGTATCTGGATCATTTGAGGTTAAATTAAGAGATGGAAAGAAGGTATCAGGGTTAAGAGAAAAGCTGTTCTATTTTTAAACGCAG
>DYOU01000043.1 GCA_020720365.1 Candidatus Elulimicrobium sp.
GCCAAATCTTAAAGATCAAGATCAAACCCCGAAAGGTCATTATCCTCAAACGGAAGGTCAGGATCCATGATCTCTGCCATGACCACCTCCATTGCATGCCAATAAGGCTCAATCACCTGCTCTAACGGCACAATCGGATATTTTTCAGTAAAAAACAGCTTGATTTCCGCACTGCGGAGCAAATACAACCCCGCATTCACTAAACGCCCGGGGAATGCCCGCGATACAAAAAACATATACAGAGGCAGCTGAAAAGAATGCACCTTATCATAAATTTCCTCACGATCAGGATTTTCAGACAGGACCAGCGGCCGGGCCGGAAGCTTATCCGATGAACCAGTCTTGTAGTCAAGAACTTCCAAAACCCCGCTTTTATTCTCCTCCACTCTGTCAATACGTGTTTTAAACAAAAATTTTCCTGAAGGAAGATCAATATCCCCCGAATAATCTTTCTCAATCGCAACCAAACGCTCCACCATCGGCATCCTCTCCCTCTCAAAAGAGAAAAATGCTTTCAATTTGTGCTCCATGACCTGCCGCACCAGAAAATCATCCGAACGCATCCTGCGAGTAAATTCCTCTTTAAAATAACGCTCAAAGAATGCTTTAAAACGCGTTTCAAATTCATCATTGATATCAATCCTACGGCCTTCAAAAGGCCGATAAACATCTTCCAGTAAATGATGAAAAAAGTTTCCGATGATAGCCGCATCCGGCTCATCCAGAAGATCTTCCTGCTCTCTTAAACCCAACACATGCCGCCAATAGAACTCATACGGGTTCTTCAGATATGTATTAATACTGCTCGCTGAAAATATAAACGTTTGCAGGAATTTCATCATTTTAGGCGTTTTTTTCACCCGGCGTATAGCCCCGCTCACCCCTGTCTGAAAAACAGCCCTTTTAGTCGGAAAGGGCCGCAGCTCTCCTTCTCTCACCTGCTGCTCCCAAATAAGCTCTTCCAGGAATCGGCTTGGTTCTTTCTCCTTATTCTGCTGATAGATCACATGCACATTCTTAGCCGATGAGATCACTCGCATAAACTGATACCTCTGAATCTCCTCCTCCAGTTCCAGCCGGTCAACCCCCAGCTGGCTCATGACCTCACGAGGAATCAGGGATGAACGCGCTTCAACTCTCGGCAGGACCCCTTCATTCATATCCATCACAATGACATTGTCAAAACTGAGTGACCGGGTTTCAAAAAGACCCAAGACCTGTAACCCTTTCAGAGGCGTCCCTGAGAAACTCACCCTCTCACGCGCCGCCAAATCTTCAAAGATCTTAATGATCTCTTCAATGGGAAAACACTCTGAGGCAAATGACGCTGTCTCAAAACTCTCCTTGATCTCCGCGATCCGGGATGCAATATTCCTGTTCAACGGATACGCATTCATAGAACTCGACAAGCGCATAACATCCAGAAAAATCCCCAACACTTCGGCAAAATCAGCCAAACACGGCACCCGTGCCCAACGCATAAAGAAAACCTCATGCAACCGCTTGAGCCATATAACCAACCCCGTTCTCGGCGTCTCGATCCCCATGGAGTTCAGTACAATCAAAGATTCCGCGAAGAGTATTTCTTCCTTTTCAAGCTCTTCCAGCCCAATAAACAATTTTCCCGAAACCTCACCTGCCAGCCGTCCCTTTAAAACTTCTTCTATCTTATGCACCAACACACGCCCAACCGAAGGATCCTCACCATCCAAACACAAATTCTTCACTAAAGGATGCTGCAATACAGCCAAATAATCCCTGGCATAAAACAACCCCTCTCGCCGCGATAACTGGGACTGAAAAATGCTTTGCAACAGAACGAACAGACTGCCGCGTTTCAACGGATATCCCATCGAAACATTAATGCCCTGCCAATCCACAGGAAATGCTGACAACAATGGCATCAATGCCCCCGGATCGGGAAGGACAACAACCGTTGACGCTGGATCCTTCATCGTTGAAAGAATGTCTCTCGCCATGGCACAACCCGAATGCACATCGAAAGCCGAATACGCATCCAGCTTGAATGTGGTCGGCGTTGGGGCATCGCCCTCTTTCAACTCACATCCAAAACGCTTCGCGATACGATCAAGAACAGGCCATTTGCGCTGATCCCCCTGAAAAATCAACGTTCCCTGTCCGCGGGCATATAAACTCTTTGCCACCATCTCTTCCGTGCGATGAAAATAAAAGAAATTGGCAAAAATAATCTCATCATAATCCAGCAAAGCCCCGGCAACATTGTCTTTCGCGCGTAAATACTGAAGGCTGCGCCGCGTGCGGCCCGCAGACAAAAGCCGCTGATGAAAAGCCCCTCGCAGTGTCAGCACGCATTCCAATAAACGATTGATATTGTCAGGTACCGGATAACCGATCCTTGCGCTGGCTTCAATATTCTTTAGCGCCGCCGCACTCACATCCTCCAGGTCCAACTCACCAATAAAGTCCAGGATCTCGGCGGCCCAGGGAAGAAATTGCGCAAAAGACCTCCGTCCGTCCAAAAGCTCAGGTGTGATCTCTCCTGCCAAACGGTACAATTCATACCTCTCCTCAACCGCGGATAAAATTTGCCGCTTACCTGAAAAATCCGCCAACTCATTCATGAATTCATCGATCGTATAAAATACCGGCGGAATAAAAGCCCGCCCTATCCCTGCCGCGAGCGAACGTTTCAGAAAATGAGCCGGCCGCTGTCCTCCAAAGATAACCGCTACCCGATCAAGCGGCCGCCCTTGTTCAATATGATGACTACGTATATATGCCGCCAGTTCATCAATAAAATTCTTTGTGAAGTCAACCGTAAATATCCTAGACATCTTGCACTTCTCTCTCAGTAATAAAAGCCAGTACTCCACGGACAGAACGTCCCTGATAGATCTCACTCAGTATGCTTTTATACTCACGGACCTGCCTACGGACCAGCGCTTCATCGGCAGGACGGCTTGTCTTAAAATCAACCACCGTAACCATTTTTTCTGTCACAATAAGCCGATCAAGACGCTTACTGCGCCCATAGCGGTCCACCATTTCATATTCCGTGAATACCTTCGCCTCTGTTGGCGCAAACAAAGGCTCAATGTCCGCAGATGAAAGAAATTCCTGCAAAAGCCCTTTCACCTTTTCTTTCATTTCCGGCAGAACATTGTCCAGCAATAATTCGATCTTGGCATCCAATCCTCCAGGAAGGATGTAATCGATCTCTGCCAGCACAGCATGAAGGGCTACACCTAAAAGCCGCTCCTCCTGTTGATTGTCGACATCAATAAACTCATCTGACAGAAATGCTAGCCAGTCCCGGCATTCCGGAGGGGCCACTTCAACGGCTGACACGGAATCTTTGGCTTTATCCCTTGGATAATCCAGCGAAGGTTTTCCCACTGTCAACATGTCTTGAGGAATCAACTGAAGCGCTAAATTAGCCGAACTTCCACTCTTGGCAGGAATGTAAACATACATTTCACACACCGCACGCGTCAAAGCCACATACGCCGTATTCAATTCATTAAAAAACATCAGCATCTTTTCCTGAACAAACTCTTCATCTGCCAAGGATGAATACTGCCTGTGGGTTTCATTAAAATGATACAAGGCCAACCCCTCATCCACATTCCTCAAGACATACTTCGGCGCATGGCTTCCTCTAACCCCGCCGCGATCCAAGCCAAATGTAAAATATGGCAGGATCACCACACGATATTCCAATCCTTTAGATTTATGGATCGTCGCCACCCTCACCGCTTCGGACCCGGCCACCGGGACATAAAATTCCTCCCCTTGATTCTCATCATAAAATCGAAGAAACCCCCCGAGCAACGGGTAATCCACCTCTTTGGCTCGTACCAGCTCCAGAAAATGCATCAAAAATCCCCGGCTTTCCGGATAAAGATCAAGAATTCCCCAGCGTCCGACAAAACTGATGATCAATTCATATACAGGATATAAACCGACTTTCTTAAAGAAGTCACTGACTAAAGTATCCCAAATATCCGGGAAAGCCGATTGAAAAGCCTTATAGAGATACGGCTCTTTCTTATGCTGGCGCCAATGCACAATAAAATCCTGAATATCAAACAAAGACAAGTTGGAAACTTTCAAAAAAAGATCACCTAAAAGAACCGCAGCGAATGATTCATTGTCTACCGGAGCATCAAGAAAACGCAAGAAGGCAACAACCTCAATGACATGAGGATGTTCCTTAATATTCAGCGTGCGCTCGGAAGCAGCAGGGATCCCCGCCTGGAGTAAAGCCCGGGTCATCCGCGTAACATCACTATTCTTGCGCACTAAAATACCCACATCTCTCCAGGCAAATCGTTCGCGTAATGTTTGAAGCAACGTAACAGTTCGATTCAAGGAATCTTCCCTCGACTCCTCCTGATTCTGCCCGGCCAAATATTCTACCTGTACATACCCCGGCGGAGAAAGTTTGAGAGGCACCTGTCCCGCATGGCCATAAACACGTTCCAGTTCAATCCTGTCCACCGGACGGGCCGGTACCAGGGATATCAAATAGTCCAGATTGGCTCGCCCAAAAACAATATTATTGAAGTTGACAATGCTTTGATGACTGCGACGGCTTTCAGACAGTGTCTGTGTAAATAAATGATATCCAGGATCCAAATATTGCTGACGAATAGCATCAAAGAGAATCGTATCTCCCCCGCGGAATGAAAAGATCGCCTGCTTTTTATCACCTACATAAAACAATGATCCGCCTTTGCTTACAGCATCTTCCGGCAAAACCTTTAAATTATCCCATTGCAGTACACTCGTATCCTGGAACTCATCGAATAAATAATGATCGAACCGCGTTGATAAACGGTAATACAATTCTTCAGGAGCGACTCCCTGCTCATAGATCAAACGGGCTTTCGTATTCAACTCTGACAAGAAAATAATATCCTCCTTCAAACAGATAAGCGTCAACTTTTCCCTGACCCTTTCAAAAAGCTCAATATACGGATCGTAAAGATGCCGGATTTCCATTTCAGCCGTCTTATTGAAACCACTGCGGATCTTCTGCCACTGATCCAAATGCCAACCTGCAATATTAAACTTCTTAATATCTTCAGCATCTTTAGCAAAATAGGCAGAAAGATCCTTGTTGAAAAGAAACGCCCTCCGGCCACCTGCAACAAAATTTCGCAATGATTTCTCAACTGTTTTATGAATATCCTTCGGCATATTTTCTACAAATAACCGTACATCATCCACCAACTGCACTTTTGAACGCAAAATATCATCAGGTGTAAAATGACCCCGCACGAATGGCCTGGCATACGTATTGTATTCCTTGAATAACCCCTGCATCGTGTCAAAGAGCACTTTCTTGGGCATCCAGGAAGACCTCGCTTCAACCAGCAAAAGACTGGTCAAAAGATCATCAAATGCTTTCTTGATAAGAGCATTCTCTCCTGACTCAGCGATCAATTCATCGATCGCCCTCTCCAGATACTCACGGGGATCTGTCTTGATCTTGAACGCCGACGTCAGCCCTATCTGAAACGCAGAACTCACCAGCAAAGTATTGATAAACCGGTCAATAGTCTGGACCTGAAAATAATTATACCCCCGCAATATCTCATTGATCACGCACAGAGCCGTCTCTCGAACCTGCTCAACCGTCAAGCCCAGTCCGTCGATCATTCGAGCCGCTTCCTCTTCCTCCATCACGCCAAGAGCCAACTCCTTCAAAAAACGAATGATCCGTTCTTTCATTTCAAACGCAGCTTTATTCGTGAATGTAATGGCAAGAATGGAATAGACCGGAGGGCTCGGGGCCTTCCTGGACAAATAAAGGATCAACCGAACATAGCGCTCCGCTAAAGCATAGGTCTTGCCAGAACCGGCGGAAGCTTCACATACACATACTTCAGGTGAATAGAATGATCGGCGGGAGCTCACTTGTCTTTACTGATAAAGACCTGTTCATCTTCAAGCACTTCACGGATAGCCGCGACACACCCTTCAATCGGAGTTTGCCCCGGCTTAATACCCCATTCCAGATTGTCACGGGAAAAATCATCCAAATAACCCGTTAGTTTAAAACGCTCATCCCGGCTCAATGCAAGCTCCTGACACACCTCACTGCCGCAACGTTCAGCGCTTAAAAGAACGATACGGATCAGCATACTGGCCGACAGAAGCATTTTATCTGCCTCTTTTTTCTGAGCCGCTATACTCAACTGCTGCTCAATAAAATCTTTCTCATTAAAATCTTCCGGCTCACCTGTTAATTTAAAGCGGGACAATGACTGCCAAAGCTCTCTCTCCCTCATACTTAAAGCTAAAACCCCGTCATAGGCGGATATGGACTGCCGCGCCACCTGCTGAATAAGGCCGTTCCTGGATGAAGTGAACTTTATCAAATAATTCCTGGCGATCCGCAATTCCGTATTATCCAGCGTCCTGTCATTAATAAACTTCTGAATAACTTTAATATCCGATGTACCATCTAATTTAAGTGCTTCTTCCACTTTTAATCGATCCGCGACACGTTTATAATAACTGATACTCAAAATAAAATTTTTCGTAAACGAATATTTATCGATATCACGGTTATATGTCTTGAACAAAGGATCTTCCTGGGCTAAAGAATGCCCGGAACAAAAAAGAGCCGCAATGGCCAAGCACATAACAAGCAGAAAACGCATCAGCGAACCTCTTGAATGTTGAACGAAAAACCTAATTTTGCGACTGCTTCAACCCCAGGATCTTATTGATCTTCTCCAAAAGATCTTTAGGTGAAGCTGATTTATGCATATATTCGATGCCCATCAATGCTCCCAACCGGGGGTCAAGTTCCTGATCACGGGCCGTTAACAGGATGATCGGCAAATCCTTCAAACGAACATCAAATTTAATATTATGACAGACATCATAGCCATTAAGTTCAGGCATAACTACGTCAAGGACCAGCAGATCCGGCTTCTCTTTTTTAAGGAAAACCAGCGCATCGATACCGTCTTTGGCAATCGTTACCTCATGTCCATCTCTCTTGAGGAACTCACCCATCAATTTTAAAATCCCCGGATCATCATCACAAATCAAAATATGCGCCATACGCTCTCCACATTCCCTATTATTGTATTATTCTTAAATATTTCCATTAGACCAGACATCGGAACCTGTAATTATTTATAGTCTTATTTAAATAAACTGTCAATCAAAGGAAGAACTATTGTCCAATTTACCAAAAGCCCACTCTTGCTCAAAATTCAGCCGTTCGCCCGGCCCCAAGGTCGCCAGAGGTGAGTGGATCTCGACTTCTCCATAGTTATAAAGATGTGAATTGAAGACTTCAACAGCAGAATTATGGGCATATGGTCGGTCAGGATAAACCTTGAACCAACGCTCCCAAACAATGCGTCCTGATAATATCGGTTTGAACAGGATCGAATATCCGTCCGATGGAATACCACCGAACTTATAACATTCAGTAAACTGGCAGGGAATCCCGGTCAGCCCCTTATGCCCTATCAATGTCACCGAATGGGACGGCAAGGTGGGGTCCTGATAATTATAGGAACGGAACTGTTCAACCGCCCCTGGGAAGAAAACCGTAAAAGGACGCAAGACCTGGCTCACATTCCAAATTCCGCGGGTAACCGGACGATCAGAAATATTAACGATCTCTTCTTTCAGAAAAACCTTACCTATCGGATCAAGCCTGACCGTACGCACAATCTGAAGCCCCGTTTCCCTGCAATGAGGACTGGTCATAACGACAGTATCCTTCAATTGTTCCATACAATACTGTCCGGCATCAAGTTCTAAGGGAGGGATCCTTTCCCACCAACTATATTCAGGAGAGACCCAGGTCTTATCTCCGCCGAACAATTTAAAACCATAATAACGTTTAAATGCCCGCCACTCATCTTCAGACACGCTGCCTGACGGAAACCCCGGCCGATCACCTGTACAGCTGTTATTAGAAAAAAATAATTCTTCCCCAAATGCCACAAGCGAGAGGATGCGGCCGCCTGTTGGATCCATATTCAATCGAATATTCTGACTCTGAAGAAATGCCATAACTGGAATTATATCGGATTATTTGCGCCCTGACAGCATATCTTTCATACGCTGCCTGGCCTTCAAATCAAGGCACTCTGAATCGGAAGAAGGTGTATTATTCAACACATCCTCATGACGGATAAGTATCTTACGAAGCTTTTGGATCTGACGACGATATAAATTACAAGTCTTGCACATCCATAAATGAATACTCATCGTGAGCGCTTCACGAAAGGTCAATTTACGTTCAATAGAAATAGAAACAAGCCGGGCCGCCTGTTTGCAGGAAATTACCAGAAAAGTTTTTGTCTCTTCTTCCCAATTACTCATGCGATCCCTTTTTCTCAAACCAGTTTCTTTCCAGGCATTCTCGCAACTGCAAACGTGCCCGATGAAGGATAACCCATAAATTTGTCGGATTTATCCCCAGCTCCTTACAGATCTCCGGCGTATCCAGGTCGTCCAGTTCTCTCATTGAGAAAGCCGCCGCCGTCCGTTCAGGCAATTTCGACAGACACTCCCTGAAAGTATCCCAAAATTCCTTGGAATGCAATAGAGCCTGCGGATCAGGCATCCAGTCTTTCGGGAACTTGCCGGGATTACCCGCCGCATCATAAAAACTATCAACGGTCTGCTCCTCATCAGTCTGAATCTCGGAGATCGATTTCTCACGAAAAGTTTTACGGTAATGATCGATCACTTTATGCTTCAGGATACCAACCATCCAGGTGCGTTCAGTCGATCGGCCAGAAAATGACCTGCGAGCCGTCAATGCAGCAAGAAATGTTTCCTGTACCGCATTCTCCGCCAGTTCCCGATTACGGAGCCGCATTAACGAATATCGGAAAAGATAATCACCATACCGATCCACCCATGTGGATGGATCCGAAACAAAATTATTTCCTGCGATGCCCTTCTCCCCGCTCATTCTTCACCCTTAATCTGCTTGATACGCTTAAAAGACTGTTCTCCCCAGAAATCATCATCTCCGTAAGTGGTCAGGATCCTGTTAAAAATGATCAGAGCTTCTTTCTCATCTCCCTGAACCTGATAACAATGACCAAGATAATACAGCGCCACCCGGTAAAGGACGGTATCCGGGTACTGTCCGATATATTCCTGGAACAATGTTCCAGCCTGGGCATAATTACCCTTCTGATAATAATCGAGAGCTTTATTGTAATGCTGTGATGCCGACTGAAAATGCGGATGCTCCGCTTCCAGCGGTTCTATCATCGCACAGCCGGCACCAAAGAAAGGCATTACCATTAAACAAAAGAAAGCAATTGAAGTCCACATAAGCAACTCTATTAATTGCCTGCCTTATGGGCTTCAAGATTAACAATAACATTAACCTCATTCGCCACGACCAAACCGCCATTATCCAGAGTCTTGTTCCAATTCACCCCATAATCCTGACGATCAAGTTTGAAGACTGCCTCTACCCCTATAGCCTCTGTTTTAGCCATAGGATGAAACACGGGGCCGTCAACGGTCACAGGGATCACTATCTCTTTGGTGATAGCTTTCATTGTAAGGTCTCCCGTAACCGCATAGACATTGTCTCCGGATTTTTCTACTTTCTTTGTCTTAAACATGATCAAAGGATATTTCTCTGTATCAAAGAAATCTCCATTCCTTAAATGATTATCACGGGCTTCATTACGCGTATCGATACTGGCCGCTTTTATAACAAAATCAAAGCGGGAATCCGCCAGGTCTTTGGCATCAAACTTGACATCCGCTTCATACTCATTAAATCCGCCATTCACTTTTGCCACCATCATATGCTTGACCGTAAACCCAATCGATGAATGCACGGCATCAAGTTTATAGACATCCGCCGCCTGTACGTTGACAGACATTAAAGCCGATAAGAATCCTGCTGCGATTAATGTTATGATTCTTTTCATAATTGCCTCCCTTTTACCCATTAATCATTGAAACTTATCAATAACTGAGATGCCCTACGAATGAAACCGACCCGTCTTCCTTAAAGGAGCCAGGTGAACCTTCTGCACCCTTGCCAAAGATTTGTCGATCTCCTCTTGCGCAACTTGCGAACTTTCCAGTTTACCATGCAAATACTTATCGTAACCTGCCAGATCCATTAAACCATGGCCGCTCATATTGAACAGGATAACTTTCTCTTTACCTTCTCTCTTCGCTTTATTCGCCTCCTCGATCACGCACGCCACGGCATTCGAGGACTCCGGAGCGATCACAAAACCTTCTGTCCTGGCCCAAATGATCGCCGCCTCGTAACTATGCAGCTGATCCACCGAATGAGGCCGCATCAACCCCTCTACAATAGCCTGACTGACCAAAGGTGCCATACCGTGATACCGCAAACCTCCGGCGTGAATAGCCGGAGGAATAAATTGACTGCCCAAAGAATGCATCGGCAATAAAGGCGTCATGCCCGCCACGTCCCCATGATCGTAGGCGAAACGGCCTCTCGTCATTTTAGGACAAGCCGCGGATTCAACCGGAATAATATCAATCTTGGCTCCATTGATCTTTTCAAGAGTGAATGGAAAAGCGATGCCCGCAAAATTACTGCCGCCGCCGGCACAACCGATGACTATATCCGGCGTCTTGATACGCGCCTTCTTCAACTGTTTCTGAGCTTCAAGGCCGATAATCGTCTGATGCAATAATACATGATTCAGCACACTGCCCAACGCATAACGTGTCTGTCCGGAAGGATCTGTCACTGCGGCTTCCACGGCTTCACTGATCGCGATCCCCAGGCTTCCTGGCGTATCTGGCATCTCTGCCAATACCGCACGACCGGCGTTCGTATATGGCGATGGACTGGCAATACATTCAGCTCCCCACAACCCCATCATCGTCTGACGCATCGGCTTCTGATCAAAACTGACCCGCACCATATACACCTTACATTCCAGCCCGATCAAATGACAAGCAAAAGCCAAGGCCGTACCCCACTGGCCCGCGCCTGTCTCTGTGGTCAATCGCTTGATGCCGAACTGCTTGTTGTACCAGGCCTGCGGAATCGAACTGTTCGTCTTATGACTGCCGGCAGGTGAAACACTTTCATCTTTATAATAGATCCTCGCCGGTGTCTTCAAGAATTTTTCTAAATGAACCGCCCGCCGTAGAGGCGTCGGTCGCCAGCGATAAAGCATCTCCCTGACCTCCTGAGGGATCTCGATCCAGCGTTTAGTGCTCATTTCCTGATCGATCAAATTCCTTGGGAAAACAGCCTCAAGCATTTCAGGTTTCACTGGTTGACCATCAACAGTTAACGAAGGCAACATCGGCGTAGGAAGATCCGCGGCCAAGTTATACCACTTTTTAGGCATATCTTTTTCATCAAGAAAAAATTTAACCTGACTCATTTGTCACCTTTTTTATCAATGCAAGACTACACTCAAGCGGCCATTGACCCTGCGCTTGTTTTAAGAAGACTTTTCAAACGGCTCAATGAATCATCTTCCATCTTTGTAAAATAAACAGCAAACCCCTCTCCCGGCACAATACGGGAAATCCTTGCTAAACCATGAATCTCTTCATCAGCTTTATCAGGCATAGCTTGAATGGAAAAACCGACTTCATCATTGCTCTGAAGATAAATACTGCTTTTGATCCTGATGTAAGCACTCTTCAAGGAAAGGTCCCTCAACTGACCCTTCAGCGAAAACTGCGTGCCGATACGGATCAGAACAGGAAGCTCTGCACTGACGCGCGAATCACGACGTTGATTATTAAAATCCGTTTGATATGACATAATCACCTTTACGTGAACGTTAAAAACAAAAATCCTGAACTTACCCTATTTTACCGAAAAATAAAATTCCCGATAGAACCAAATAAGAAAT
>DYOU01000124.1 GCA_020720365.1 Candidatus Elulimicrobium sp.
GACCGTCAGACGGATTTGTTGCAGCCAGGAAGATCGAATCTCGTTTCTTCTCGATCCAGCTGGCTCGCGGGGTTGACGAACCAGCGCTTGTTATGTCTCTGGATATTGGGCCGGAGCACAAGGTTTTGGCAGGTCAGGATCTTTCAGCTGACAGTTTGGGGGAGCTCTTGGACACGCTTTTTATTTTTGCAAGCAAGGCTCTGGACATGGAGCTAGGTAGTTTTCGTGGATCGATCAAGGTGCTGAAAGATCAGGCGGGGATCGGGGAGATCTTTCAACGTTTATATGGCAGTTCCCGATCACCAGAGAGAGGGTTTTACATTTACGAGATGAATACGATCTATGTCACTGAAGATTATTTTACAAAGGAGATCGTCGGTCATGAAATGGGGCACGCTATTGTCGGTAATTATTTTGTGGTCCAGCCGCCGGAAAAGGTCCATGAGGTTCTTGCGGGTTATGTGGAACATCGGCTTCGTAAGAAGTCTCTGGAATAGGAGGGCTTGTTGAGAAAGAAATATCTATTAGGACAAACTATTATATCGCTTACATTGGGGATCGGTTGTTTCTTTGGATCAGGGGAAGCGGACGCTCATCCGCATTTCTTCATTACCCAGCGGGTCAAGGCTGTCTTTGATGAGAAAGGACTGGCTGAACTCAAGTTTCGTTGGGAATTTGACGAGATGGTGGCCAGTATATTTATTGACGACTTTGATTTCAACAAGAACCGCAAGTTTGAACCTAATGAAGTAAAGAGTATCAAGCAGAACCTTTTTTTAGCACTTTCCCCGGAGATGGGGGAGCCGTTCTGTTTTATTCTTATTGATAACAAACCTTTTCGGGTTAAATTTATCAGGGAGATGACCGCGGTTATTGAGAAGGATAATATTGTCTTCGAATTTGTTGTGCCCTGTCATGTTTCTGCTACGGAACAGTTCAAGGAAGTTTTTGTTGCGACTTATGATCCAGGATATTATACGGTTATCCTGTTTGAGGAGAAAGATCCGTTGTTTGTTGAGGCGGGGGCTTGTTGCGAGGTGGTTGCGCCTACTAAGAAAGACTTTGAAGAGAATATTTATTACGACATGGAATCGCCGTGGATGCGGCTTTTACAATTTAGGAGAAAATCGTGAAATTCATTGTGGTATTCTTTATTTTTATGGGAGTTGCGGGATTTTATTCAACATCTGCGTCCGGACAGTCTGTGTCGGGAGTGGAGGCTGTGTCCCATAAACGCGCCGATCCGTTTGTTAAGAACAAGGCATTTACACATATTGTTGTCTGGCAGTACAAGTTGAAACAAAAGATGTCGGCTATGATCCGGGATGTGCACGATACCGGGAATAAAAGTTTATTGTTTGTCTTGTTGGGTTTGGCGTTTTTATACGGCGCCGTCCATGCGCTTGGCCCCGGGCACGGCAAGTTTGTGATCACCTCCTATGCTTTGGCGCACAAGATCTCGATTGTTGAAGGGATGTTGATAGGGCTCGGGATCGCGATCGTGCATACGCTTTCTGGCGTGCTGGGTGTTCTGGGGTTGCGGTATATCATTCAAGTCAGTTTTAATCAGAGTCTGGCCGTGGTGACAACAGTGACGCAAGTTGTCAGCTATGGTCTGATCATTGTTCTTGGATTGTGGGTATTGTTCCATAAGGGATGGTGTGGCTGCTCTGATCGGGATGATCGTATATCCAAAGGGCGCAACGGTTGGCCGTGGGTTGTGGCTGCCGGGATCGTTCCTTGTCCCGGGGTTATCATGATCCTGCTCTTTTGCTTATCGATGGATGCGTTCTTGCTAGGGTTGATTTTGACCGTTAGCGTGTCTCTTGGGATGGCTGTGACAATATCTTTTGCGGCTATCATGGTGGTCATGGGCAAATCGGGGATATTAAAACTTATCCCGGAAGATAGAATGTTGTTGATCGAGCGGGTTTTGAGTATTCTGTCCGGCTCGGCGCTTGTCGTCTTGGGCGCCGTGTTTCTTTTAGCGGCGTTGAAGTAAAGAAAGATGTTCATGGCTGTTCTAGCTG
>DYOU01000125.1 GCA_020720365.1 Candidatus Elulimicrobium sp.
AGAAGAGGATCGGGTATCAGGACATCCCCCCGTCCCAATCCGCGCCCGATTTGCAGGCTGGCTTGCAGGCGCTCTACGAAGGCCGCAAAGACGGTGAGACCACGCAGGAGAAATCCTGGTGGGAAAAAGTCTGGGATAATGTTAGAGGTTTCGTATAAGAAAAAATTGTTAAACCAATTGTAACTACTTGGAACCAATATATTTATCAGCCAATCATCCAGCCCGTTACTTTTTGGTGGAAGGAAGATGTGCCAATCTGGGCTAAAGAAACAGGGCTGTCGCTCATTCCCATCATAGGCGACGGGTGGGGGTTGATACGGCAAGCGATCCACTTCGTCAAGAAAGAACCAGTCGACAAATTGGATGTTGGATTGAGCCTGACGGGATTGATTTTCGACATCCCCTGGCCACAGGAAGGGTTTGTTGGCGGAGATGTGTCAATTGCTGCTTTGAAAGGAATGAATGCGGTCATACCTCCTGGTCCGGCGCGGGAGGTGATGACGCAACTGGTTCGAAGCGGGCTGAAAAATCCAGATGAGTTAGTGCAAATCGCTAAAACATGCGAAGCCTTGTTGAAGAACGATCGTCTACTGAAAACGCTCATTGAGAATCCCAAGGTGTTGGAAACGGTCATGCGGCATGGACCAGAAGCTGTCGAAGTGTTAGAAAGGTTTCCGCCTGACGAGACCATTTCATTTATTCAAAAATATGGTGACGATGGCGTACAACGTATGTTGAAGTATAAGGATATGCCAAAAGGATTAGCTGATGAGGCGTTCCCTCTGGGTTTTAAGGACATTGATGAATTTGAGAATTTTGGAGACGTTATCCGAAAAGATCTTTCCGAAGCTGGATATCAAAATGTAAAAATGTATGTAACTGGAAGTTCTGTTTCGGGAATGAGCTATCCTCGACCTGAAAAACCAAGCCTGCCATTTGACTCACTTGAACGCGGGGTAAGCGACTATGATATAGGAATTGTAAGTGACGAGCTTTGGCAAAAGGCAACGGAACTTGGGTTGAACGTTAAAAACTCTCCTCCGGTGCGGATTGGACCACTGGATTTAAAAAGCAAGCACGGACAAGAATTTTTGAAAGAATTGGGTTTGCTTGATTTGGTTGAAAATATGGATACACTGGCAGGACGCGATACTGGTTTTATGATTTACAAATCCGCGGAAGATTTTTTGAATAATCGCGGGCCGGCAATCGCATTTCCTGGGCATTGAAAAGAGAAAGGAGAATAAGACTCATGGAAAAGAAAAACCGATTTGTTGTTGCGTTGGCAACAAATCAATATACTATAATGCAAAGCAAACAGATACTTGAGGAGTTGTTTGAGATAAAGTTGTTATTAAACGACAGCTGTTTTGAGGACGGCATGTTGTATAGATATAGAGTGCCGGGCGAAGGCCATGCACGAATAACCTTGTATGAGAACTATATGCCCGAAGTAGATGAATGGAAAGACCCCGATTTGAAGCAATACCAAGTAATAATAAATTTTCTAGGCTTGAAACTAGAACCCAATGAAATCGATCTGCTTAAAAATCATTTCGAATATTTGTATTCAAAACAAATCTAACAGAGGGTTGATTGTATCGAAGAAACGCCAACAAAAGTGATCGCCAAGAACCAAGCCAAACGCGCCCAGAAACGTCGCTGGGAGGCGGCGCGGCAGGCGAAGAAACAGGCAAAGGACGAAGAATCCTTTATGCGCCGGACGTATCAAAAAATGGTGAAAGCGGCGAATGTGATCCCGAACATGTCCGCGCGGCGGGAATCGCGTGGAGGAAAAACCCGTCACCACGCAGACGGTGAGCAAAGCGCCTGTCACTTCTTCCTTCCCCGTTCCGGCATCGGCAGTCCTTTGGGGAGCGGCATCTGCGGCGGCGGTGGGATACTTTGTTTCCGAGGCGCAAAAACGCAAGCAAGAGGAGGAACGTCAACGGCGCGAGGCAGCCGAAGCCCAGCAGAACGCCCTGGCGCAGATGTTCGCGTA
>DYOU01000044.1 GCA_020720365.1 Candidatus Elulimicrobium sp.
TATAAGATGATCGGCCTGTTTTGACAATGAGAAAGAACAAAACTCAGGGTATTCATTCAACATCCGCCTTATGTGGCGCATTCTGCAGATCATTTTTGAAGTATTACGAATATATGGATGAAGTGCGGCAGAAGATCAAGGACCGCGCATTCCTGTGGGGGGGGATATCTCCGGCATGATTCCGCTCTGGGCCGAAGGGGATACAGAATGAGTTCGGCCTTTTCAAGAGGGAAAGTTCAGCCGGGGAAAGCGTTGTATTTATAAATTGATTCCGGTTGGAACTCGGAGATAATGGCTGTATGTTGAATTTGCCGATCAGCGATATTATGAATGAGCCTTTTTTGAAGATGAAGGCTCTTTATGAGGCAGGTGATCAGCCTGTGAGGCATTTCATCAGGGACACATTCGTGATCTTTAGGATTAATGATAATGAGGAATAAATCTTTCGGCCAATATTATGTTTTTATCGATGGGATGCGGGCGATCGCTATTCTTCTTGTCATCTTTCATCATATTTTTTATTTTTTCTGCCTTTACAGGATATTCCCGCGGGATTCGTTCATTGGGAAAATAGCTTTCCATGGAGATGCCGGCGTTAATCTTTTTTTTGTTATCAGTGGTTTTCTGATTACCGGGGTCATTTTCCAGAACAGTCATGAGCCCATCCGGATCTTCCGGTTTTATCAGCGTCGGTTCTTCAAGATCTATCCGCAATATCTGGTCTGTTTTTTGTTTTGTTTGGGGCTGCCGCAGGTGTTTTCATCTTTTTACTCCGGAGTTCCCCTTGATTCGAGCGTGTATGTGTCGACTTATGATGTTCAGCCGAAGGCGGTTCTTCAGTACCTGGTCTTTCTTCAAAATTATACGGCGGAAAATTTGCCCATGTTCGGACATTCTTGGTCCCTGGCGGTGGAAGAGCATTTTTATTTGATTTATCCTCTTCTTCTAGGAGGAGTCTGGTCTCTGGTCCCATCATCCCGACGAATGTTTGTCTTGGCGATTCTTTTTGCCGTTTTTATCGCGGGGATCGCTTCTTACCGGTTCTTCTCAACAGATGCGGATCTTTTGTCTGTTTTGACAGGGGCAAAGGTTCCGGCACAGACTTCGCTTATGTGTATAGATGCTTTGATGGCTGGATGTCTGTTGAAGGTTCTGGAGCCTTTCTTGAGAAAGTTGCCATCGGGGCGCGGGGGTGTGGCCACGGCGGCGGGAATATTCCTGGCAGTGGTTTATTTTTATGGAGCTGTTCCGGAACGGTTTGGTTTTTTGATATTATGGTGCGGGGCCGTTTTGCTGATGGCCGGAGGGTTGATCGGCTGGCGTCCGTGGAATTCTTTGCTTGAGAACCGGTGGATGAAGTTCATCGGTCGGAATTCTTATGGATTGTACTTATGGCATTATCCCTTGATTTTCCTTGTCACGCCTCTGGAGGAGCATATGAAAATACGATTTGTAGTCCTTGTGTATCTTATTCTGCTTTTTGTTCTGGGGGTTGGATCCACGAAAACCATTGAATATTTTTCCCTTCGTTTGCGTGACAAGGTTGCGCCCTGACGCGGGGAGTATTGATCAGCAGTGTTCGGATGCTGGTTGAAGATTGTAAAATGAAGTGTGACAAAACGGGGAAATAAGAAAGCCCCATAAATCGGTTGAAATTGTTAGTAACTTATTTTATGATAATGTGATGATGGCTTATAAATTATGTGCAAACACAGTTTTCAAAAGAAAGAAGGAGTTCTTAAAGTTATGTGGAAAATTATTCTGAAGATTATTGCATGGATTGTTTTCTTGCCAGTTTTGTTCTTATTTGTGGGTTTTATAGCAACACGCGTCTTCTTCAATATCGATACATATCAAAAAGTAAGAGTGAGTGGTGAGGTTAGTGATTGGTTCCCTGTTGCTGTCTTGTCGACACCTGCCAAGGATTTAGGCAGTCAGTATCTAGAGGTTGTTTTTTATGGAGAGCTGGATAATTATTTATCGCAATTGCATAAGGAAGATGCCTATACGTTTATTATCCCAAAGACGCTCGAAAAAGATCTGAACAAACAGGTTTTAGAGCGTTGTCAGAAAGGTGGGTATTACCCAAGCAAGTTTAATTCCAATTGTTCGTATAAATCAATTGAGATTGTTCAGAGCATGGAGGGGAGCCAGTTAATCAAGGCCAAGTATGAATCAAGCGAAGAGTACATAAATCACTCCTGGTATGAAGCTACAGATAGTAAAATTCTGCCTAAATATCATCAACATTTTTTTGGGCCAGGAGTGATGATAGGTTTGCTTATCTACAGTGGTTATATAACCATGGCTTTATATTCCATTTTGTTGATAAGTTATTTGGTGTTTGTTCTGCGGAAAAAGAAAAAACAATAGAACTTACTATAGGTTCTATCCAAAGATATGAACAGGACTGTTTTGTTTTTTACAGGGCGGTTCTGTCCAGTGTTCTGTAACTGATGGCTTCGGCGAGATGTTCGGGTTGTATGTCATTTCTCTCATCCAGATCCGCAATGGTGCGGGCTATTTTAAGTAATTTGTCATGGACCCGGGCAGAAAGGCCGAGAGTATCAACTGCTTCATGCAGAAGCCGGTGGCCGTCTTCATTGAGACCGCAGAATTTCTTCATTTGTTTGGAAGACATTTGCGCATTTGCGTAAATGGGTTCGTTCTTGAAGCGTTCCGATTGACATGAACGGGCGCTGATGGTGCGTTCACGCACGGCAGCTGATAGTTCACCGGGCTGTGAGCCGGTAAGTTCCCGTGTTGAAAGGGCCGGGACCTGTAAGTGCAGGTCGATCCGCTCAAGTAATGGTCCGGATATTCTTCCCATGTAACGCGTAACGTCTGCCGCAGCGCAGCGGCATTTACGCCGGGAATCCATTAAATGCCCGCACGGGCAGGGGTTCATGGCAGCGATCAGCATGAAGCGTGCCGGAAAACGCAGGGTGCGCGCGGCCCGGGCGACTGTGACAAAATGGTCTTCCATCGGCTGGCGCAGGCTTTCGAGTGTGGCGCGCGAGAATTCCGGCAGTTCATCGAGAAAGAGGATGCCGTTGTGCGCGAGAGTGACTTCACCGGGTTTGGGGTCTGCGCCTCCACCGACAAGAGAAATATGAGAAGCGGTGTGATGCGGCGAGCGCAATGGACGCTCCAGGATAAGGCCTTCATGGGTGCGGCCTGTGGATCGGGATACGGAATGGATCTTTGTAACTTCCAGGGATTCTTCCTGCGTCATGGGAGGAAGGATCCCGGGCATGCGCCGGGCCAGCATTGTTTTACCTCCGCCCGGCGGCCCGATCAGCAGGGCATTGTGACCCCCGGCGGCGGCGATCTCAAGCCCGCGTTTAGCGTGCGTTTGACCTTTAACATCAGCGAGATCGGTGGTTTCGTTTGAAGGCATAGCCATCGTTTCAGGCCTGACATGGAAGGCCAGTGTATCGTCAGGATGAGTAATGAAAGGCACGGCTGAAGCAAGGTCGTTGAATGGAAAGACCGGGACGGTTTTAGCGAGCGCGCTTTCGGCTGCGTTTCCTGGGGGAACGATGATCCCGCGCAGTTTGCGGCCGCCGCAGGCGATCACCGAGGGGAGTGCTCCAGCCACAGTGAGTATCTTGCCGCTGAGGGATAGTTCTCCGAGAAAAGCGAATTCTTCCAGGGCTTTGGCAGGGATCATTTCAGAAGCGGCCAGTATTCCGAAAGCGATCGCCAGGTCAAAGGCCGGCCCTTCTTTCTTCGTATCCGCAGGTGAAAGATTGATCGTGATCCGTCCGCAGGGGAAAGTAAAGCCGGTATTCTTGATGGCGGAGCGGACGCGTTCCTTGCTTTCTCTGACAGCGCTGTCAGGGAGTCCGACGATGTGCATGGATGGCAGCCCCCGGGCTACGTCCACTTCAATGGTGACAGGATAGGCATCGATCCCGTTGATCCCGAAACTGTGAGCTTTAGCAAGCATGGTACCCCCTTGTGGTTGCGGAAGAAAGGGGGCGTATTTCTTAATGGTTGATGCTTGCGCGTAATCGGATAAAAACTATAATAAAATTAACATACTTTCTTGAACTGTCAATAACTGCTTATAAGACTGCTTATAAGACTGCTTATAAGACTGCTTATAAGACACATTGTTGAATAGAAGCGTGTCGCGTCAAATTTTGTTATTCCTGCCATTCCTGAAAGTCTGTTATTGGCATGAAATTTTACCTGAATAATCAGGACGGATGTTTTGATCGGCGTAAGAACAAATTAGGGATATAGTTTAATGATAAAAGTTGCTTTCTTTTGTCCGGGATATGAGAGTTTGGGCATTGAGTGTCTCTCAGCTTCCTTGCGGCACAACGGCGTTGATACAAAACTCTTTCTTGATCCTGTTCTGTTCGCGGAAAGTAATTTTCTTGAACACTATCATTTGGGCCGGTTCTTTTCTTATCGCCGTCAAATACTCCATGAATTAAAAGAATATTCCCCGGACCTGATTTGTTTCTCCGTTATAAGTGATAATTACCAATGGGCCAGCCAATGGGCCAGGATGATTAAAAAAGCCGTGGAAGCGCGAATTATTTTTGGTGGTATCCATCCGACTTCGGTTCCGGAGAAGGTTATTCTTGAAGAGGGGATTGATTATATCTGTGTAGGGGAAGGTGATCAGGCTTTGGTTGAATTGGCGCAAGCTCTTGCGGATGGCGGCGACGACAGATGTATTCGTAATATCTGGAAAAGAGAAGGGACGTGTGTTTTTCAAAATGAAGTGCGGCCTTTGATCCAGGATCTGGATGGGCTGCCTTTTCCGGATAAAGACATTTTTTATGAAGCTCACCCGATATTTCGTGACGGGTATCTGGCCATGACGTCGCGCGGGTGTCCCTATGCCTGTTCTTATTGCTGTAACAATGTTTATCATAAGCTTTACGCGCAGGAACATGGGCGGGTTCGCCGGCGCAGTGTTGATCATGTATTGGCGGAGCTGGAGCAGGTCAAGGATCGCTATGCGCCGCGATACATTGCTTTTGTGGATGATTGTTTTAATACGCAAAGGCCGTGGCTGGTACACTTTCTTAAAGAATATACAAAGAGGATCTCACTGCCGTTCTCCTGTTATGTCTATCCGGACATATTGGACGTGGATTTAGTGCGCATGCTGCGCGAGGCGGGTTGTTTCAAGGTGCAGATGGGAGTGCAGGTTATTTCGCAAGAAAAGCGCCAGCGGATTCTGGGCCGTTCTTCAGCACAGGAGAAGATCGCGCAGGCCATAGACTTGTTACGCGGGAATAATATTTTTGTAGTGGCGGACGCGATCTTCGGTTTTCCGGATGAGACTGAA
Source organism: Candidatus Elulimicrobium sp. (assembly GCA_020720365.1). GTDB lineage: Bacteria > Omnitrophota > Gorgyraeia > Zapsychrales > Fredricksoniimonadaceae. Next base: position 5,315 of record DYOU01000044.1, read on the forward strand.
GCTGAGTTAGTCCAGTTGGCACGGTTTTATATGGAGCATCCTCCGGATCATTGTGAGAATTTCTGGCTGCGATATTATCCAGGCACCAGGATCACCTCCTGGGCTCTGGAGAAGGGGTTTATTGATCAGGATGAGCATGATAATATTGAGAGGGGGCATAAGAATTTCGGGCTTATCAAGCGGCCTGAACACTCAGTTGACAAGACATACGCACGGCAAATAATCACATTACTTATGATGTATCCCTTTCTTTCTTATAAAATGAAGCAGTGGATATTAAACAGGAGGCGGTATCGTATAATGCCGGTTCTTTCTTCAGTGTTTATGTACATTTTTGTGCGGCTTTTGCATCATCCGCCTTTTGATCTGAATACAGAAAGAACATGGAAGCGTTATAAACATTTTCTGATACGCCGACTTTTGGCGCGATGAGGCATATTTGAATCTTTATTGGGAGTTCATGACGTGAGACAACAATATTCATGTGCTTCTTTTATCCAAAGTTCCTGGATCAGCATCATATATTTTCTGATCGCAGGGGTATCAATTTATTTTATATCTTTATATTATATTGACCCCATGTACTTACGTTCTTTGCGCTATGAGGATGGGTTGCTTGAAAATATAGAGGTTGGTCTTTTATTGTTCAGTTCAGGGATGTTTGTATATTTAGCCGCGCGCCGCAGCCCTTCCTGGCTGTGGTATGCTCTCTTCGGGGTATTCTTCTTTTTTATGGCTGGCGAAGAAATAAGTTGGGGGCAAAGGATATTCAGCCTGGCATTGCCGGATCTATTCTTGAAATATAATGTCCAGAATGAGATCACGATTCATAACTTGAATGGCTTGCATCAGTATAGTCAGGAGTTGGGCTCGTTGTTGGTTATCATTGTGTGTTGTACTGTGCCTTTCTTATATCGGCATTCTTTGTATGCCCGAAGGTTTTTTGATACGTGGTCGGTGCCGATATATCCTTCCGCGGCAGTCGGAGTTATGATATTTTCTTTGTTCTTTATGGTGATACCGGGTATGGTTATAGAGGGGCATGGCCATGAAATGGATGAAGTGGGCGAACTTTGGATGGATGTGAGTTTTTTTGTTTTTGCGATCCATGAGATACAAAAGCAAAGAAAATAAGGGTGTGAGCAGATTGTATCTTTTCAATATCAAAGATGGCCGGGGCATTACGCACGGCAGATAATGTGCTTGAGGATAGTATGGATGGTATCTCTATTATAATCCCTGTCTATAATGAGGAGATAAGCCTTCCTTTGCTTTGTGCAGGCTTGCAGGAATTGAGACGATCACTCCCATGTCCTTTGGAAATTCTTTTCGTTGATGATGCATCATCAGACACTTCGTTGGCTTTTTTGCGTAAGAAGCAATGTGAAGAAGGTTTTTGTACGGTATACGCGCATACGCAAAGGGAAGGACAAGCGCAGGCGTTATGTACCGGGATCCGTCATGCTGTGTATAGCGTTATTGCCACACTCGATGCAGACCTGGAGCATGAGCCAGCGGTTATTGCCGCAATGTATGAGGTTATGCGGCAAGGCTATGATGTTGTACTGGGATGTCGGATGAACAGGCAATATAAACAATGGCATGAACGTATTTATGCATGGATAGGGAGAGCTTCATTACGCCATTTATTTGGTGTACAGTTGATCGATCCTGCCTCACCGATAAGGCTTTGTAAAAAACATATTTTATTATCGATCCCCGTTCGCAGGGGCTATCATCGTTTATTTACTCTTTTCTTTCATCAGGATGTCCGGGTGACTGAATATCCTGTTGTATTAAAACGGCGTCAGTTTGGCAAATCAAAGTATTCAATATGGAAGGCTGCGGAGTGTGTCATGAGTATAGGTGTTTTTCTTGTAAGGGATATTCATGAGAGCCGCTTCTTTGACAGGAAATCGCCATGATCCGTAATGTTTTTACTGTTGATCTGGAAGATTGGTGCCATTCCATTTATTTGCAGGAAGCCGCTATCCCCTTTTCTGCGGTGAGGATACAAAAGAACACAGGCTTATTACTGGCCGCCTTAAGGCAATATGGTATTAAGGCGACTTTTTTTATTTTGGGACAAATAGCGGAACGTATGCCGGAACTTGTGTGCAAGTTGAGGGATGAAGGGCATGAAATCGCCAGTCATGGTTATGCGCATCGCGTGCTTCATGCGATGACTTCGCAGGAAGTCCGGATGGATATACAGTTGTCTTGCCGGATATTGGAAAGAGCGGCAGGGACGGCCATTAAAGGATATCGTGCTCCGGCCTGGTCATTGCCGCGGGAGCGCGGCGTTCTGGCTGATGTTTTGTGCTCATGTGGCATTGAATATGATTCCAGTTGCGCGGCTTTCTCAGTCCCGTTCATTTGGCAGGCCACCGGAGACTCTGTTCGCCCGTCGTGGCTTGATCCTGAACACAACATTATGGAGATCCCGCCGACTTCTGTTTCATTGGGGTTGGCGCGAGTGCCGGTGGCGGGTGGTGTGGCTTTACGATTGTACCCGTATGAAATGACCCGGCGTATTATTCAATGGTGTAACAGGCGCGGTCAATCAGTTATTGTTTATGTGCATCCTTGGGATTTGGATGTAGATTTCTTTCCTGTGCCTCTCCCGTGGCCGTACAATATATTTCATTACGCGAATCGGCATACAGTTCTTTCCAAAGTTCAACGTTTGGTTCGGGAGTTTTCATTTTGTACGATGTCGGAACATGTTCAGTTTCTGCGGGAAGGAAAGGGGTGTAATGACTAACGCAGGACAGGATCTGAGTTGTACTTTACGGGTAGGTTTGATAGATCCGCCGACCGGGCTTTTTATCAGGGAAGACCGGTGTCAGGCGCCTGTTCCAGAGATCGGGGTGGCGGTATTGCGTCCGCCGATCGAATTGGCGTATATGGCGGGAGCTTTTCAGGCGGCCGGATGTGTTTGTTATATGAAAGATTATCCTGCCGAGCAGAAGACGTGGGATGATGTGCGTGCCGATATCTGCTCATTTCGGCCGGATATATTAGTGATCAATACGACGATCAAGACAGTGCATGATGATCTGAAGGCTTGTGATGTGGCTAAGGAGGTGCGGCCTAATATAATAACTGTTGCGCGCGGGCTTTATGGCGTGGTATTTGCTGAAGATCTGTTGCATAAGCATAGAGTTCTGGATGTTGTCGTATGCGGTGAATCAGAGCCTGTTGCGATGCTGCTAGCTGCGAGGAAACCATGGGCAGACATTCCTGGTATTGCGTATCGGAACAATGAGTTGATCGTGGTCAATCAGCAGGCTCAATGGAACAAGGATCTTGATGCCTTACCTTTCCCTGCACGCAATTGTATGAATCTTGATCTGTATCTGAATGCGTATTCTAATGAGAGGGAAACCAGCATTCAAGTGTCGAGAGGCTGTGCCGGCGCGTGCACGTTCTGTGTGGCGGCGACACTGGCCGGCCCTGTGCCGCGGCTTAGGTCGTACGCGAATATCCTGCGGGAAATTACAGAATGTGTTGAGAAGTATGATACGAAGAGCTTCTTCTTTCGTGCGGACACGTTTACTTTTGATAGGGACTGGGTGTGCGGATTTTGCCGTGAGTTGATCCAGCAAAAGAAAGCTATAAAGTGGGTGTGTAATACACGGGCCGATACGATTGATGAAGCACAGGTTGTCCTGATGAAACAGGCGGGTTGTTATGCTATGACCATGGGGATAGAAAGCGGTAACCAGCGTATCCTCGATAAGGTGCATAAGGGAATTACCCTGGAGAAGGTGCAAAATGCTGTACGGCTTTTGCGTTCACATGGGATCCTTGTTATTGGCTACTTCATGATAGGTTTTCCTGATGATACCGAAGCGACGATAAAGGACACCATGTATTATTCTGTCAGCCTGGATCTTGACGCGGCTAATTTTTATATTGCATATCCTTTCCCCGGGACAGCCTTCTATGAGTTGTGTTGTAAGAATGGATTGTTAGAAGAAGACCCTTTCTCTCGTTTGCCTTATGTCGAGGCCAGTGTGCATACAAAATATGTGTCGGCACGCGCGCTTGAAGGGTGGAGAAAGAGGATGATCCGGCATTTCTATATGAGGCCTGCGTTCATTGTGCGGCAGCTTAAAGGGCATATGAGCAGGGGGCGATGGCAGTCTGTTCTGTCTTTAGGGATACGGGTTCTTTGGCAGGGGATATAAGATTAATGAGAATACATAATCTTGGACCGCGAGACGTGCTAGCTGTTGCCGTTCTTTTTATGTGTGCTTTAGCCGCAGGATTTTTCTATCATGCGGATAATTGGGCGGCTTTTTGTGATATTCTTCGTACGCATATAGATGTTAATTTATATTATCCGCCGTTAGGCTTGTGGGGTAAAGATTTGTCAGGTACGGCAGATTTACCTGCAAGGTATGCTTTATTCCAGATGCCGAAAGGGTACTTGTTTCTTAATTGGATCCTGTTTGGTGCTGTGCCGCTGTTTGTACAGACAAAGATTCTCCCTGTCTTTGTGTCGTTGGTTGCTCTTTATTATTTTTATCGTCTTATGCGTTGTTATGTCAATGATGTTGCCGCCTTCTTTGCTTCTCTTGTTCTTTGCCTGCATTCCTGGACATTTCATGTGTACCAGGCCTTATGCCCGCGGGCATTCTTCTATCCATTGTTGTTGGCGTTCCTTTATTATTTTCAGCAGAAACGTTATGTCGTTTCTGCGGTTATATATTGCGCGCAGTGCCTGTTTTATCCTCCCGCGGCGGCGATCAGTCTGGGGGTTGTTGTATTAATGAAGTCCGAGGGGCTCTTTTCTGCGCGTAATAGAATGAGAGAAGCCTTGCATATTGTTGTTCTTGGAGTTACGGGAGTTTTGGTGGCTGTGGTATTGCATTATGTTCAATATAATAAAATAGAGGATCGTGAGTTTGGCCCGGTGATTTCTTATGCGCAGATGAAGATATTACCTGAATTTCAAGAGGGGGGGAAAGAATCGTTCTTTTATCAAGTAAATGACTGGGAGCAATGGCTGATGTCAAAGCGGGCAGGGATCGGCATGAATATGCCTTTAGGAGTGTTGATCGTGCTCAGCGTTGTATTGTGGGGGGCCTTCTTGCGCTCTAGAGACAGGCAAGGAGTTCCATGGATATTTAAAGCGGTGAGCGGGAGTAGTGCCGTGCTTTTTCTGGCAGCTTATGGGATCCTTTTTGTTTTGTATTATCCTGCACGTTATGCGATGTTTACGATACCGCTTGTAATTTCTGTCTGGTTTGGCTGCGGTGTTTCAAATGTTATTCAATCATGCAGCTCCGCTAAAAGAGCTAATATTCTGGCAGGGCTGCTTTTTTGCTGGATTATGGCAGGTTATGGAGTTTATTTGGTGGATGCCCGAACAGATACACGCCGTGGAGGAATGATCAATTATCATTATGTTGAGAATGTTATTTCATATTTTAAAGGCATTGAAAGTAATGGTCTTGTCGCTGCTCCGCCTTATATTGCGGATGCGCTGCCGTTGTATGCGCATAAGCGAGTACTGTTCTCAGATCGTTTTCTGATTCCTTTTCAGCAGGGGTATCGCAAGGTGATGGAGGAGCGTTTGAGTGATTTTTATAGAGCGTATTATGCTGTATCGAAAGACGTTGTAAAAAACTTTTGTCAGCAATATCAGGTTGATTTTCTGGTTGTTGATCTGACAGACTTTCAGGATGATAAACGGGAATTGTATCGAAAAGATAAAGGTCCGTATGCAGCTTTTGCGCCGCAGTCTCGGGATTTTATTGCGTGTGTTTTGCCGGCAGTTATCGGGGAAGCGCGTGTATATGAAGACGGGCGGTTTATTGTTATTGATGGGAATAAGTTATGAAGCAGCTAAAAGCATGTTTTGAAGAGGAAGGCGGATATTTATGGTATTGGGTAAGTGCCGTAGGTGTTACGGCCGGGATCTTGCTGTTTTGCCATTGGCCGGAGATAGTTCAGTCGTATTGCCTTTATCCAGACCTTACTTTTCAGTATGTCTTTAATATATTCTCACCTGATCCTTTGGTGCAGTCGAATGACCGTGTTGCGTTGCATGTCATGCACTATGTGGGCTGGCTTCATTCGCCGTTCTGGTACATGATCGTCGGGGCTTTAGTTCGTTGGTTTATGCCTATAAGAGAGGCGCTGGTCTCGTTGAGCCTTATACAAGGATTTACGGTTTTTGTCCTGTTGTTCTATGTGTATC
>DYOU01000126.1 GCA_020720365.1 Candidatus Elulimicrobium sp.
TGAATACCCTGAGTTTTGTTCTTTCTCATTGTCAAAACAGGCCGATCATCTTATAATGTACGACGATTGCCGGAATAATGGCTATCTTCTTGAAAAAGTATCGGCCGTTTCCCTGACAAAAAGCGCGTATCACTGGGGGAACGGGCTCATCAGCACGCCTGAATTTACTCCGGCATTATTGAAAAAGCTCATGAATAACTTTAACCGGCAAATGTTGATCAATTATATCTTGCGCATTTTTACTCATCCGGCAGCAACATTACGGTTTATCCGGCTGATCCTGGAAAATCAGTCGAATATTATAAGCCATTTCTTCACCCGGCATAAATAATGTCCGCGATCCTTACTCCCTCCCGTTGTCTGGCTATCGCCGCCGTCATCGGATTTCTGATCGTAGCCAGCTCTATTCAGAATCAAGGGTACCTGTCAACGGGAGACCATGGACGTGATCTTTACGCTTTTGAACGCACCTTACATGGAGAGATCGCGTACAAAGACTACTGGTGGGTCTACGGGCCTTTAATGCCTTTTTATTTTGCTCTGTTCATGAAAATACTCGGCGTCAGCATCTCCAGCGTCCTGGTCGGAAAAGCCGTGCTGACTTTCTCCACAGGTCTGCTCATATACCTTGCGCTTGCGCGCACCACACAACCAATTGCCGCTCTTCTGGGATCTGTCTGGTTCTTCATCCTTTCACGTGATTTCTTTTTTACCTATAATCATGCCGGCGGTATCTTGTGCGTCAGCGCGATCGCCGCTATACTTCTGACATATATAAAAAGCCGTCGTCATTCCCTGTTGTGGGCGGCAAACGTGATCGCCTTCATCCTTTGCTTCATCAAAATCAATTTCGGATTCACCGGCTTTATTATCACAGCTTTCACTGCTTTCATTGTCGACCGCTCCTACGCGATCCCTTCCTCAAAAGAAAAACAAATCTTCACCCTTTTCACTTTAATAGGATTACCGATAATCACCCTTCTGCTCTATACATATCTTCTGCGAGGAATGACTCTTTACGAAATCCGCCAATGCCTGCCCTACTCTAATGCCGATCAACCCTACAACACTTACCCTTGGCTAGCCCTGGCCGGATTCATAACAAAATCCATCCAACACCTTTTTACAGACAAACTAAATCTTGTATTCGGAACTATAACAGCTGCAGCACTGATCCGCGTTACCTGTCTTGCGATTCGTAAACAGTTGACTCAACTTCATGATAAAGAAGCGCTCCTGTCACTCTGTATCCTCGGAGTTTACTCTCTGCTGAATTACCATGAATTTCTCAAGAGCGGCGTCATGTACCGATCTCTGTGGATACAACCCCTCACCTTCCTGCTCTCGTTCACTCTACTCTCCTTAGCCATCCGTCATAACCGGCGATCTATCCAGAATGCCATATGGATTTTGATCCTTTTCCTGACAATAACAGGCATGTACTCCAGGTCAAAAAGTATCGTCCGTGCCCAACACGCTGGACAAAGGCTCGAACTTCCCAGAACCCATACCTCCATTCTCAATGATCAGACATGGATCCAGACAGTCACCGATACAACCCGATTCCTGAACGATCACCTTAAGCCCGATGAACAATTTCTCGCCATCCCCTACGACCCGCTCTACTACTACCTCACCGGCCGTAAAAGCCCGATCCAACTGCTCATTTTCTTTGATCATATCAATATCCCCCGGGAACAGGAACGCCGGATCATCCAGGATCTCGAAAACAACCGCGTTAACTGGATCGTTCTGTCAAGCCGAATGAAATCTAAAGAAAAAGCTCTGGGAGAGTTCGGTATCACGTACTGCCCTCTGATCAAACAATACATTCAAGACAACTTTATAAGCGCCGCTCGATTCGGTGACTGGGAAAATGAACCCGGATGGGCCAAAAATCATGGAACAATCCTGCTGAAAAGAAAACATTAAAAAAATTGGTTCATTCGTACTTAGGGCGAAATTAAGAAAGATTGTTTTGTTCTTTCACACA
>DYOU01000045.1 GCA_020720365.1 Candidatus Elulimicrobium sp.
CCCCTGCCGCTTGCGCCAGATGGGTTGGCCGGACGGATACGGTAAAAATAATCTGTTGAACTCGCCGGAATCCGAGAATTTCTTTGAAACACCCGCTCTTATTGCGCCAAATTCAGTGCACCTGTCGCCGGTTTAATGTTCAAAATGACCGGCACTAGACCGTCGATCCGGATGTTATCAAGATTCTGCTGACTGATCGGCAACGGAACACCGGCGCCATCGCGCTTGATCTGCATATCCAAATTCGCCTGTGCAAAATCGATACCACCTTTGCGCATCAAATTATCTTCCATTCCGCTGGATGTACCGCCAAAGAATGTCAAATTCCCAAAATTAAAGGCAGGCGAAGTCCCAAAATTAAAGGCAGGCAAAATCCTGGCAAACGCAAATGGCTCTTTACCTAACGCGCTCTGGAGTTGAATCTGTTGTACCTGGGGACTAATCAAGGTCTCCAATGATGCAAACCGCGCTTCTTCATTCTTTGAAAACCTTAATCGTTTACTGCCGTACGCTGACCAAAGGCCAACCATAGGCAAGTAATCTAATAACGCCGTATTGCCAACATCACTTTGGAAGGAAATTGTCAACAGACCCAACATTTCTTCTGCCGTTAACCCAACCTGCCCTGCCATTTGGCGAATCGCATCCCCTGCCTCTTCTAGGCTGGCCACATTCTTCAAATACGAATCAACAGGATTCTTACTCATTACGGCCAACAACAACTTGTGTTCATTTTCATTAAGAACCAACCCATTTGATGCGTATAGGCCTTCAACCAGAGCACGCCCTTGATCATCCAAAGAAACCCCTGCAACGATCTTTTGGATCGCCACTAATTGCATAAAGAAACCTTCATTCATCCCTTGCGGCATCTTGTCCAAGAAGTACTTCGTAAATTGCTCTATCGACGCCTTGACTGACTGCTTTAACATCGGCGTCCAAAGATCACCCAATAAATTTATCAATCCAGATCCTTCCAGCCTGGGAATAATACCCTCTTTTCTCCCTGCCAGTTCTTCCATATGTTTAATTTGACCTAAAGATGCCTCGAATTTAATCCGATCTTCATCCCCAACGGGCAGACTGGAAACATATCCTTGAATTTTCTGAAGAAACATCGCCCTTTCCTGTGCCGTCATTGCTCTCCTGGAAAGAGTCCCATTTTCTGGGAAAAACACCGTCCATCTAACGGCCCCTTTTTCTACGATAACCACGTATCTCAAATTATCACTATTGTAGGCAATGTCTCCAGAAAACAACGCCTCGGGCTTTGAATCCTCATATTTATGGTCTTCTACTTCTAAATTTACGATCGGAAGATTATATCTTGCCGCGGCCGCTTTAATACGGGCCAACAAATGACTGTCTTTCTCAACCGGAACTCCGGCTTTAGAAATCTTGATGAACACACCAATGATTCTTACCTCCTTGGAGATGTCTTCCGGATTTGTCCCTGTTAATAGAAGTTCATTATATTCTTGCGATTGACGCAACAACTTTTCGGGTGTCATTATTTCCCTTTCCCGATTCTTGAGTTTTGATTTTACATATTCCACCCCCTCAAAGAAGGGCGTTCCAACATCTTGCGGATATGTTCCCAGGATATTCTCTGCCGGCACCTCCAATATAAAACCAACACTCCCCCAGGTTTCTTGATGCGACTGATCAATATATGACGCCGATATTAACGGCTTCTTATTGATATCTGAAGGGTTGTTTAACAGATCAACCCACCTGCCCGAATCAACCTCATTCACATCACCTTCCGATAACAACTTCATCACCGCCACATCACGCCCCACCCTTAAAGACTCCGGCTGAATAGCATGGACAATATAACGAAAATCGTATTCCTTATGTCGCTTGGGATTAGTTGTTAATCCTGTCCATATTTTGTTCATCTCCAATTCTACAGGACCCTTCACTCGAGTTGCCCCTGCTGCGGGTGGCACGACTGCCGCCGTTACTAAATCCGCATTCTTCTCAACCTCGCCAGCGGCATCCTGTGTCTGTGAAGAATCCGGCGCCCTTTGCAATGTCAACTGCCCATGATCAAGCGCATACCCCATTGAATGGTCACCACCGGAGAAGTACTTGCGCGGAATAACCTCCTGCGAAAACCTATCAACATCTTCTTTGATCATATTGAAAACGCCCTTCTTAAAGGCAACGGTATATTGATCATAGATTTCCTGGTTGGTCTTCGGGTCTTGATCAATTCCATTGACCTTCGCCCTGTCTCCATAAACCTTGGTCAAGATCGATTCCTTCAATGCGCGCTTGTACCAGGCGGCCAAAAGCATGCTGTTATGTATCTGGCGCAAAGGCGCAAAACTCTTGCCTTCATTAACCTCTTTTTCTATGGCCGGAATAATAACATCACGCATTACATCTTTAGATATCTTGACCGCCTCATTGTCTTCCACAGTCGATCCAGTGCCGGCCCCGTTCTCCTTCATAGCCCGGTAATCACTCTCCAACATGACCTTCAAATGATGCTCAAGAACGACGACTGTGTTGCCTTTCTCGAAGATAACGGCCTTATCTGGTACGATCCAGACCTTGTTAAATGTGTCTGTTGGAATGTCCATTGTGCCAAATTTGTTATAGGCCTTTTCATATACGGCATCCCAGAACTTCTTGCCAAGTTCCGTGTCTGGATTTGTCAACGATGACGAGATCTGCTTCAACATATAATCCTGGGCCAAAACATCACGACCCATTTCGGTCAGACCATAATTATCCGGAATGATGCGGTCCTTCTCATACGGAGACAGGTTGACCCACTGGTCTTCATCCGGAATGGCAAGAGACGCCAGGAAATACTTGATAAGTTTTGAATACTCCACCTGCTTCTGATCATTGGTTAACTGTTGATCACCGCGGTAAACAAGAAAATCAAACTTGAAAGGATCATTAGGATGAATAACCATGCCACGTAAATGTGATGGCATAAAGGCAGGGGTAAGAGAAACCATCGTGCCGGGCTGCGGCATCCACGGCATTTCAGATGCCAAGGCTGCTGGAATAGTCGTGGTCATAAAGAACGGCAACAACAGCAAACAGGCAATAAAACGCTTAATGGCTACCATATATCTCCCCTCTGTGATACCAAATCCACTCAACCCTTATAAAGTATGCCATATAAAACGATAAAATATAAAGATTGGCGGGAAAACGGCACCTTCTCGTCGAGAGTGTCAAAAGAATCTTGAAAGATTATCTTTGCAGGTAAGAAATCAGTGTTTCAATCTATGCAAAAGTAAGATGGCAGACGCCTTGTGCCGCAACCGGAAGGCCGGATCGCGCGCCCAAACTTTTTCCGCAGAAAGGTATGTTGTCAGATACTTCCGTGCCTTGACTTTATCCTTGTCGGCATACCATCGGCCAAGGATAAAGAGTTCCCGGGGCCCTTTCGGAAGAGGCAGAAAGTCTTTCCGCATCTTGTTGTATTCAGACACCAGATATTCGTACTCAACAACCGCCCGGCCCATTTGTCCCCGACGCTCATAATGCCTGCCAACGGCCTCCGCGTGCCAGAACAATCTGCCGACCCTGCGGTACACGCGAATCGCCTGATCGCGCTTACCCATCTTCCACAGTGCCTGGAACTTGGCATCTGCGATCACAACCTTTGTTTTGGAGGAAAGTTTACTGATCGTCGTCATTTACGAATTAAGAACGCATTGGCGTTGATTCAAATTGGCAAGTTTGGCAGGCATCTCATTCAACAAATGAAAACCAGATTGACGCCTTAACATCGACCTGTTAAATCTGACCTATGGATAAAGCACTTCTCTATCTGCGCGTATCAAGTAAAGAACAGGAACGCAAAGGTTATTCTCTCGACGCCCAGGAGAAACTCGGGCGCGAGTACGCCGCCAAACGGAACCTGACTATCGTCAAGATCTGGAAGGTTGCCGAATCCGCGTGGAGTCCCAAGAAAGACCGCCGCACCTTCATTCAGATGGTCGATTACTCCAAGACCCACCCGAAGATCGTCAATATCATTTTCGACATCACCGACCGGATGACCCGCAACGATTTCGACAAAATCAAGATCGTCGACCTCATTCACGCATACAACAAGACCATCCATTTCTCCCGTTCCAACAAGATCTACAACAGTGCCTCCAGCCCCGACGATGTTTTTATGTTCGATATCGAAGTCGCGGTCGCCAAGAAGATGTCCAACGACATTTCCCGGAAGGTCAAGATGGGGATGTTGGAGAAGACCGAACAGGGATTTTACCCGTCGATCACACCCCTGGGGTACACCAATTGGAAAATATAACGGGAACGTGGTGAGCGATTTTCTGTCCGCGTACAACAAGATCGGCAAGCAACGCCAGCGATGCCTGGTTCACCTTGACCGGGAAATGCATCGTGTGAAGGAGCTGGATCGTTCGCCGGAGTCGCAGCGGACGTTACGACGGATTTTGCAAAATGCCCGACGATTGGATGAAGGGCGGGAGACGTTAAAGTCCGTGGTCTTCATTCGCAGGCTGCGCAAATTGGAAAGACGGCTGCTCAACTTTGCAACGGGCGTGTTCACGCGTCCGCACTGGCAACGGCTTTCAGCCAGAACGCTCAAGCATTACGACGAAATGCTGACGTTCCTGAAAGTTCCGGGGTTGCCATCGCACAACAATCACGCGGAGCGCATGATTAGACCTAACGTCATCTTTCGGAAGATTTCATTCCAGAACATGTCGGAGAATGGCGCGCGGGCTCACGAGGTACTCATGTCGCTGCAGGAAACGTTGCGGTTGCAGAAGCTCGATCCGTCGGTCTTCTTCAAACGCGCCTACCTAGTCCATCGCCAAGGCCGTCCTGAACCGCTGCTTCAACTTGGAATGGCTTAAGGATTACGAATTACGCGGTAGAAGAACGGCCTGTCAAAGAGGGGGCTTGCAACAATTCAGAAAAAACTGGCATCTGTGAAGGCGTAACAGGCGCGATTTCCAGAATGATCGGGGCCAACCCCTGCAAATTAAACAATGAAGGGTCTTGAGCCTCAACTGGCAAAGGAATGCCGTCACCATCACGCTTTATTTCCATGTCGAGGTGCTTTTCATTCAAATCGATACCACCGGGATTCTCAACGGTGGCTTCGGCCTGATCAATAGCCCTATCCAACTGATCAGCCTGAAAAAAGTCTTTTTGCGCCCCGTCAGCTGATCCGGAGTTGCCGCGATCAAATAAAGCCTGACCTGTTGCAAAGAAACGCATGATATTCAACAACTCCCCCGGCATAGCAATATGGTTCTTTTCAAGAATATGGAAGAACCACCATAATTTCTGTCCAACGCTATCTCTTGATTGCAATACCTGATCAGACAGCTCGCGTCGGATTTCATCCTTCAACCTGCCGCCAAGCTGCTCAACAATACCTTCCAAAACATCACCTTGACTATCCCGAACAGCTACCATCAATTTCCCAAGCACCCGCCGATTGTTCTTGTTCAGTCCGAAAGAAGCTCCAGCGTCAATTAAAACAATCCGGACACGGCCGTTCTCCCCTTTCTGGACCAGAATATTCCCCAGGTGAGGATCGCCATGATAAAAACCTTCGTAAAAAACCTCACGCAGCAATTCATTGGCCACTGCCAACTCAATATCCGACTGATCAAGCCCAGCCTCACTGACACGCGCCTGACTCGACAACTTGACACCTTCAATATATTCCATAACGATCAACGAATTATTCATGACATCAAAGATCTGGGGCACATAAAATTCATAATCCCCCTGAACTTCGCCCAGTCGAGTATCGCCAAATAATTTCCGTAAAGAAAATTCCTTAATGCGCTTTAGAACAGTCCGCTGAACCCGCGCCCCCAGCTCCTCAGTGTTCCTTGCTTCTTGTTTGAAATCCAGTTCCTGCCGGAACCCTTCTTCTATCTGTGTGATGAAACTGTCCGGTATAAAAATCCCCTCCGCCATAAAAGCCTCGTGAAGACCGTTATCAAAAACATCCTTCAAAAACTTCATATCCGCATCTATAGTTTTGTCGACTTCCGGCCGCTTGACCTTAATCGCCACCACCTTACCATCCCGCATTTTGGCACGGTAAACGCCAGCAATCTTTGCGCTACCCAACGGCTCTTCAATGCTCTCAAACTGAGACGTCAAATCAAACTTATCTAACATATCAAACACAACACCTTTATCTATTTTACGAGCACTGTCCTGCAGCAGCGATAATTCATCCCGCATGACCTGCGTAACCCACAAAGACCGCGCCAGAACTTGTGCCAATTGACGACCAACCAATCCAAGCGACTCCAGAAACATCCGCACCGCTCGAGCCTCTTGTTTCTCGGGAGCAATATTCTGCTGATTGCTTAACTCGCCACGCTGTAACGATAACGTCCAAACCAGCGCCATAAAGATTTCTTCTCTTCTGGACTGATCAGCCTTTTCAAAAACCTTATCAAAAACCTTCTTGAGAACATTCTTATTGGCCCCGCCCTTGATCAGGAAATCGAACATGCTGCCCAGCAAATTGGACATGGCTGTCCCTTCATTAAAAACACCTTTTTCACCGTAGAGGAACGGCTCAAGTGCTTCGCGTTGTGACGACTGCCCCGCCAAGGGGTAATATTTACTCTGCCTGCGTCCGAAATCCTCACGCATACCATCTGCATTGACATGAAAATTATATTCAAAATCCACGAGGAAGAACGGCTTCTCATTTGTGATGCCCATAAGCCAAAGAAGAAAATGTGTCTTTTCTGTAGGACTACGGTTCTTCATCCAGCCACGAAACACATCGGCGTTCATTGCCGTGCGCGCTGTCTCTTTCAGATCCAGATCTTTAATCTTTTTGAATGGATCAAGATATAACGCTCTGACCTGTTCGTATTGCTCACGTGTCTTCGTCAAAAACTGCGCTGTTTCTGAAAGAACATCATCCCTGATCAGAGAAGCTTCCGGGAAGAATCTTTGAATCTTCTGGAGCACATCGGTCAACGACCCGAACTCATCAGAATGTTCCGTGCGGTATTGGTCAAAAGCGGTTAACGCCAGGTTGTCCCGTAGCTCATGGTTCTGAATCATCGCCAGCAACTTTTCGATCTCTTCCACCGTCATGTCCTTACCTTCAGCCTGAATTGCCGCTTTAATCCACCTGTCTCTCGCCAATGACGTTTGAGGATAATACTTCTCAATAGCCTCGCGCTTGACCGACAATGACAACTCGGCAGAACCTACAACTTTTTGAATTTGACTATCGGCCAAACGACTAACAAAAACATACAGTTGTGCAACCGGACCACCAGGAACTGAAAACATCATGTCGTTATAATAATTATCTTTTTCCTGGCCGTGCTCTTGACGAATCGCATCCTCATCCAGTTTGGGCGCTCTGGACGAGTAACGATCTCTCCAGTAGGCCGCAACAGTCAACTCATTCGACTTTTCCATATCCCTGTCATGAACAAAATGCGACGCGATTACAGCTATTGCCGACAGCACTCGCTCCCTTTCCGCAGACAATAATCCATCAAGATGAACTTGCATTTTCCCGAGATCAAAAAGGGAATTATTATCACCCGCATAACCCGTACTGCCAAGCACCCGCTTTACAAGGATCATATGAAGAACAAAATTCCTGAATACTGACGGCGGCATTCCTTTAACTACAGCATCTACAGCTTCTTCAAAGTTTTGTGGGAGCAAGGAAATAAAATTAAACAGGCCAATAAAATCATCGAAAGCTATGTTTTCTGACATAAAACGCACGGCGTTCCTGGGACGTTGCTTCGCGGCAAGCTCTGCATACCCGGATTCCTCGAAAACGCCTTTGCGTGCAATATCTCCCCCGAACAAATTCCAAGCACCCCTGCCATGTCCAACATCATCTTTATTAAGTCTTACGTTATAACCAAGCGCTACAAACAATGTCTGCAAATAAATAGGCGCTGCATACTTTCCAAAAGCCACTTCCTGCTGTTCCGGAGTCGAATCCTTTTCAGACAACAACTGCCCCATCGACTGGCGATAATGTTCGAGAAACGCTTTGAACAAACTAAATTCATTGTTATTAACTACTCTCCGTTTAGGGTTTACCTGATCCCATAAATCATGGACTTTTCCTACATCGTCATGTTCAAGGTGCCTGTATCTTTCTTCGGCTGAAGCAAACGTCTTTGGGGCACCTCGTCTGACCGGCAGCGAATCAATCATTTGCTGAACCTGGGTATTGGAGAAGAAATTCTCATCCTCCCGTTCCCTCACGCGAAGCGCTCCGAAGATAAAATCCCTGAGGTTCTTGTCCTCGGGAATGCCGCCTAAAGCAATAACATAAAAGGCCGGCTTTAGTTCAGGGCGCATGTTTCCCAGCAATGGCCGCAATGCCTCCGGTATATTCTCTGAAAGAACTCTGTCAAACGCATCTCCAGCGAACATTCCTGAAGTATGCCCTGTTCTCAACAACAGATCGCGGAAAATACCCAAATCGCTGTTGATATGTTTTTCCCGGAATTTGCTGAATATCTTCTGATGCATAACAACAAGCTCTTCGGACAAAACGTTGTCGGCTCTTAAATGCACAACTTCAACAAAAGTTTTTAACACGCCCTGCATATTCTGGACAATATTATTATTGGCTAACAAACTCTCAAGGTATTCAATCTTCGTTCCTTGGAAAACAATACTCCGGCCCTCTTTGAAGAACGTCTCAATATCCAACTTGAGAAAATCAGCTCTTAATCCATTCCAGCCATCGTCTCTGATTAAAAGCCAATCCATTAACTCCTTCTTGACCTCTGGCGCAAGCTCCCGGGCCATTTCATATAGATCCTTGGCAATCGAATCTGAACTTAACACATAATTTACCTTGGTTCCCACTACTTCAAAAACTTTGATCAGCAGTTTTATGTCCTCTGAAGTCAATTGGCTGCGATAGACCTTTGAAAGGGTCACGGCGGATGCCATTTCATTCAAGGGTGTAGTGAACATGTACCCTTTGAAATACCCTTGCGAATCCTGCATATTAACCAGTTCAGTTAAAAATCTTCGTGCTTGCGACAAACTCAATGTTCCCTGCCTGGCGTCCTTGATCATTCTTGTGTACAATCCGTACAAAAAACCAGTAGCATACATATTGAATCGATCATCAGGACGAGACAGCCCAGACATGGAAGTCACGCTGGTATTAAGCCGCTGAAGAATATGCGCCGCTTTTCCATGCCGATCATTTTTCTGTAATTCATCAACGTCCACTGATAGGAGAAAAATATCCGGCACACCCAGTGCATAAATTTGAAGGATTGTTTCTACCGATAATTGCTCGCCTAAACGTCTGAAAGAATCCATCCTTGCGCTTAAATCATCAGGCATCAGTCCAAGCATCACATATACTTCATCCTGCATATATTCGAACAAAACGCTCTTGGCTTCATCTTGACCAGCAAACTGTCTGATCTGCTGTTCAAATGCCATCTGAACTTTGGACTGAACCCTCTTTTCAGTGTCAGACAACACCTCAAATCCGACCAGCATCCCGAAATGCAATTCCCCAATAGTCCTTGCCTGTCCCAATAAAGAAATAAGGTCAGCTGCCGTGGCAACATTAACGACCTGTTCCTGAAACTCCCTGAACCGAGTCCTTTGCTGGGAAATCGAGACCGAATTTAATGCACTGGCTTGCACATCCTGGTTCAGCCAGTGAAACGTTAATATCTGATGCTCCAACTGCCTTAACCGTTCTTCAATCTGTGGATGCGTCCCCCAAACAGCATCGCGTTGACTCCGTGCCCCGAGCCAATGATCAATGCCTTGAAGAATTTGTGGTGCGGTTTTAACCGAGAAGCCGCCGCGATCCATCAACCACAACGCCAACAGGTCACTCTGATACTCTTTCCCCCTGTCCTCCGCATGACGATCAACAAGCCCTTTCTTCTCATCAAACCGGCCTTCATCAATCTCCCGGCGGTTCTGCATGATATGTAATATCTCATGCGACAAAACCCAACCCAGTGCATCTTGCGTCACGGGAATATTATTAGCCCCAGCATATTCCGCCAGCATACGAATCAACCCGATATTCACGACAATCGTATTGTAATAATTCACAACATAGGCACCCGGATCAACGGTATCGGCAAGAAAGAACTGGAATTCCTGCGGATTCAATCCTTGTGCGATTAACAAACGATCAATGACGCTCCGCACTTCATCATATAATGGCTGAAACTGCTCAAAACCGTCACGGTCAGGAGCGATAAAACGGTCTCCAACATCCCACTGTTTCAAAAACTCTTCTTTTCGCTCTATGTCGCGGTTATATTTATCTTGTGGCTTTAGCGGTGTCCCCGGAATAGTCCTTCCGACCATGCCCCCATCATTCCCATCGACAATCCTGGGCCCACCTCTGCTGGCGCTTCCATTATTACCCGTAAAATTTGATGTAAGCTGAGTTCTAACGCTATCAAGGTTATTCTGATGCGTTTCTGCAAAATCGGCGACCTCGCTCTGAGCGGCATCAGTGATCATGGCCTCATCAAAGGCTTTTGTTCCACCCGAGAAATACTTCCTTGGAATAACCTCCTGGGTCAACGGGTCCTGTTCTTCTTTTATAAAGTTAAACACGCCCTTCTCATAAGCTTCCAGATATTGCTGATAAATCCGCTCCTTGGCCTGCGGATCGTCAAGCTCAACTCCAGCCACCTTTGACTTATTGACATAAACTTGGCCCAAAATGCTTTTCTTCAAGGCTTTCTTGAACCAAGTCGCCATAAGCATTGCGCTGTAAACCTGCCTCAAAAGAGCAAAATTCTCTCCCTCATTTACTTCCTTTTCAAGAGCCGGAATAACGATCTCGCGAACTACCGTCTTGGAAAGCTCCTGGGTTTCTTTCTGCGACGCATCTTCCGTCCGGGATTCACCACGCGATTTCTCTAGCGCGAAATAATCACTTTCCAACATGACTTTCAAATGACTCTTGATGGCCAAAGCCGTGTCGAACTTTTCATAAATCACTGCCTTGTCCGGCACAATCCAAACCTTGTTGAACGTGTCCAAGGGAATATCCGTTATGCCGTACTTGTCGAAAGCCATCTGATAAACTTTCTGCCAGAATTTCTTGCCAACCTCACCCTCTGGATAAATCAATGACGACGTGATCTGTTTCAAAACATAATCCTGAGCCAAAAGGTCGCGCCCCATTTCAGTCAGTGAGAAATTATCAGGAATAATGCGATCTGCTTCATAAGGAGACAGGTTGACCCACATGTCGGTGTTAGGAACGGTCAACGAAACAAGGAAATATTTGAGGAGTTTTTGATACTCTGTCTTCTTTACATCATCAGTTAGAGGAGTCTTCCCGCGGCTGATAATAAAATTGAACCGAAAAGGATCTTTTGGACTAACCTGAACCCCAACCATTAAAGCAGGCTCAAACTTTGCAC
>DYOU01000127.1 GCA_020720365.1 Candidatus Elulimicrobium sp.
TGATCTTGCGATTGTCAATGGCCATAAATGCGAGATATCGACGCTGTTTTTCAGAAAAATTGACCAAATATTCAGTCATATCTCCAATATTCTCCAGAAGTGGTTTCGGAAGTGGTCTTTTTGGGGGTATTTTCAATACTTAGCAGCGACGGGAATCAGCACTTCCAAAAAAGTCTCCATAATGCACTGAATTGGAGATAAGGAGATAGAATAGCCGCCTAATTCCAGATCGGAATCACATCTCTCCCGCGCTTTTCGAATATGTATAGCGCCCAGCCCCTTTTTTAGGATCTGAGACGGTGGTTCGCGGCCATAGTTAGCGACTAAAGATCGCCCCGAGATGCCGGTTCACCCCTTAACCGGGCCCCCGGATATATCTCTGAGCGAGATTACTCTCTGATTCGGCGCAAATACAGCCAAAAACATGACCGTTTTGTCCGCTTTCTTGACTCGAAAATGGGAGAATATCGACGATAAAAGCCCTGTCCAGGCCCAAAAGGCGGACAGGGCTTAAAATTGCCTTTTAAAACGATAAATTACTACGCGAGCAGTGCCATACTCTGCTGAGCCAGGGCAAAATCTCTGGTCATTTGCAGGTTCATCGAAAACTCCGGAGTAGTGCCAAGAACCCGGGACAAAAGAATCGCCGTCTCGGGAGAAACATCTCTCTTCGCATTGATCAATGTATTAATCCGCTGAATTGAAACATGCATGTTCCGGGCCAGATCAACTTGGGACATCTTCTTGGGAACAAGAAATTCTTCAAGGAGCACACGCCCGGGATGCGTTGGAATACGACTTTTTGGCATCATATTGGATAAAACTATTTCCCTAAAAGAACTTCTCCGGCAATCTTAACAAACTCGGCCGCCTGTTCAACCATTGACTCAGCACTGTCTTTATCAAAAGTATTCTCGTAATCAGCACCCTCGCGTAGAGACTTGGCCATTTGCAAACTTTCAACAAGACGCATCTCAAGTACGCCCTCACTCACGTAAAACGACTTCATCGCCAGGATCAGACAATAATGGCTCTTTTCCCGGTATCCTTTATGGTAAAGCAATGTCCGTGCTGCATGAAACATGGCGTAATAGGCCTGGACCGTTGCCCACTTAAAATTCTTATGCTTCAAACTCTGCTGACAAGTCGTCAGATCTTCTTGGGCAACAGAAAGTTCCTTGACGGCAAGTTTCTTGACTGCCGGGAATCGAACGATTTTGCCTTTCTTTAAACAGTCATCAAATTCTGGGAGTTTCATATGTCTCCAATAAAGTCGTCCCACCGGCCAACTCTTTAGCGAAAACCGGCTCTTTGCTATTTAAAATAACATACTCTTGCGGCGTCTTGATCACCCATTGTGCAGGACGGGAAAGCTTGATCCCCTGGGCGATCTTGGTTGCCTTGATCTTATCACGGGTGATCACAAGAATATCAATGTCGCTTTCTTTGGTATCCGCCCCCTGGGCACAGCTGCCAAACAAAACGATCTTATCAGAACATTTCTTTAACGTTGCGATCTTAGGCACAATTTCAAGAAGATTAAACCCGATACGCAGTTTGGCAACAGTCGGAAGTCTGCGGTCGACAGAACAAACCATATTGCGGCCTTTTAATTCAGTCTGTACGAATCCAGCTGCTTTTAAATTCTTAACAGCTTTACTGACCTCGCCCTTACTCATCCCGATATCTCGGGCAATCTGAGATACAAAGCCTCCGCCATCAGGATCAAGGGTAAGATAATTTAAGACCTGCAGCTCTGATTCTTTAAACATATAGCCTCCTGTTTCCATTAGGAAACATAAGTTTCCTAATGGAAACAATACAAGAATAACATTTTCAGGAGAAAGGTCAAGGAGAAAAACTCACAACCTCCGATTACTCTATTAGTTATGAACAAATATTTACCATCTCAATAAAACATATCAGAGTTTGGCGACAACCTCCTGTCGCCGTCTTTTTCAGCCTTATA
>DYOU01000046.1 GCA_020720365.1 Candidatus Elulimicrobium sp.
ATGTATTTATCATGTGCTATAATTGCAAGGTGATCATTTGGAATGAAAGGAAACCTTGCAAATATGAAGCCCAAGAAAAACCGCCACATGACCCAAATGGATTGGCGAGGATGGCGCGCCGAATCTTGATACAGGAGAGAAACAGTAAGGATAAGGTTTATTCAGTTCATGAGCCGCAGGTTGAGTGCATTGCCAAGGGCGATCCATATAACGGGCATACGCTTGAACCGATTATCGGGCATGAAAAAAGCGATCATCGCCTGGAACGCAACCGGCTCGCTAAAGAAATCCCTATGAAAAAAGTCAATGTGTCCCGATTATTCTCTTTTGACACCCTCGCTGGCTTGATGTTAGTTGTGCTTTATACGCCTGTGTTTATTCAGTTGTATCAATTCCGTTGGAATAACATTGATTATTCGCATGCCTATATTGTGCTTCCGGTGTCGCTGGGGCTGGCTTTTTATAAACATCGGGAGATCCGCGCTGCGTTGGCGGGGGGATCTGCGGCGGGAGATATGTCCCGCGGGCTTGCGCTTGTTATCCTGGCGGCTTTGATGTTCGTGTTCGGCTGGCGTATGCAGTTTGGCCCGATCGTGACCATGTCTCTGATCCCCATGCTTTTCGGGATCATCCTCTACCGCTTTAATGCCGGGCTGGCCCGTGTGCTGATGTTCCCTATCCTGTACTTACTGCTTCTGGTGCCGCCGCCTTTGGGTATTCTGGACGCGATCACGCTTCCCATGCGGTATTTGATCTCAACTATGGCTGCGTCCTTGATGGGGGTATTCCTGCCGGTTCAGCAGGACGGTATGATGATCTATGTCGGCACTGCCCGGATCTATGTGGGGGCGCCGTGCAGCGGGTTCCGGTCTATCGTTACTATGTTCGCGCTGGCTTTGGTGTATGTTCATCTCATCAAAATGGAATGGGTCAAAAAACTGATCCTGCTGGCATCGGTAGTCCCGCTGGCCATGTTCGGGAATCTGATCCGGGTTATTGTCCTGAGCCTGATCACGTTCTTTTTTGGTAAAGAAGCCGGTGAAGGGTTCTTTCATAATTTCAGCGGGATGGTGATATTTTTCATTATGACCGCCGGGCTTATGTGGATCGTGAAGATCCTGGAAGGTGATGGTAGAGACGGGTATGACGATGCTTAGGTCAAAGTCTTTTCGTATCTTTATTATTCTTGCGGCCGCCGGTGCGATCGCGTTCGGCCTGCCTATACCTAAATACAAGAGCACAGATGTGCTGGATACGCTGAATGTTCCAATGTCTTTTGGTGAATGGACAGGCCGAGATTTTGAGACCGGCCAGAAGTTGATGGATGAGAAGTATAATTTTATTAACGCGCTTTTTCTGCGGGAATACAAGAATCCTCAAGGGCGGGAGATCTATTTATATTTATTGGACGCGGGGAATTTTCATAATCCCCGGGTTTGCCTTACGGGCGCGGGGTTCAAGACCCGTGACCTGGAGGATGTGGCGTTCAAGTTCAAGCCTTCATCTCGCGTGAAGGATCAGGCCTTTAACGGGAATTCGATATATATTAATAAGGGCAATGAAGGGGCGCTGGTAACGTACTGGATGATCATTAATGGCCATAAGGTCAGTTGGATCCAGCAAAGGACTATTGAGTTGTGGTATTCCCTGATCGGCAAGCGTAAGGCGGGGCTCATGGTGCGTATGGATACGCCTACGAACGACGCAGACTTGCCGTATGCCAGGGAAGCTGTGCAGTCTTTTCTTTTCGCATTAGAAGAAGCGGTCACCCCCAACGACCGCTGGTTCATTTTCGGCCGATAAAAATTAATTGCCCGGTTATTTCAGAAAAAATAATATATACTTTACGCAATATATCCCGATCATCTTGTTAAAGGAAGAATCAGATGCGTCCTGGTTATTTTTTTCCGTTTGTTTTGGCGTGTTGTTTTATCTTTACGCAGATCATTGCGCCTTCGGCTTCATTAGCTCAAGAAGCCTGGAGTGTGTTACCTTCAGCGCGGGTTACGCCTTCCTTTGCGCCTGTTTTGATCAAGGGCATAACGGTCCATCCTGAAGATCCGTTCCGGTTTGATTTTATCGTGAGCCCCGGCGACACAGGCAGTCAAGGGGATGCCCTGAAGGCTGAATCCCGTAAATTGATCCAATATTTTCTCGCGGCGCTCACTATTCCCGAGAATGAAATGTGGGTGAACCTTTCTCCCTACGAGAAAGACAGGATCGTCCCGGAATTTTTTGGCCAGACGCTCATGGGGGAAGACCTGCTTTCTCTGGATCAGGCCCTGAAGCAGATAGCCTCGTCTTTAACGGACCCCGCGCAAGCTTTTGGAAAAGAGTTCTGGGATCGGGTCTATGCGCGGGCCCAGGCAGAGTTCGGTACTCTGGACGTGCCGCTGGAAATGTTCAACAAGATCTGGATCGTACCGCAGGATGTTTTGATCTTTGAGCGGGGGAATAGCGCTTTTGTGGTGCGTCGGCATATGAAAGTCATGCTGGAATCCGATTATCTGGCCATGAAGCATAATGGTGTAGTCCCGGAACTTTCCGGTGTTGACGTCATGACCCGGGAGGTGATGCGCCAGATCGTCCTGCCGGCGATCGAGCATGAAGTGAATGAAGGGCCTTTATTCGCGAATTTACGCCAGATCTATCATTCGATGATCCTGGCGTCCTGGTACAAGAAAAATTTAGCCGGTACGCTGTTAAGCCGGGCGTACGTTGACCGGCACAAGATCTCCGGCGTCCGATCCACAGACAAGAATGCCGTCCGGAAGATCTATGCGGGGTACCTGTCAGAGTTCAATAAGGGGTCTTATAATTACATCAAGGAAGATATTGATCCGGTTAACGGACAGGCAATGCCGCGCAAATATTTCTCTGGCGGGATCCCCGGGATCCTTGCCCAGGATATTGCAGAGACTTCCGACCTTGCTGCTTTGTCGCCTTCTGACCAGCGAGAGCTTGATGAAACAGGCGTTGTAACCATTGAGGTGGCTGTATTGCCGGCCGCTGACGCTGAGCCTGCGTTTGATGCCGCGATGGTTGATCGTGAGGCGGTTCAGCGGCGTATAGCCGAGATAGATGACTTGTCGTCCAGGATCGGGCAGGAACGCCGGCAGAAAGGGTCGGGGCATTTGCCGAGGCTCCTTGTAATGTCGGATCTTCATGGCGAGATCAAAGGTCTCCTTATGTACGTGGCGGATGCGTTATCCCGGGAATTCAAGCGTCCTTTTTATTTGGATGATACAATCTTTCCGTCGCAGTCTATTACGGAACAGATGGAGGCGCAGGGTGTCTCACGTGAGAATTTAAAGGCGCTCAGGACAAAGTTCATGTTCTTGGGCGATCTTCTGGACCGCGGCCATTCAGGGGTTAAGGTATTCCGGGCCTGTCAGGAGTTGATCGATCTGGGGGTAGCGGAATATGTCACAGGGAATCACGATCTGTGGGCGTTCCTGAATACGATGGGGTTTCATTTGCCAATATATAAAGGGTACAAGTTCTACGGAGATCCTGAAGTAGTCAGGGAATTGAAATGGCTCGTTGAGTCGCATTGGAACGATCCGGATATTGCCAGGGACAGGTTCGCGTGGTGGACCGCGAAATTGGCTGAATATAATGCGCGCCAGAAAAGCCTTCAGGGCTTGCTCTTTAACCGGATGGCCAAAGAGCGGCGTCAGAAGATGCTGGACATATATCAGAAGAACAAGGATGCGTTCACCCGGGAAGAGCGTCTGCTCGTGGAAGATATTGTTGGGGTCTTTAATAATGTGAATGTTTATACCGGATTGAACGCGGTGGGCATGATGTCGTTGCAATGGTGGGGATCCCGATTGGCACAGCTCCGCGCGATTGTGGAGAAAGCCCGGGGAACAGAAAGTCCGCTGACGATCTCTGTCTGGGAAGATTTTGAAGAAAATACATTAGTGGCGGCATTGATCGTTGAAGAGCGGTATCACGAAGCTCTTGAGAGGGGAGAATGGTGGTGGCAGGTTTTCAATGCGATCAATGACCAGAATTACGCGTCTGTCGAGTGGTGGGGCAAGGACTGGTCTTCGCATGAAGGCTGGGGGACGGCCGTTATAAAAGAATTGAACAGGATCGACGGCAGCGACCGCTGGAACCAGTCCAATTATATTGCCAATCCGCATCTGATAGAATTGGCCGGTTTTTATCGAAAACATTTTACGTTATTCCTGAAAGATGCCTATGGCAATTATTATACGCACGGATGGCTTCCGGTGGATGAGGCGACCGGAGAGGTTTCGTTCACGTATAAAGGCGTGATCTATAAAGGCGAAGGGGTGTGGGCGGGCCTTGAGATCATTCAGAATGAGGTGCGCGATCTGAATACACCGCTCTATGCACTGCATGAAGCGCTCACGCTGGTGAATTCTCTTTACGCGGACCGGACGACGAAGATCAAACCTGCTGATATTCAACGGTATGTTCATCAGGTAGGCCTGGAGAAGATCTTTACCGGGCTTGGGGTCCGGACGTGGTTCATGGGGCATAACCCTTTAAATAAATTGATGGATAGAGGGATCGATTTCATGATCCGTCAGACAGGAAAGAACGGCGGGGATTTTGTCGCGGTCAATACGGATAAAGGGATCCATACCGCCAAGTATTTCGACGGAGGAGGCTATAGCCTGGTGGATGAAAAAGGTATCCGGTTGGTTGGTTTTTCCGGCCCTGACCTGAAGAAGATCATTGATAATCCGGATACGTTCCTGTTCAGGATGGCAGAAGATAAAAGTTATGTGGTCGTGAAATCATCGCTTAATTTGCCGTTGGAGAGGGACGCATTCCTTGATCTGATGGCCTTGCAGTTAAAAGAAGAGAAGCAGCGGCTGGAGGCGTCCGTGAACGATTTCTCCCAGGCGTGGACCCGCGGTGGCATTGATCTTGATCCGGCGATGATGACAATAGAGGTCACAAAAGATGCCAAGGGAGGGGGCTTGCCGCCCAACGATCAGCCGGTTTCTAATATCAATATCAGTGGATTAGTCCCTGTGATCCTGAACATAACCGGGGCACGTTAGTTTTTTCAGGCGACCTTGTTTTTTGTAGTGTTTATAGTTTATACTTTCCCATCGGGTCATTTCTCCGGGTTTATAAAGGGTTCTGTTATTTGGTCGTGCGCGTGTCTTTTGATAATCCACTATTAAGAGGTTTTATGAGAAAATTAACAGTTATATTCATCCTTGTTGTATTTATCGTGAATTGCCTGATCCCCTCATCTTATGCTCAGACTTTTCTTTTACCTGATCAGGGACATATGCTTGCTCCGAGCGCGGCTTATATGCCGGTGACGATGCGGGGCATACAGATCCATCCTGAAAATCCGCTTTTATTTGATTTTATTCTTGATTCCGGCGATTCGTCATATCCTGTTGACAGCGATGACTTCAGGTCTGAATCTCATAAACTTGTCAAATATTTCCTGACGTCATTGACGATCCGGGAACAGGATCTGTGGGTGAATCTTTCGCCTTTTGAAAAAGACAGAATGATGACAGAAGATTTCGGCAAGACCGAACTAGGCAGGGATATGCTCGCCCAGGATTATATCCTGAAACAGCTGACGGCTTCCATGATCTATCCGGAGAGAGATCTGGGAAAAACTTTCTGGAATAAGATTTATACGCAAGCCCGGGAACAGTTCGGGACTACGGATATTCCGGTGGATACCTTCAATAAAGTCTGGATCGTGGCGGATAAAGCCAGGGTGCTTGAGCGTAACAACGCGGCCTATGTGACCGCCGCGCATTTGAAAGTGATGCTTGAAAGTGATTATCAAGCCGTAAGTGAGGGGACGGAGGCATCGTCAAAAGGTTCACAAGACCTGTCCCGGCAGATCCTGCGCGAGATCATTATTCCCGAGATCGAGAAAGAAGTGAATGAGGGACGCAATTTCGCGCCGCTTCGGCAAATGTTTTATGCCATGATCCTGTCAACGTGGTATAAGGCCGCGTTGAAAGACGCGTTTTTAAATCAGGTTTACAGTAATAAAGGAAAGACCGACGGGGTGCTTGTCAATGATCTGGACGCTAAACAGAAGATCTACGCTCAATATCTGGAAGCGTACAGGAAGGGCGCGTTTAATTATATTAAAGAAGAAGTCGATACGGTGAGCCGGCAGGTTGTTCCGCGTAAATATTTTTCAGGCGGAGTCGCTCCTGATCTTGGCGTCTCTCTGATCCTGGACCGGGCGCGGACAGCGACATCGGAGGATAAAGCTCAGCTGCGAGGACGTAAGATGAATAAGGTTGTAGTTGGACTGAACAGGGCGGGATCAGCTGGAAAAAGACCGAATTCCACTCATCCGTCTATTGTCGGGAATCTTCAGAAATTGAGGAGGATCTTTCTGGCCAAAGCAGAGGCGTCCAGGCATCCCGGCAGTATGTTTGACCAGGGATCTGGCGGTCTGATGGAACGCGGGATCGATCTTGATAAGGAATTAAGTGATGTTTTTCATACGATCGCTGTTCGCTGGTATGAAGTCAGGCCCGGTCAGCCTTCATTACGTTTTTATCATTATTTCTCAGCGGAAAAAGTTGAACCTATGCTTGTTAAGTCTCCTTCTGAATTAGGGATAGATGTTCATGAAGAAGATGACAAGTCTGTCGCTTCGTTGATCCGTCAGGTTCTTGCCAGAGGGATGGAGAATAGAGACCTGATCGTTACAGAGCCTGAACCTTCGTCTAAATCCGGCATCAAATCATTCTTCGCGGCGCGTGACAGTCAGGGTGCTTATGAAGTGGGATTTCTGAGGCACTTCTTCTCGCCGGATGAAGCGAGCCTTTTTGCTTTTACTGTTGAAGGGCTGTCTGAAGACGGCATTCAGGTGTTATTGACTCAATTGAAAGAAGCGGGAAAAGGGATTAAAAAAGACCGGAAGGCGGTCAGTCGGGAAGATTACCGGGATGTTATCGAGATGATGGGTTCAGTGATCCGCAAAGCAGAGGGTTTGAAGCAGGTGCGTCCTGTTATCGCGACACCGGAGGCGCGGTTCCCTTCGCCCATTCGGGGGTTTGAATCGGTCGGGACATCCCGCGAGAACACGATCCTCATGTTAAGAAATACTTCACAGGGTGTTGTGGAGACGGAGATCTTGTGGGAAAAGCTTCCGGTTATTGATACAAGGATCATGTCAGATATCCTTAAAGATCTTGATACACCTGAAATTCGTACGCAGATCAATGACGCGTGGGAGAAATACAAGGATGATCAGAAGGCGGGATACGCGGTATTTTCCACTCTGATCCAGACGATCATAGTGGGCGTGCTCGACAGGTATGTTCGTTATTTGTATAAAGAATCGTCAACGGGCATCAGGCATTATCAGGGTGTCCGTTCAGAGCGGTCTATCCTGGAGAATATTGATATTCTTCCTGAGGGCATCGCGCGGGATGAGGATGCTCTTTTACGCCTTTTTATTGATTATGTTAATAATGAATTAACCACACGAGGTTTTATGCCGAGTTCTTTGCTGGTTCTTCCGGTACAAGGCCAGGAAGAGACGGCAGCCCTGTTCGCGATCAGGCGTAATGATCAGTATCATATCGGGGTGTTGACGACTGATAACCGGAGCTTTCTTTTTTATTCTTTGCCGTCAGATGATCAAGGATCCGCGGAAGAGTTCCTGCAAAGTATGAATGATCCGGAGACGTTGAGGCAGTTCGCCTCTGTTCTGAAGTCGGAGGTTTCGAGCGATGACGTGTTGACGTTATTGAGGCGGGTTATTACCGCGTTGCCGATGCGGCAATATATAGGAACTATTCCGTTTGATGAGACAGCGGCGGGCCTTGCTCCTCAGACGCTTCTTAAGACTCTGCCGGACGCTGGAGATTCGCGGATCGAATATTTTTACGCTGAACCATTCGTCCAGGGTTTTTCTTTGGGTCTGGCGGTCAGGGTAAGTCCGGGAAAGAACGGGCTGGAATTTGTTACGTTAAAAGACAAGTACTACGCGATGGCGGCTGATACGGCTTTGCAGGTGATCGAATTTCTGGATAAAGAATGGCGGACAGAGATCGAAGCGTTATTAAACGAACAGGATCCTGATATGGACAAATTTGGAAAGAGGCTGGACCGGATCATCAGTCCGGTTGCCCGGAGTATCCTGAATCAGGTCAAATCTGAAAATGTACAGGCCAAGGCGGAGGCTTATTCAGAAGCGGTTATCCCCGGGGATATTATGACGGATGTCTGGCCGCAAAGGCGTCTTTTCGTTATTCAGATGAACCGGGATGTGCCTGCGTTTATTGTAGCGGTCAAACCTGCTATGGATAAAGATCTTCGATCAGCCAAGCCGTTGGTGCTTGTGCGGGGATCATCGGTTTCCAAAAAAGCCCTGGAGGGTATTGTTATTGACCTGGATCGATCAAAAACGCTTGCTCAAGTGTTGAAGCAAGTGGGTAACAAGAAGTTTGAGGAGTTAAATCCGTTGTTATTGGGTTCTTTAAAAGAAAATATCATCAGAAAGATTGAGGCAGGGATCCAGCATAAGGATGAAGATTGGGGAGGTCTTGCTGATCAGGCTCAAATGTACGGCGGCATTGATCTGAACGCCTTGAATATGGACTTTGAGGTAACAGGCGAAGGGCAGAGGAGTCCGTTATTATTTGATCCGGCCATGCTGGCGGAGTTTGAGAGGGGAGATTTTTCCGGCCTGGAGGGCACTATCCTTCAGATCGTACCGGTTCAGGCGCGGCTATTTTAATAAAAAGGAGTTTTATGTTCAAGCGAGTACTATCGATTATAGTGATCGTATCATTTTTATGGTCTCCTTGCGCGGTTTATGCCGGAGTATTGGCCGCGCCGGGTTTATCGAGGATGGATGTTATGACGAATGTTAGCGCGGCATTGCGTTACCATTCTCAAAACAGCCTTTGAGTCGAATTGTTATTCGCGGATTAATACCGGAAGTGCAGTATATAATCCCTGTGACGATCCAGTCTTTGTTGGAATAATCCCGTCTTGTCCCGCCCCATCAGGGGCGGGGCCCGTTTCAAGGATCCGCCAAATATGTTCCAATAAAGTGGTGCGGAAGTGCCTGGCAGTGTACAATAATGGCATTAAAGATGAAGGAGGTATTTCTTGCGTATATATCAGATAGCGTTGTTTGTATTGATGAGCATTCTGGTCGGGTTCGGTTTTTATTGGACCAAATGCCAGCTGGGAGTTGATATTATTGATGACTTTAGTTGGGAAGAACATTTTCCGTTGATGAATGTATTTCAGAAGCAAGTGCCTGTCACTTATCCTCGTCCGGGGGCTGTGTTGATCCAGGCTTCTTTTGACCGGTCTTTTGCTTTGGCGCCCTGGATCAAGGTTTATAGTACAACCAGGAAATTCATCAGGGAGCAGATCGTGAAGGGGGGGCGTTCGGAGCCGTACGCGTTAATGATCGAGGATTTTTCGGATGATTTTTGGGTTAAAGAATACTCCCACTGGATCGCGGTTAACACCGGAGACAGGTTCGGATACAGCGGCCTTGTCCGCCTGGAAGATACCGCGCGTGTTTATATGGGGCTCACTCTTTATGATGAAAATAAACATGTGATCGACTGGAACTCTGCCGCGACAGCCCTATCAGCCGACGGTAGCGCTGCCTGGAAAGAACTATCCTCCCGCCTGACCGTACCTGGGGGAGTGGCCTTTATCCGCTTTCGCGTCTCAGGAGAAAAGAAAGGTCGGGTTTATGTTGATGATATCAGGTTCTGGAAAGAACAGTGAAGGCGGCGTTACTTTTACCGAAGTGCTGATTGCTCTCGGGATCCTGGGATTTGTTTTTGCCGGGATCTTTTCAGCGATCCTCGGGAATGGGGCTTTGAATTCAGCGAATGGGAATACGCTCCTTGCTTTATCGCATGCCGAGTATGTGCTGGAACAGATACGCGCGACGCCTTATGAGGCGATCGAAGGGTTGATCGTCCGCGGCCGCTGGACCATGAAGGCTGAGGCCTTTGCGAAGGAGGGGCTTACTCCGCTGAGAGCTGAAGAGGTGGCGACTTCGGTGAGAGGGAACGGCCCTTTGACGGTCAACGTCCTTGTGGAGTGGCAGGATACCAGCGGGCATAAACGCAGGATCGAGCTTTCTACGATCGAGGCGGGGCTATGAACAACCGGCACGGGTTTACTCTGGTCGAAGTTATTACGGCTGTCTGTATCGTTGCGATCATTCTTGGGGCAGCCCTGATGACCCTGATCGCTTCAGACAGTGCGTACAAGAGAAATACTGAGCAGCTTTATTATCAGCAGCAAGCGCGCAATGCTATGGAACGTATCGTGCGCGGCCTGAGGGAGAGCCAATCGAGCCTCGTGGTCGTTAACAAGAACGGGAATGATCGTGTCGTGTTCTCAACGCCTAAAGTGTCAGGAGCCGCGTTCTGTGTGGTCGATCAAATGCTGGTAAGCGAGAGCTCGACGGGCATTCAAACGCCGGTGGCTTCCGCGATCCAACGGCTGAAATTGGTCAAAGAAGGCGATTCGATCAGGATCGACCTCTCCGCAGGGAAAGATCTCGCGCGCGGACCGTCGTTCTCATTGGTCCAGGTTGTACAATTACGCAATGAATAACATTCTTTGTTATCACATCGACTAGATCGATGGACTGTGTTAAAATTCTTTCTAAAATGATCGTAATAAAGATTGGGAGGAGAATATGAACTTGGTTCGGTTGCCTTTAATGGCTGGTTTAATGTCTTTTATAATGGTTACGGCTTTTTCCGGCTGTGTCTATTTAGCGGTCGGAGCTGTGGGGGTGGTGGGTGGATATGTCGTGAGCCCGGATACAGTGGAAGGAACAACGGCGCATTCGGTTGAAGAGTGCTGGGACGGCGCTAAAGAGATCGTGAGCATTATGGGCAAGGTGGATCAGGAAAGCCCGAATGGGAGCCAGTTGATCGCAATGGTGAACGGTACGACGGTTACTATTACATTGAGTGCGATCAATGTTTCATCCACAAAACTTACGGTAAAGGCGCGCAAGTCTTTTATGCCCAAGATCGATGTAGCGCAGGATGTGTATGCCAAGATCATCAATGCTTTGAATAAGTAAGCCCCGAGATCAGCATTTTATTAAAGGGAAGAACTCGACCGATCTTCGGAAAGATACGAGGGAATCCGAATCGCTGCTCCTAAAGACTACCGGAAGCTTTAAAAAATAACTGGGACAGTGCGCCATTGACTTTTGAATGGAGCGTAGTGGATGACCTTTGTGTCAGTCTCGGAATAAATTTCAGCAGGTCAGAGATGAGCGTGTTAGAATGTGCCATTGG
>DYOU01000128.1 GCA_020720365.1 Candidatus Elulimicrobium sp.
CTTCTTTGTCGCTTCGTAAATCGAAGCGCTCTGTCCATTTTTCAGATTTTTATTCTTCAGTTCGACCTTGAGTGGCTTGCTGGTTTCGTTGAACAATAAAATAAGCCGTTCATCGCCTTTTGTCAGGACGAGGAGATTCGGATATTTCAGTTGTTCTGATGCCGCCAAATTATCTTCACGCTTTCCCTCATAAAAAAGGTCTTCGTATTCTGCAATCAAGCGAGTAGCTTCGCCGACGTAATAGAATATACCGGCGACGGCCTCAAGTGAGCTTTGCATGTCCACTCCCTCGTGTAGTGATGCCACCATGCGGACAATCTGGCTTTTCCAGCTCTTCGCATCTATATATCCGTCATTGGACATTACCGAGCAGTTTTTCCACGCCTGTTTTCTTTCGTAGATATGGTAAGGGCCGTAGAATATGAATCTTTGCCCTACAACTCTTTTGAGCCCCACTTTTGTCCTAAAAAATTCCATTGATGCATCCATGTGCTCTTGCTCTTTGCTGTCGGCAACGCCGTTTCCTGGCATGCCCGTAAACACATGTTCAATTTTCCCTTTGCACGTCTCCCAGAATGAATAGTGGGACGAGCCGGAATATATGTAATATTTCTTCCCCAACTCCACGCACACTTCGTTTACAATGCCTTCCACTTCCCCGTCGAACTTTGATCTGAATGTCACCCATTCTTTGTAATAGTTCTTGAATATATCGTCATCCGTAAGTTCCTTATCCAAAGGAATTTTTAAAAATTTCTTGAACTCCGTCTTGCATCTGTCACAAAAGCAATAACTCTCGTCCCCTTTTGTTGCAGAAGAGTAATGACCGGCCAATTGCCACACATTGCTTTCCCAGTTGAGCCAAACGAGCTCCGCCCCAGGAATCTGATCGAAATTTTTTTCTTTAAAGTCCTTCTTTACGGCCTCCTTGAAAGCGGCCCTGCCTTCTCCGGTAGCGTAACTCGGACAATATCTCTGGTAGTGTTTGTCCTTAAGCGACGTGTCGTTAAAATACCTCGCCTTGAATTCGGGTTTAGATTCAATGAGCGCGAGGAGCGCCCCTTGCACCTCGCAGTTACCCCAGATAGGATAATTGATGTTCTGGCTGATAATCAGCGATGCGTTGGCATCAATAAGCATCTTATTGAACTTATTGCCGTAGTCGCCGTCTGCATGTACGCACCAATAGTTGAAACCTGCCGCTATAGCGGTATTTACGTGCTCTTCCAAGTATTGAGTTGAAAGTCCGGCCCCAAAATACGGAGTGCCGCAGTATTGTTGTATCATTATTTTCTTGAGCATTCGTCCGTTGATCGGGGGCAATATTCGCACAGGAAGTTTTGTCTCTATTTCAGTGAGATTCCCGTTCGCCTTTCGCATATAGTAGAAAGCTGTCTCATTCTTATCTGAAGACCATTCATTTAATTTTATTGGTAGCATTGAGAAAAAAGTTGACATGCCGGCATCCGGAGGAGGAATGTCACCCTTCTTGTATTTGATCGTATGGCGCTTGTAACGAACTCCATCATGCTCAACTGAATCAACGGTGATTTTTTCCGGTGTGCAATTGATCTTGTATGTGCCGCCATTCCAACTTCGCTCAAATGAATTTTTCATATCAAGGAGTTCGAAACATTCCGGCATGTCAAGCTGAAACTCGTAGTCGTCCAAAGAAAAGGCAAGGGGAGAATATAAGGCAAGGAAGAGAGTGTCCGTGCTGTTTGGCGAAAATCCCCATTCCCTAATCAATGGCACAATACAGTTAAATTCCCCATCGTGGGATTTGTTCCAGAGAATTATCTGGCGTAAACATATTTTTTCGGCAGGTTCAGGTGCCCACAAAAAATTATCATCCTTAATCGCCGGAGCCATCCACTTGCTATCATTGAACGTAAGAGTCATCCAGTCTTTTTCATCGTTTGGCGAATGTTTCCAACGGGAGAAAGTTTCCGG
>DYOU01000129.1 GCA_020720365.1 Candidatus Elulimicrobium sp.
ATTCCGACCCCGACACCGATAAATCCCAACAACAGCAATTTCCACGAGTCAGGAATTCTGAAGGTACATACATTATATAAAATATCATATTTCTATAAGGACTATTTACATATTTTACATATAACGTTTTTACAGTGATCTTGTCAGACGGTTGGAATTCCAATTAGTTGACGGTGAATCATATGAAATATTCTCTCACAAAGGCGCAAAGACACAAAGGAAGAATGAAACTTGCCTGTCCTGGAAGGACGACTGGACAATACAAGCAAACCATAATCAAGCACAATCTGAAGTGTGCCTTTTTCTCTGAACAGTATCTGCCTTTGTTTAAGGTGTGAAACACCGTTCCCAAATGCGCAATATATACCTCCCGCAAGGGAGGGCGCACCCTACGGATTCTGTCCCGCAGGGACCACTGTGCCAGTCTTGCATTTTCATGCAGCCTCCACCTGAGCTGACTCCTCGGGGCAGATGCCTGAGAAGTAGACCTCGTCAGGAGTCAGATACATCAGCGACTGATGATATCTTTCACTGTTATAAAACTCAAAATACGAAGATACACCTCCTTTCAGTTCTTTCAAGTTCTTGTATTCATTAAGAAAAATATTTTCATACTTCAGGGAACGCCATAGCCGCTCGACATAGACATTGTCAAGGGCGCGTCCCTTCCCGTCCATGCTTATCCTGATTTTTGCCCCTTCCAGAACCGAAATAAAATCGCAGGACGTAAACTGGCAGCCTTGGTCTGTGTTGAATGTTTCAGGAACTCCGTATATTCCCAGAGCCTCCTTCAGCACCTCGATACAGAAGGTGGCATCCAGAGTATTCGAGATTCTCCACGAAAGCACCTTGCGGCTATACAAGTCAATTATGGCCACAAGATAAACGAAAGCTCCGTTCTGCCTGATATATGTGATGTCACTTGCCCAGACTTGGTTAGGACGCATGATCTCAACACCATCCAGGAGATAGGGATATTTTTTATGCTTCTTGTCCGGGGAGCTTAGTTTGGGTTTGGGATATATGGCATGCAATCCCATCTCTTTCATCAGTCTACGAATGCACTTTTCACTCGTCTTGAGACCTTTCCTGTTCATGGCCTCGTTTATCCGCCTGAATCCGTAAAACGGACGTAGAAGATATTCTTTTTTCACCTCTGACATAAGCATCATGCGATCATCGCCTTTCACTCTTTCAGAGGGCTTGTAATAATACCAGGAGCGCGATACTCCTAGAAGTTCGCATTGCCGGGACACTGGCAAATTCTGGGACAAAGGCTCTATCATATCACGACCTCCCCGAACAGTTGCCTGTGCTTTTTTTTTAGGAACTCGTTCTCCACCTTCAATTGCCCGATCTCACGCAGCAGGTCGTCACGGGTTATTGTTGGCTCGTCTGATTTTTTCTTCCTGCGTCCATCCTGGAAAAGTTCTGGCAATTTTGATAGTGCCTCGTTTTTCCAGTTGCTGATCTGATTTGGATGCACCTCGTATTTAGCGGCGATTTCAGCCAAAGTATTGTCTTCTTTTAACGCCTCCAGAGCAACAGCTGATTTAAATTTCCCGTCAAATGTTTTTCTCATTGTGAAAATCCTTTTTTTTGTAATCTTACTACAATAACTTCTTCTAAGCAATTTTCACACCTTATTCAACTGTCCAGTTTTTTGGGCACATTATAATCAGGGCATAACAATATTTGATTCTTCCTCCTTATCCGATTTGACATGTGAAAATGAAAGTGGCACAGAAAGAAAAGAGAAGTGGAACTTCTTTAGCCGCGGAGTGGCGGAGGGACCTAGCCTATGGTTTCAACCATAGGAATACATCGTAAAACAGGATCATGCGTGCTGAAGGCACGCTGTTCCCTGCACCGTCCCTACAGGACGCAATGGCTTCCATTTCCCTGTCCTGGGGT
>DYOU01000047.1 GCA_020720365.1 Candidatus Elulimicrobium sp.
AGTGATCTCCGTGTTCTCCGTGGTTAAATCTCTTTCGGCTTGTCCGAGTTAGGAATAGGCATGTCCCAAAAATTAAAATTATTACCCGCAGAGCAATACAAAGGGGTTAACCAATACGACCCGATCAAATATTATTATTGGCCGATCTTTGGCCGCATGTATCGTCAGCGCGTGGAACTGACTCTGGATGAATGCACAGGCGGCGAACGTATTCTTGAAGTTGGCTTTGGAACGGGGTTGGCTTTCCCCAACCTGCATGATATGTACAAAGAGATTCATGGAATTGACCTGACTGCCGATATTCATGCTGTCAAATCTGTTTTTGAACAGGCAGACATCCCATTATTCCTTGAGAAAGGCGATGTGCTTAATATGCCCTATCAGGATAATTTCTTCGACACGGTGATGATGGTCAGCATCCTTGAGCACTTAAAGCCTGCTGAACTAAAACAGGCATTCATTGAGGTAAGCCGTGTGCTTAAGCCCGGAGGTCAAATGATCTATGGCACACCGGTTGAAAAGCCGTTTATGGTATTTATGTTTCGTATGCTTGGGCATAACATCCGCGATGAGCATTTTTCCACCGAGAAGGAAATTGCCGAAGCCGCCTACAAGGTTTTTTCAAAAGGACACGTTATTCCAATGAAAAGCACGCCTCCCATTGCCGGAGTTGTATACACGGTGGGGAATTTCATCAAGTAGAAAACAGAAAAAAAATACCGTCGTGTTCGGCGGTATTTTTTTCTATTGAACCCGTTGATAAATGCGAATTTCAGGGTTGACCGCTGAAATGAAAACATCGGGCAGCCAGGAAGGGAGCGTGTAGGTAAATTCTTCCACCAGCCGAAAGGTGGTCACCTCACCTGCCAGCAAACGCTTAAAAAAGTCACATTCCACAGGGTTGGTTTGGCAGATCGCATCGTTATACAGCCTTCCGTATGTAAAAGAATCAATGACAAAGTATTGCACATTGCGCTCTATTAATCCCTGTTCGCCCTGGTTATATTCATACCTTCCGCCAGTTGGCACAACATCATCTGGATATTTGACGAAATAGATCGGGTAGTTGCGCGCTGCCCCATAAAACTGCTTTTTATTCACAATCGGCGGATATAACGTGTATTCAATTGTATTTTTATATCCGCGAATTGTGGCTATATATTTACTCGCAGGAATGCGCGCATCGTTTGTAAAAAGCAAAGCCGTGCTCACCAAGCGCAGCATGGAATAAGAGATGCCCACAACCAGTAAAATAGTTACGCCTACCGTCACAATTTTCCAATTTTTATGCTGCGCCAGATCAAAGATTTCGTTAATGAAGAGCGCGCCAAGGATGGAAAGGAATGGCACGAACGGAATGAAATAGCGCGGAATGTAATTCACCGACATCATAAATGGCAGGTCAAAAAGAAGCACTGTGGCAAGCAGGATCAAAACTGCCGGGCCCTGCTTCGCATCCATTTGCAGCCTTCCAAAACCCCACAACATTAATTTAACTGTAAACCAGATAAAACAAAAGATAAAAAGATAATAAGCAAATATACCGACTGCTTTTTCAAAAACAGGCCATTGTCCCCACAGCCCAATTGGACCTCCAAAATTAAACCCATACTGGGGGTATCGCAAAAGCGCGGGAATAACATTTTTAAAATAATATACAAGCCATAGGGCTTTAGGCGTTCCGCTGACAAACCCGCCAAAACTAAATAAGCCGCCGAAAAACAGCGTCTTAAAAGACTGAAGCCAGTTCTTTCGCAAATCGTTCCAATTCATTACGATCAGCACAAACAACGGCACAAGCAAAAGGCTGCCGCCTGTGTACTTACTGGAAGCGGCAAGCCCTACTGCGTAGAACGAGCCATAAATCCATGCTTTTGATTTGGTGAATTGATACTTGATTGCAAAATAAATACACAGGATGGAAAAAAACTGCAAATAGAGATCGTTGTGCGCGAACCGTCCATTTGCCGAAGCCACACCGCTTGCTATATAAAGTAAATCAGCCAGCGCAGAGGTCAACACGTTTGCGCCGATGGTACGCGCCAGATAATAAATAAAAACCCCGCTCAGCGCACCAAGCATGGCAGAGACCAGCCGTGCAGCAATAAAAAAAATCGAGCGCGAGTATCCCATTCCATAAACAATTTTGCCCACACCATACATCACATATTTGGGCAACGATGGGTAATTAAAATCTGGCTCTGTTTCGTCAAAGATAATTTCGCCGCGCAAGGCGCTATCTGCGCGCCAGACCATTTCGTCTGGATTCCAGAGCGCAGGCACACCCCAGTTCACGCCCGGAATGGTCACTGCCAGAAAAAGCAGAAACAAGAAAAACGGAATCAATGTTTCGCGTCGTTCCACAAAGTCTGAAAATTTAGCCAACATTTTTACTCCATCTCAGAACAGGTCAATCCTTTAAATGGCGCAGAAAGCAGCGACTGATCATTGACCAAAACAACCCCCCCCCTGATAAGACCACCCTGCCTGCATCCCACCACAAAAACATCTGCGGCGTGGGGAAAATATTGCGGCGCACCCTCCAGCGGAACAAAGACGAAAGCCGGACTTGGCCCAATCAAATTAAATTGTAAACGATTGAATTGACTGGCCGCCAGCAGATTGGGACTGGACTCACCCCAGAAACTTCCCTGCTCATAATAGGATGGATAAAGAGCGCGTCCATACACAACCGTTGCACCTGGTTCTGTTTCGAGAAAAGTGTTCAACGCCTCGGCAGCGCCATCCAACGGCAGCCGCTGAATGGCGTACGACGCGATCAACTCAGCCTGTG
The DNA here is from genome assembly GCA_020720365.1 of Candidatus Elulimicrobium sp. Taxonomy (GTDB): domain Bacteria; phylum Omnitrophota; class Gorgyraeia; order Zapsychrales; family Fredricksoniimonadaceae. Next base: position 2,795 of record DYOU01000047.1, read on the forward strand.
ATAGCGGAGGATAGCGCGTGGGCATCGTCAGTTCGAGCATTGGTAAAGATAACCCAATCAAGAGGAATCCCGCCAGTGCAAGGTACGTTTTTCTTTGCAGAAACGGCGAGGGCGTAGATTCACTGTCTGTGTTTTCAATCGCCAACTTCTTGTTCCAAATAACCGAGGCGATCATCACAGCCAGTTGTATCAACCCAATACAATAATACAGTTGAAGAATCCAATCAACCGGCAGAACAAATCGCCAGCCCGAAATACGCGCAATCACCACGCTCAAACTGTATGTAAAATGGATCAGCAACGGGAATGCCCCTAAAAATTTCAGCCGCCGAACCGCAACGCCAATGCCCAGGCTAATCAACCCCAGCGAGAGAAAGAACATGACGCCATATCCATTTGCCAGATCAATATATGGATCGCCCCAAAAAGGCAAACGATCAACGTAGGAGCGAACATCATAAAGCCTGAATGACATGGGCAAATAAACGACAGAGATTATTTCATTATGAATAAAATAAGTGGAGTAAACGCGCGCAATCTCAACGGGATGATTAAAAACATATCGAACAATCTGTGATTTTATTCTCGCGTTGTATTCGTCGAAAGTTTCACCGGACAATTGATCAACCACATCGGTTGGCTCCGAATATCCGTCTGCAAACAAGCGGATATAAAAGCCCGTATTTTCCACGGCAGGCTTCCCAGACACTTGATAATTTCGCCATACCCAGGGAGAGACCACAATCAACAGACCGAGCAAAAAAACCAAAATTCTTTGCGCCGATTTTCGCCATTGAAAACCATCGGTAAAAATAATGCCTGCCAGTAAAAACGGCAATAACAACTGGGCTTGGCTCCGCATAAGCACAACCAATCCAAAGGACGCCCCCGCAACAATTCCCAGCGGATAATGGTTATTGGTCTTTCTTAACCAATTTATAAGCGCGTAAACAAGCAGCAGCATAAACGCCATGGTTGGGAGGTCAGACAACAACAACTTTGAATGACTCACCTCAAGAATATTGGTCAGCGCGATGGCGTTCTTTTCCCTAAAAATAACCAATATTGCCGCCAGCACGCCCGCTGACTGATTCCCTAAAAGTGAAGCCAACTGAAACACTAATGCAGGCATGATCGCCAGACACAGCACTTGTAAAGTCAGCACAACAGCATAATTCTGTGCGCCAATGAGGTGCAACAGGGTAAGGGAAAAAATATACAAGGGACGCAGAACCACTTCCAGATTTCTACCTTCGCCAATTAATATACTTTGTGAAGTGGCGTCATAAAAGCCCGCATCTGAATAGGGATAGTATTCAAAATTGGGTGCGGTTGGCGCAGGGTTGAAGTAACTTTGTTTGAGCATTGGCTCGCCCTGCCAAACCAGAAATGCGACAAGCCATAAAACAAAAAAAATGACCGTTTCAAAATTAAGCGAATATTTTTTACCTTTCCATAAATTCAAATACCATGCTTCAATGGGACTTTTAAAACGCATAAACAACAAACTGCAAAAGAAAGCAATTAAAAGTTGAGGAAATGGAATGGGTGTGCCGGGGGTGTGCCAGCCATAGGTTTCGGGTTTCAGTCCAATACCGCTCCAGAAAACCCAGATTGATACCAGCGCGGCAAAGGCAAAAAAGAGTCCGGCAGTTTTGAAAACGGGATTCCATTGACGCAGGTTTTCAAAATAAACTTTTTGCTCACGCCAAAGAAATTGTCCCAGCAAAGTTTGCGCGCCCAGAAAACCGCCAAAATAAATAAGCGGCGCAAGACGTTCACCTGCCGCAGCAAAATCGCCAAACCGATCCGGCGGCATCAACAGGAACAGGATGCTGAAAAATACAAGCAGTGAAGAAACTACGGTAATGAAGATGCGCTTCCATTTGATCTCGAAAGACGCACCCACAAACTGGATGAGTTTATTAAGATAGTCGGGAGAGATAAGCGCTACGCCAAAAGTCAGCGCGGACGCAAAAAAAGGAATTGCCGCGCACGCCATCAAAAGCAGGCGGCTTAATGAATATCCGGCAAATACAGCGTTCCCCGTATCGGATGGGATGGACGCCAGGAAATAAAAAGCAATAGCGCTTTCGAGAACAATCAAAAGCGCATAGAACTTCAAGAGCAGAGACTTTGTATTCAGCAAAATTATCAGCCCTCGTTCTTATCCCGAATTGGGGCTTCTGCAAACACCTGAATCAACGTGGTCGAATCTACAGATAAATCACCGGTAATAAATTCTGAACGAATACGGCGGCGCGTTTGTTCAAATTCATTTTCCTGGCGGGCAAGAACGTCAATTTTTACTTGTCCAAAATACTTTTCAAAAATTCTTTGGTAGGACGGCAGGCGGTAACGGTTCAAGTTACTGGTTGGGTTCAGAAAGTTTTTCCAGATTGTTTCTGAATAGGCAAGCATGGCGAAGGGATATTTGAAATAGTGATCGCGCAAGTCAACAAAATGCAAGTGGATGCCGTGCGGCGCGGTCAACTTTGCGAGCGCGGATGTAATGCCATCCACATCGTCCAAATGCTCATAGACCGAGGTGCTTAGCACAAGATCAACAGCGGCGATTTCAGATTGAAGTTTTGCATCCCGAATATCACCATGCCGAAGCGTAATATGCTCGGCGCGGGGTTTTACTTCGTTGTTTTCCATAATCAGGTAGTCGCTATATTTTGGCAACAACTCAAGGTTGCGTTCCTGATCCAGAAGCACAAAATGATCGCACAATACTACATGAGCGGCGCCTTGTTTGAGTAATTCAACGCCAACCGCAAAACGCCCGCCATAACCAAATACCAAAACCCGCTGATTCTTTATGGATTTCCCATGTTGGGCAAGCGCTTTCATATATTGATCCACAGCCGCAAGCGGGTCGCTTGATTCCAAACCGGGGCGGATGATCCACCTGCGTTTTAAGAGGAAACGGGCAATGCCTTCCGGCATAAAATGACGAATAAGACGAAGGAGTAGATAACGAATATTCAAGGTGTGTTTTCCTTTATGGCAGCGCTGCGGAACAATCGTCCGCATTTTTTACGGGGACAAGCAGTTGTACTTTGATGTCTTTTATGGTTTCCAATGGCTCGTAATAACATAACACGGGACCCGCCACCCATTTTACCCAGGCATTATTTTCCTCACCGAATTGATACGAACTATCCTGTACGGGCGTACGCAGTGGCTCGGTAATGATCAGCGAAAAACGCCGCGCTGCCAGGTCTGCGTAAAATGTGTCAAAGTATTCTGCGTTTCCGCTCAAAGCTTGATTCATCAGCAGTTTCTTTTCATAATCTGGAACAAGCGGGATGTCTGTAATATCGCCAAAGGTCAGCAATTGACGCTGATCTATAAATAAGACATCGCCTTTTAATTTGGCTTTATTCGCCTCATCCTGAATCAGTTGAAGCGTGGAGTTAACTTCCGCCTGAGTAGGCAGCATTTCCATGCTTGTTTCGCTTTTGGCGTCGGTGAGCGTTTTTAGCCAGGAAGCATCTTCGCCGAGGCTATAGGATCGCATTTCGAGCAAGGGGTTAATGGAAGAGATGACGAGCAAAAAGATAATTACAACCTTCATAGAGGAAGGGATTCCTGTCCCATTTTGCAGCCAATCACCGCCTCCGTTTTTCCAGGCAACCACGCCGGTGAACAACAAGCCAATCAGGAACATATCCATATTGTGCAAATCGCCGCCGCCGCCAATTTTTGTACTGGCAACCAACCCAACTGCCAGAAATGCCAGCAGGGGCAAAATAATGGCAAGTTTTTGTAATGTCTCCAAAGGCCATATTTTATTAATGGCGAGGTAAATCAAAATGATGATTAACGGAACCACTGCAAGCAAAAGGGCAAAGAGAATGCCATATCCGTAGGTTGAATTTGGAAGCAGGCGATACCACAAAAGGGGCTGGTCTTTAATTTGTTCAACAACAAAATCAAAATAGGTCGAATTTTCTGTTGAGGGCGCAACGGTGGGAGGAGCCGGCACAGTTGCTATTACAACAGGAGCCTGAACAATTTCAACTTCGGCTGGAGGCATTATCACTGGCACAGTAGAGCGGATCAAAGTTGGCAGGGCAAACCCGCCGAAAATGCCCAAAACAGCCAGGATGATGGATCGTTTCCAGGTTATCGAAACAGGCTTGCGGTTTGAAAAAGCAGCGGATGAAAATTCCAGCATAAGTATCCAGATGCCGGGGGCAAACACCCAGGTGAATCGACTGGCTTCGAGAAAATATCCCGTGCCCATTACCAGTGGAATTGCATACCACAGGGGCGCATTCCAGGCCAACGCAACCAATGCCGCGCCCAAAACGAGCGGAGGGTGAATGGGACCTTGTTTCAGAAACAGGAACACCCACAAAGTGAGGAGCAGCCATAAAACCTTATCCCGCGCAGCTATGCGGAATATGGCAACGCCCAGTAATAAATACGGAATAATTAAGGTAAGCCCAACCCACAAGCGGGAAATGGCAATGGTGATGCCGGGAAAAATAAACGGCAGTCCTCCAATTAACTGACGCCCAAAATCAAGCAGAACTGGAATTGTTTTGTCGGCCGGATAAATATATAAATCTTTTCCAAACAGGATTGAATAATCCCAAAGACGGTTGCCTTCGGACCACCCAAGAGAAAATGGATAGCCGTTTACATATTTTAAAGATGCGGCGATGGAGAATGCGCTTGCGGTTAATACCAGTGACGCTAAAAATTCATTCCAATCTGCCAGTTGGGTACGGCGCGACGAAACAATGGTAAGCAGTCCGACAGTGATGATCCAGATCAGAATGCGGATGTTGAGTTTTTGAAATACAAATCCCCATGCTGTGTATTGAAAAAACCAAACCGGCGCAATCAAGATGAGAAGCCATAATAGCCAGCGGAAGGCTCCCAGTTTCTGGCGGATTGCGATGATGCGATCTGTAATGGGCGTAAAAAGTTTGTTACCCCAGGTAAACAGCGTTGTGATCACGAAAAAGGAAATACAAAAGACAATAAATGCATAATACAATATTGCCCACGAGCGTGAAAATTCCCCTCGCCATGCTCCCGTTCCCCAGGCGATGCCGTAAAATTCATTACAGGCGCGATATAGAATCACTGCCATCAACAGGGTGCTTAGAACATTGAGAAGGTTATTTTTGGGTAAGGGTTTATTCATTTTATCGCTTGTAATGCGGATTATTTGGTTGAGCTTGAAACAATTTGATACCCGTCCTTGTCCACTTTCAGGATAATTTCATTTGGAGTATCGCTGATGTGTATGCCTGCCTCAATACAAGTTAACCGCAGAATATCCGACATTTCATCCTGTCCATTCAGATAGACGCGGTTGATGTTTTTTTGCTTAAGTTCAAGCACCAAAGACTTGGCTTGCTGGCGAATATTGCTATAAACCTTGAGCGAATCGCCCGCATATAATAACGCCCGTTGAGTAAATACGGTCATTCCTTCCGGGGTAAGATCATACTTCAGACGAGTCCGGTCGAGGTGAGAAACTTTTAGCCAGCCACGGGTAATGAGGCGTTTGATGTACCAGTTGACACTGCCAACAGCAATTCCCAGGCGGTTGGATAAATTCGCCTGGGTTACCATTGAGTCTTGGGCAATTTCGTTTAAAAGGGCGTATTCCTGCTGTTTAATTTCTGTCATAATATGAGCATTCAGTTTTTGAATTCTCGCACAGAAAATACCCACTGTCAAATGATAAAACACCCGCGTTTACAAAGGAGTCTTGGCTGCCACGCCCGCGCTGCGCGGATATTTCGGCGGCGTGGCGGCAACTTTATCCACCAGCACCAGGTAGCGGTCATCGGCGACGCCCGGCAAATTGACGGGGATCAACTTCTTTAATTTTCCGCCCAGCAACTTCATGGCTTTCTCGGCAGATTGTGCTTCGGCGGGGCCGCTTTCGCCTTTTTGCGCGAGAACCGTCCCGCCGATCTTGACCAGTGGGAGCAGGTATTCGCTCAATACGTTGAGGTTTGCAACTGCGCGCGCCACAGCCCAATCATACGCTTCGCGCTGTCCTGCCTTTTGACCGAGGTCTTCGGCGCGCGAGTGGATCACGCTTACATTTTCCAGCCCCAGTACATCCACAATGTGCTGGCAGAATTTGGCTTTCTTGCCAACTGATTCAACCAGTGTTAAGTGCATGGCGGGATAGATAATTTTCAGGGGAATGCCCGGGAACCCCGCACCAGTCCCAATATCCACAAGGCGCAGCGGCGGATTGGCTTTCCAGGCCTGCACGCAGGAGAACGAATCCAAAAAATGTTTGGTGCGGATCGACTCCACGTCGCGAATGGCGGTCAGGTTGAATTTCTGATTCCATTCCATAAGTTCGCGCTCGTAGGCGGCCAGCGCGAGAAGGTGTCTTGCTGTCAGATGAACGTTGAAAAGCGAAAGCGCTTCGCGGGCTAAATTTTCCATGGGGTGATTATAGCAAAAGAGTGGCGAAAATCTTTTCGTACACGGCTGTTTGATGCAATGAAAAAACAGGCATATCACTGTGACATGCCTGTTTTGGTTCAGCGTTTGCTGTTTATTTCCAACGGTCAATTTTAATCGTCGAAACTTTCCCTGTAATCTTCATCTTCCAGCACGCTCCCATACGGGTAGACGGGGCGATCCTGCCGTCCGCTGCCGTGAAAAATTCCGGAGAAAAGCGGATGAACGCATAGTTCGTCGTCCTGACTTAATACCAATTCATGTGAAACCGTGTATTCAAAATTGCCTTTGATGTACACATCTTTTTCCTTGCCGGGAATGACCCTGCCGACTGCGCCAATTTCAAGCAGCATCCGTTGAAATTCAAAGAGGTTGTCACTTTCAAAGACCGCCTTGCCATGACGGGTGAAAACACGGTGCAGGTCGCCCATGGTGAATTTATGCCCCAATTCAGGCAGGCAGCGTTTGCAAGTCTCTTCGGCGGTGGGATAGGTGGGCTTGAATGCCACAAAAATTTCGCCGATCATAAACTCCTCAACCTGCCTGACGCCATTTATGATTCGGTCTTCGCCAACAGGAAATGGATTTAATCTTTGAGTGCCATTGGGATTCTTGAAGATCGAGTTCAACAGCATCAGGAAATGTCGCGGCAAAAGCTGGGTATGTCTCAGGATGTAGGACATGGTTTCCTCTTGAAACCCTGCCTGGTTGGTGATCTTTTCGGGAAGCACCGCCTGAAAAAGTTTTAGCGCGTCTGTCCGTTTTGTGAGATCAAGCGGAAAGATGGATTTCAAAAAATCCTGATAATACAAAGCCAGATAAAACATCAATCGTTGCGCCCCAATCAAGACCAACTCTCCGGCAGTCCACTGAAGTTTGAGCGCGCGCCGAAAGTCTTTGTTGGGGTTGGACGATATTTTAATGAAGCGATGATAAATTTCTGCGGGCAGGCAAAAACGAACATCCACAACATCCCTTGGTTTGTTCATGGAGCCAACCAGTTTAAGCAAGCCTTGCAAAGAGCGTGAGACAGAATCCATGTCCAGTTGGAAATCGTCGAGCGAATCCATCAGGATTACAAATGTTTTTTTGGAACGTTCAAAGCCTTCAATCACAACGGACTTTGCGTTATCAAAGGTAATTCTGCCGTAGCCCCTTAGAATTTCAGTAACTTCTCCGTTGGGATTTTTGTTCATCTCATCATCCAACGTGGCGGCCAGGTTTAAAAGCACAGCATCAACACCAACGCTGTCGTGGACATTTATGCTTTCAAGATAGGCGCCGATCACGTACAGATCGTCTTCAGACAACAATGAAGATTTTCGAATCTCCGAGAATACGCTGATCCACAAAACCATTTCCCAAAGTTCTGAAACCATTTCAGGGAAAACTGCATCCTTGGTCATTCGTTGGATGACCCGCGCCATTTGACCCAGCACGCGCGCGGTCCTAATTTCGGTGTAAAAATCATATTGCTTGTCGAAGAATACGCTCCGCAAATAATATGTTTTCCCAGCCCCTCTGCGTCCAATAATAATGGAAGGTCGGTTGCGGAGGTTTTTATACGTCCAGTTATGTTGTTCAAATAAAAGTTTCAGGGCGTTGAGATCGTTCGAATCAATATCAACCGAGTCGATTGGTCCAAAGGGTTCATCTTTGGTAATGTAGGGGCTGATGGCGTTTAACAATGAATAAA
>DYOU01000048.1 GCA_020720365.1 Candidatus Elulimicrobium sp.
GGATCTTCGGGTAGCGTTTTCTCGAAACTCCCTCATAGGTGGTATTTCAAACCTCTGTAGATTATACTTTGTAATGGTGAGTAAGAGACAGGGAGGCGTATGAGGAAATTGATCTCTATAATATCAGCTGTGATGCTGCTTTTAAGCAGTGTAATGCCTGTTCATGCTCAGGGGCTATGGGTGTCTCATTTGCCTGAACCTGGCACGCAGGTTGGCCTTACGGCAGCCACTAATTCCGCCCATTTGATCGGCTTGACGCTGGATCAGAGTAATCCTCTGCTGATTAATTTCCTGATCAATAAAGGCGAAAAGATCCTTTCGCCGGATGACCGTTTCGAAGAATATAAAAAGGTCATCAAATACTTTCTTGCTGCCATGACGATCCCTGATGATGACCAGTGGGTGAACCTTTCGCCGTATGAGAAGGACAGGATTATTCCGGATGCGTTCGGCTTAACGGAGATGGGGCGTGACTTGCTTGTGCAAGATTATATATTAAAACAATTAACCGCCTCGCTCATTGACCCAGATAAGAGCTTGGGCAAGAAGTTTTGGGATAGTGTTTATGAAAAGGCCTATGCGACTTATGGCATAACGGATGTGCCGGTGGATACATTCAATAAAGTCTGGATCATGCCGGACGAAGCGTCGGTATTCGAGAAGGATAATTCGGTTGTTATTTTAAAGACGCATTTAAAGGTTATGTTAGAGACGGATTATTTGGCGACGCTGAATAACAGCCAATCAACGGATGCGAAAGCGCCCCAGGGGGATGATCTTACATCTGCCCAAACATTAGCCAAACAAGTGATCAAAGAGATCATCATCCCCGAGATCGAAAAGGAAGTTAATGAGGGTGAGAACTTCACTGGCCTTCGTCAGATCGTCGGGGCTATGGTTCTGGCAACTTGGTACAAGCGTACATTGAAAGCCTCGTTACTTGGTGAGGTATATGCGGATAAAGCAAAGGTGAAGGGTGTTGATCAGGATCCCAGGAATAATCAGCAGATCTATGATCAGTATGTTTCGGCATTCAAGAAAGGCGTTTTTAACCTGATCAGAGAAGACAAAGACCGCTTTACCGATGAGCTTATTCCGCGCAAGTACTTCTCAGGTGGTTATAAGTGGCCGAAGAAAGAACGCAATCAATTTGTTCGTTATTATCGTGGTAGCGAAAGATTACCAGAGGAGTATACTCAAGCGGTTCGAGATGTTGATGCGGCGATAGCGGACGATAAGGTTGTTAGTGTTTCTGCGTGGCTTAGGGAGACGCTTGAATCAGCGAAGAATATGTTGCCGAGGATCATGAGGCCAAATGTGCGCGCGGAATCGCCGGTGCTTAAGATTCAAGATAAGAAAGACTTTATGAAGGGATATATGGAATGGTGCAAGAGTTCCGGGGTACCTGTTAAGGACTTTGAGAGGAAGATCTTGAAGGATATATTTGAAAAAGTGCGGGATGAATTAAGGGCGAACGGTAATGTGAATTATGAGGGGGGAAAGACATTTCTTGAGAATCTTGAAGCGATCGACTTTTATCACAATGAGGCATTCTATTCATTGGTAAGAAAATATTTTGTTGAAAGAAAGTTAGTGGCTGACGGTCAAGTGAAGGGGAATATTCCATTGAATGAGAGTCCTGAGCTTGAGGCGATGAGCCGGGAGTATATAAAGGAACAGGTCATTAAACCAATGATGGAGAAACTTCGGAATGGAGAGATCTCTATTCCTGGAATGGTGTTTACAAAATATGCAAAGATCAGGTATCTTCGGGAATCTTTTACAAAAGAGACCTTAGCGCAGGCATTCGCATATATAGCGATACCGCTAATGATGCATTATGGGGGTGGACCTGAATTGATTGAGGCATCTATTTCACACATAGGCCCCTTATCGTTAAATGTTGCGGAATTTTCTTTTGCTATAGTAGGGAACATGTTTGTTTTTAATAAGATGCTTGATGGGATGAAGGGAAAGATAGAGCAAAATAACAAGAATAATGTTGAGAAGGGGCTGAATGATTATGTAAAGGATATTACTTCTGAAAAGAAGCGCGCTCTTATTAACAGGTATCGAATAACTTTTACAAAAATAGCAGATTATTTGCAGAAGAATGGTCCAATGTCAGATTCAGATAAGGTAAAGCTTTCCTGGTTTCGGCAGATGATCGCAAGGAGTCTGAGTAACAACGAACGATATTTAAGAGTAGGGGAGAATCTGTTACACGCCATGGATATTGCGGGGGAAGGGAAATTAAGATTAAGTATGGATGATATCATGACGGTGGCGCTTACCGAGATAGCCGATGATAATCCTGCTTATTTTAAAAGATTGTTGAGAAACTTGGGCAATACGTTTGAGCCGTTGAACCGTGTGAAGATCATTCAGAATCAGAAATTTATTAATAAAACAGTTAGCGACAGGATAGGTGCCGAGTATGGTGATGCAGGTATTGGTGAAACTGCCTGGAAAGAAGCCCAAAAGATGTTTGCTCCTTCCAAGGTGGAGGTATTAAAGGATGTGTTCTCCAAGCTTTCGGCAAATTCCTCAGAACAGAATAAGAGCATTCTTATTTCCAGTTATTTCTTGCGCATATATTCCAGGCTGGAGCAAATTAATAAGGGATTTCTGGGCAGGACACTTAAGTCTGGATATGTGGTAGAGAAAGTAGTCGAGGCCCAGGAAATGATCACTATTCTTCGGCAGATTTCCACGTCGGAAGCTATGGCCGTTTATGGTTTGCAGATGAGTGAGATTGAGTTCATGGTTTCCAAGCTCGAGAATTCGATGGCGGGTACAAAGAGAAGTGAGCTTCTGAAGAATCTGCCTGTCGTGCAGTCATTGTTAAATGTAGTGGGAAGTATGAATGGCAGTGCAGTTATTCTGGGAGCGCCGGGGACAGGGAAGACCGAGCAGATGGCGATCGCCCTTGAGGCGGCAGGGAAAGAGAAAGTCGTCTTTGATATGCGCGAAGAATTTTTGCAGTGGTACAGCGCCCAGAATGGGATCGGATATGGCCAAGTGAAGAAAGAGTACCTTAGATCAGCGGAGATTAAAGTGGCAGAATTAAATTGGTTAGCGGCAAATAAAGAACGAATTAGAGAAGATCTTAAGGCAAGAATAGCAAAGGCAGGTGGTCGTGCAGTTCTTGTGGCCGATGAGATCGACCTTTCGGTTAAGATGCCAATGAATGAAGTTGAGATCGAAAGCGCTAAGATCGTGATGAATATACTTCGAGCATTGAAAGAGGAGGGTGTTCCGGTGATCACGATCATTCACGCAAATGGCATTAATACGCCTAAATTCCTTCAGGGATTATTTGATAAAGGCCTGATCTCATCTCCGCACCGCAGTGCCGTTATTGAGACAGGATATGTTTCAAAGAGTTTTGAACAAGGTCTTCTGGGGTCTTTAGGTTGGTTAGATAACGAAGTGGCGGATTTTATGGCATTAGTGCAGGGATCTCCGGCGGCTTATGTGGGGGCGTTCGATAAACTGTCAAAAGGCGAGGTCTTTCAGTCCAGTGCTGAGGAAATGATCGCTTCGGCAGTCGAGCGAGTTCGCAGCAGCTACAAGGTGGCGAAAAGTATCAATGAAACGGCGGCAGAAAATTTGAAGAAGATGGCGGAGGGGTCGTTGTTGCTGGAAGACCTTTCCGGTGAGCAGCAGGCGGGCCTGATGGATACAGGGTTAATAGCCAAGAATGGGCGGATGGCGCCATTGGTGAAGTATGTTATATTAAATGATGATGCAGCCGCAGATACAGCCGAGAGTGGAAAGAAGGGTGGTATTGACCTTAATTCCGCGAATTTAAATCTTCAGATCAAGCGCGATGGCGCTGGGGTGCCATTGCCAGTCAAGATGCAAGATCTGGAAAACATAAAGATCGATGGGTTAATACCCGAGATATTGCTTATACAGTCAGTCACCAATTTGCCGATCTTGGGCCAAGCCTTGGCCGAGGGCGGCGTGCCATCCGCATAGTTCGCTATTATTTTCGATGTCAATAAGCGGGAATTATTTTAAAAATATTTTGGCCGTCTTTTAGCGGGCACCCTTTTGGAGCGCAACCGATGTGTTGTCAGTTCTTTTTACATTAGAAATAATGGCTTTGAGGAAAAGGTTTCCTGATTTGTGGCCTTGACACCTTGCTTTTGGTCTATTAGAAGTGCATATTTGGAACTGGTGGAGGGGTGAGCACTATTGTTGATTTAATCGAAGAGCTTTAACGGGAGAGGCTGTTATGAGAAGAATTACATCAGTCATAGTTTTATTAACGTTTTTGGCGAGTTGCGTTATGCCGCCGCAGGGTTTTGCGCAGACCTTGGCGAGTGCGGGTGTTCTGCCACTGCCGGGCACGATGGTGACGCCAACGGCTGCGTTCATTCCTGCGCACCTGGTGGGTATTACCATTGATCCTAAAAATCCTCTTAAATTTGATTTCCTGATCCATAAGGGGCAAGTTTCTCTTTCTGATGAGCAGAAAAAGGAAGAGTATCGTTCCCTCATTAAGTATTTTTTGGCGGCTTTAACAGTTCCGAATAGCGATCAGTGGGTTAACCTTTCGCCGTATGAAAGCCAGCGCATGATCAAAGATAATTTTGGTAAGACGGCTATGGGGCGAGACCTATTGGCGCAGGACTATATTTTGAAGCAGCTGACCGCTTCTTTAATGAATCCCGACTCTGATCTGGGCAAGAAATTCTGGGAACGGGTTTATGAACAGGCTTATCAGAAGTATGGCACTACGGATGTACCGGTGGATACCTTTAATAAGGTGTGGGTTGTGCCAGCAGATGTGTCGGTCTTTGAAAAGGATAATACTGCTTTAGTGGTGAACAGCCATTTAAAAGTTATGACAGAGCGAGATTATGTAGTGACCGAGAATAATGCTTTGACTCTCGAGGCCACCAATGCCCCCAAGGCCAGTGAAGTCGCGCAGGTATCAAGTGAAATTGTGCGAGATATCATTATTCCTCAGATCGAACAGGAAGTGAATGAGGGTAAGGTTTTTGCGAATTTACGTCAAATTTACAGTGGTATGATTTTGGCAACCTGGTTTAAGCAGCAGTTACGTGAATCTATATTGGGGAAAGCCTATGCTGACCATTCGGCGATCAAGGGCGTAAATCAGGATCCGAAGAATAATGAAAAGATCTATCAGCAGTACCTGGAGGCATATAAAAAGGGTGTTGTGAACATGATCCGGGAAGATGTGGATAAATATACCCAAGAAGTGATGCCCCGCAAATATTTTTCGGGTGGAGCATTAGCACCGAAAGGAGTGAAGATCGCTGATCCAGCACAGGTAGCAGTTTCTGATGCGGCCATGGCTATAACAAAGCATCTGGTGGAGGATGTTAAGGTGGCGCTGAGTACTGGTTATAGTTCAGCTGATCTGGCACAGAAAAGTCTCGGTTGGAGCAGTCTAATACTTCCTGGATTGGCGATGTTGTTTGCGTTGCCAGGGGAAAATGTCGTGAAGAACATATTGCAGGTGGATGTGCCCAGTGTGCAGGGAAAAGGGTATACAGTCTTGAGGAATTTTATGCGAGTTTACACAGCCATTAAGCTTGCTGCAAAGCATGGCGCCGAAGTTATGGATGCTTTTGAGAATCGGGATATTCGTAATAAAGCGGTTGCCATCGCGGTTGCCGAGGATATGCATGAGGCATGGTTGGCTGGGGAGCGTCGGGGCAAGAGATATGTTGAGTATAACTTAGAAATTCATAAATTTATTCTTAGGATGATTGATGCTGGGGTTATTACTTTGGATAATAGCAAGCAGATTATAACTAAAGACACTTTCTTGGATCCATGGTTAAAATTTAAGTTCAGTGAAGAAGTTTTTGACTGGAATAAGTTGAGTGTGAATCCTAAAGATAGAAAGAGATTGGAAGCTCAAAAAGAATTGACGCGTTTAGTTAACGGTAAGACTGATTATGTTATTAATACCATTGCCATAGACGCGGGTAAGTCAATAGATATTTATCGGTCTTACGGTGAGGATAAAGCTAAAAGGCGGGCTGAGCGTATTTATGATTTGCAAAGAAGTTCAGAGGGTGGTGCGTTAGCCTCTTTGTTCGAAAGTCCTGATCTTTTGGAGAAACTAGCTAGTTCTAGTCGAGTTGATCAGACTTCAGCGATTGTATCAATTTTAGGCAATATAAATGTTTTTTGGCGTGTCAATAATCCTTGGAATACAATTAATGATCTTTTAATTCATAAGAGATTTGCTCTTGCCCGGGATGGGGGAATAGGTCTTCAGGATATTCTTAAGGATCTGATAGCCTTAAAACAGATTTTACGCAAATTATATACTTGTTCTAAAGACAACAGTGTAGTTTTGGATCTGAATGTGCGAGCTAAATTGGTCCAGGCATTCGAGGAATTCGGATTGCAGAAGTTGCTTGATGAACTTGCGCCGGATGGGGCGCCGGTTGGATTGACAGGCATTGAACAGAAAGAATGGTTTAGAGACTATCAAAAGAAGGTTGAGGATGAAGATCCTTCTTTGCCTCTCTCTAAGGCTATTCAACAAAATCCTGGCCAAGGGAAGCCCTCTGATGTTTATAGCCTACTTGCGCCAGTTGATTATGAGCCAGGGTGGAGTCTTAGTCCGGATGATATGCCGGTAATATTTGGTCAAACAATTATGACTAAAGGCAAAGCGCTTGCGTTTCTATCTTTAGAACAATGGGTCGAATCTGAGGGTGAGTTGAGATTTGAGTCTGCCAATTCAGTAGAAAGAGCATTGGCGGAAACAATATTGAGATCTATTGTCGGGGAGCACATCGGGGCTGTCCTTCATGAAGGTTCTCTGGTTATTGGTATGCTGAAAAATAATAATAAGAATATATTACCTGAGTTAATAGATGGATTAAAAAAGGGATATTTCGATGCTGCGCAAATACAGGCAGATCAACACAGTGGTACTGGTCCGATTGATAATGCTGAAGTTGTTGATCTAAAAGGTGGTATCGACTTCAATGAACAGTACCTGAAGATGAACATTCAGCGCGATGGGAATGGCGTGCCGCTGCCGATCGGTCAGCAGAACCTGGATAACATAAAGATCGATGGTCTGGTGCCGGTTATCTTGAGTATTCAGCCGGTAACGTCTTTACCGATGTTGAGTAAATAGTTTTAAGGCCTCCGCTCTGTAGTTCCAAGGATTTTTTGCCTCAAACGTGAGTTCTATTGCAAAATCCCGGATAAACCGTACTTTTGCGTAATTCTTATTTTCTGTTCATGAACGGCTGGATTTTGGGGTAGCGTTTCCCTGATTTTGCCCAGACCGACTTGTTTTTCTCATATTTACAGTTTATACTTTCGAATGGTGGAAATGTTTGCCTTATTGGCGTTTATAGAATGTGAAATTTAATGGAGGGGTTGTTATGCGAAAGGGTACAGTTTTTATTATCCTGTTAAGCTTTATTGCTAGCTGTATTATGCCGCCTCAGGGCTTTGCACAGACTCTTACGGCAGTGGGGCTTATGCCGCAGCCAGGGACGCAGGTGACCTTGAGTCCTGTATTCACGCCAGCCCACCTCAAGGGGATGGTCATTAATCCTGCCGATCCTTTCAAGTTTGACTTTATCGTTAATCGTGGTGATGAGGCACTGACGGATGCCCAGAAGCAGGAAGAATACACGAAGTTGGTTAAGTATTTCTTGGCCGCTTTGGCTGTGCCGGACACAGATCAGTGGGTTAACTTGTCCCCTTATGAAAAGGACCGTATTATTACTGATGGCTTTGGCCTTACGGAAATGGGGCGTGATTTATTGGCTCAGGATTATTTGCTCAAGCAAATCTCTGCATCGTTGACCAATCCTGACACTGACCTTGGAAAGAAGTTCTGGAATGAGGTCTATGAGCAGGCGTATCAGAAGTACGGAACAATCAATATTCCAACCGATACTTTCAATAAAGTTTGGATCACGCCTGACAAAGCTGTGGTTTATGAGAAGGGCAATTCGGTTATTGTTCTGGAGCAACATTTGAAAGTTATGTTGGAGAGCGATTATAAAGCGATGAAGGAGAATGTGGTTGATGAATTCGCGGATAATGATGCGGGAAAGATCTCCAAACAAGTTATGTGTGATGTCATTCTTCCGGCGATCGAAAAGGAAGTTAATGAGGGTCAGGGCTTCGCTCCGCTTCGTCAGGTCTATAGCGGTATGCTTTTGGCGACGTGGTATAAGGTTGCGTTAAAAGAATCGATCCTTGGCAAGTTGTATGCGGATCAGGGCAAGGTTAAGGGTGTTGATCAGGATCCCAGGAATAATCAGCAGATCTATGATCAGTATGTTTCGGCATTCAAGAAGGGCGTCTTTAACCTGATCAAGGAAGATGTTGATCGGCATTCTCAAGAGGTCATCCCGCGCAAGTATTTTTCGGGTGGAACGGTGAACGATTATTCGAAAATTATTAAGATTTTGAAGGATGGGACTAAGGATGCGGAAGAAAAGTTGAAGGCAGTGCAGGCACTGTTGCCTCAGGGGGTGTTGGCTTTTGTAAAAGATGATGATGTTGTTGGGGTTGAATTTGTGAACACCGGAAATGATGCCGAACAATTTGAGGAAATGTTCAATAAATTAAAGGAGCAAGCGCCAGATAACAAAGTTCGCATGGAAGATGGCCGTATTCATGTCGATGCGGCGATGACGGTTCGGGAATATTTAAGTGAGGATATAGGAAATAAGGGTAAAGGAGATGAGTATGCATACCTTGCTCTTAGAGCTTATGATGGACTTCCAGACAATATAAAATATGATTTGGATGAGAAAATTAGAAAATTTTTCAATAGTAGTAAGGATAAGAATGATAAGTGGATCATTCTGCGAATGATCCATGCTGAGTTAGCGAAGGCGGAGAAGGAGGTCGTGAAGAGAAGCGCTCTATACAGGTTGCATAGGTGGTTCATCGACACATATGAGATGCGTATCGAGCCTGCGATTGGGTTGCTCAGTGCGCTATGGGTAGATGTCATGGCCTATGAGACATATGATGAGTATCTTGCAAATTTCGAGGAATCTGCCTCTAATCCGAATAAATTGAGCGAACAGAATTTTAACGCGCTCAAGAGCGCTGAGAAGGCGAATGGA
Source organism: Candidatus Elulimicrobium sp. (assembly GCA_020720365.1). GTDB lineage: Bacteria > Omnitrophota > Gorgyraeia > Zapsychrales > Fredricksoniimonadaceae. The sequence continues at coordinate 9,108 of DYOU01000048.1, forward strand.
GAGGCTTATTTTGAGAAGATTATTATTGAGAAGATTATTAGGAATATTATGCAGGGGGTGATGGATCTTAATAAGTTAGAATCCGCGTTAAGGTCTTTAAAAAATAATTCGGGTACTATTACGGCTGAAGAAAAAGAATTGGTTAAAAGATTCAGAGATCTACTGAAAGAGTTCCATGAAAAGGCTATTGAGAACGACAGGGCGCCTTCCGCAAGGTTGCAGAGGCTCCGTGAGGAGGGGGGGGCGACGGCTTCACATATTCAAGAGGCTGAACAGGAAGCGTCTCTGACACGCGAAAGGGTTCTTTTTGCCGGCTGGTTGTTGAAGTTTGTTGATACATTGTTGTTCAAGGCTGATATGAAGCAAGCGCCAGATAAAGAAGTTCGCATGGGAGATGACCGTATTCATGTCGATGCGGCGATGACGGTTCGGGAATATTTAAGTGAGGATATAGGAAATAAGGGTAAAGGAGATGAGTATGCATACCTTGCTCTTAGAGCTTATGATGGACTTCCAGACAATATAAAATATGATTTGGATGAGAAAATTAGAAAATTTTTCAATAGTAGTAAGGATAAGAATGATAAGTGGATCATTCTGCGAATGATCCATGCTGAGTTAGCGAAGGCGGAGAAGGAGGTCGTGAAGAGAAGCGCTCTATACAGGTTGCATAGGTGGTTCATCGACACATATGAGATGCGTATCGAGCCTGCGATTGGGTTGCTCAGTGCGCTATGGGTAGATGTCATGGCCTATGAGACATATGATGAGTATCTTGCAAATTTCGAGGAATCTGCCTCTAATCCGAATAAATTGAGCGAACAGAATTTTAACGCGCTCAAGAGCGCTGAGAAGGCGAATGGAGAGGCTTATTTTGAGAAGATTATTATTGAGAAGATTATTAGGAATATTATGCAGGGGGTGATGGATCTTAATAAGTTAGAATCCGCGTTAAGGTCTTTAAAAAATAATTCGGGTACTATTACGGCTGAAGAAAAAGAATTGGTTAAAAGATTCAGAGATCTACTGAAAGAGTTCCATGAAAAGGCTATTGAGAACGACAGGGCGCCTTCCGCAAGGTTGCAGAGGCTCCGTGAGGAGGGGGGGGCGACGGCTTCACATATTCAAGAGGCTGAACAGGAAGCGTCTCTGACACGCGAAAGGGTTCTTTTTGCCGGCTGGTTGTTGAAGTTTGTTGATACATTAGTGTCCGCGTCCGATGTAGTTGATCGATCTTATGATGATCAGGTGATTACATTGAATTTGACAGAAGGTTTAACTGAGTTGAGAAAGTTGTTTGGTGGGGATAGCGCTGTGTTGGTCGAATTGGAAGGGGTAGTGAAAAACATTCCCGGGTTAATAGAATTCATACAGGAGAAAATAAAAGCAGCCAATCCAGAATTGAAAGTCAAATTAGAAGGAGTTATGGCTGGGTTGCAGTCTACGGTCAAAGGTGGTATCGACTTCGCCCAATCGAATCTCGACATGCAGATCAAGCGTGACGGGGCAGGTGTTCCGTTACCGATCAGCCAGCAGAATCTTGAGAACATTCGGATTGATGGCTTGGTGCCGGTTATTTTGAACATTCGGCCAGCGGCTAATGCTCCGATATTGAGCCAGATCGCGGTCGCAGGAGCATCTGCCGTGTAAGAGGGTATTACAAAAGTCCTTCGAAGCCCGCGTTGCCGTTCTGGCGCGGGCTTTTTATTTTTGATTTTTTATTTATTCTCCTGACTTCGTTACTTTCTAAGAACCTCGTTCTTAAACCAGGATTTTGCATTAAAACTCAAAATACCGTCTGAAATCTGTTGCGCAAAACTTTTTCGTAATTCTTA
>DYOU01000130.1 GCA_020720365.1 Candidatus Elulimicrobium sp.
CATGCAAGTATTGTGGAAAAGAGAAAGAATAACGGTTAAACGCCCAGTGAAGGTTCGCCTATCGTGTCAAGGTTAATAAGATTGTCCATTAAAATCATCCAAAGGATATTTTGTAATAAATCAAAGAGCTTTTTATAACATAAAAGAAAAACCTCATGATTTTAGATGTTTTTATACGTCCACGGCGTCTTTTATTTCTCTGATTATTTCAATTTGTCTTTGGAAGATAAAGTGTGACAATTGACGCTCAAGTAATGTGTCAGGCGAGATTGCAAAGGCATAATTATAAGGAGGTGCGTCGCCGGAAATAGAATACAATATGGCAGGTATGTTAACATTTAAATCCTGGCCCTGTTCAATGGTTGTCAGTGTAAACCTGATTGGCATTTCCGAGCCCTTTTCAAGCGGACAATACGTGTCGATCATTATGTTCAGACCAGAAAGAGAGATATCGCAGACTCTTCCATCAATAACTCCTAGGGGTGATTCAATAACGGTCTCTGGAGACGGCTCAAGTTGTAGCCGGAGAAAATTTCTGCGCTCTGCCATAATTTCTACATAAGAGAATTTTACAAAGGTGGCTGCTTGTTTCCTTACATTAACATATTGAGCCATGGCAAAGACGTCATACTTGAAAATCGTGCTGCGGATGAAGGTTGAACGAGAGTGTTCAATAGTAAATGCCTGTTGTGCCTGTACGTCAAGATCAACAACGCCTCTGTCAATCTGGGCGATAGTTGCAGGGTAGGAAAGTGGCATGCCCATATAGTAATTAATGAGCTTAAGTACCTGTTTCGGGTGCGCTTGCAGTATTGAGAGTATTTCAGCCTGATCTTCGTCAAAAGTCTTCTGAATACGTGTACTGTAGAGGTCGGCTATATTCATTTTATCCCTGGTAATTATGGGGGGTGGTAAATGTACATCTGTTGTCATTGATTACTAATGGGAACATGAAATTTTCATGTCCGATTCCATCTGTATCAGATTTTCTTCGGGCACCGCTAAGATGCTTATTTCTGCAGAAACGTCAAGAGGTTGAATGAACTGTGGATACAGGTTTAAATCATACTGCATACTCTTGAAATTAACCAGACGAACAATCGCTACGAGAATGTCGCTGGGATCAAAATGCTCGGTATGGTGATTAGCAACAACAGATCGATATAAGGAAGGAATTCCCCAATGATCCATGATCCTGACGCCTTGTTCAACGTGCATGTAGGAGAAGACATCCAGTAGCGTTTCCTGATCAAGTTCAAAGCTGGTTTCTTTGTTCAGACTGATCTGCTCCATGGCCTTAAGAAGATAAAGTTTACCAATGTCGTGAAGAAGACCGGACAGGTAAGCCTGATCAGCCATATCCCGGTGACCGGAACTGATTGCTAATGACCGACATCCTAGTGCACAGGCATGGGAATGGACCCAGAGACCTTGCATAACATTGTTTACAACGGGAATGCTTGAAGTGTGAAGGGCTGCCTGTGATGCAGCCATGGCCAGACTGCTTATCTGTCTGGCCCCTAGTCGATTTACTGAATCCTTAATAGTTTCCGACTTGTAACGACCTGCATAGGCAGAAGAATTCGCCATTCTGAGAATTTGAAGCGATAAGGACGGATCCTTATTAATGATTTCAATAACTTCATTTATATCTGCTTCATGATCAGCCAGCAACTGAAGCAGTTCCAGTGCAATGGGATTAAATACTGGCAATTCAACCGGCTGCAGGCAAATGTGGTAGCGGAGGTCAAGTGAAAACCCCATTTCAACCCCCTTGAAAGTTTAACAAATGCTTATTGAGTTAATTAATATGTTAGCCGAAGCTGCCTCAAGCCGGAACTTTTGCACCATGCTGGTCAGTTTGTCAAGCTTGCGTTCAGTGCCTGTGA